>NZ_JBEVAL010000067.1:0-14229 GCF_051297115.1 Meiothermus cerbereus
TGGCCCTGGAAGGCTTGGCTCCCCTGGAGTTCCTGGCTAAACTACAGGCGGAGTCGGTTCCCCAAGAGTCTCAGATGTGTTGACCGGTTACACTAGCTAGACGCGGACAACCGACTTGTTATAAACTTTGACTCGGTATAAAAATAGCCAATGGCTGATAGCCAGGTAGCAAAAAGCTGTGAGCCATGTGCTGTCCGCGACGATCTGGTCTGGAGGGAACATGCGAATCAAGAAAATTGGTGTGGTTGGTTCAGGTACCATGGGTGGTGCGATTGCGGCGCTGGCCGCCTCGGCAGGGGTGCCGGTGGTGATGCTGGATATGCCGGGGCAGGAAGACAGGCTCGAGCTGGTCAAAAAAGGCCTCGAGCGTCAACTCAAGAGCAAGCCGGCCAGCTTTATGGACAAAAGCCGCGCAGCCCTGATTGAGCTCGGCACCACCGACGAGCTGGAAAAGCTGAAAGACTGCGACTGGATCGTAGAGGTTATCGTCGAGAAGCCTGAGCCCAAGCAGGCCCTGTTTGCCCGGCTGGAGGCCCTGGGGACCCAGGCCATCGTGAGCTCCAACACCTCCGGCATCCCCATGAAGACCCTGCTGGAAGGCCGGGGTGAAGCCTTCCGCAAGCGCTTTTTGGGCACCCACTTCTTCGCCCCGGTGCGCTACTTGCACCTTTTAGAACTGATCCCCACCCCCGAGACCGACCCGGCAGTGCTACAGACCATGCGCCAGTTTGGTGAGCGCATTCTGGGCAAGGGCACGGTGATCTGCAAGGACGCCCCTGGCTTCATTGCCAACCGGCTGGGGGTATTTGGCATGACCCAGGCCATGCGCCTGATGATCTCGGAGGGCCTCACCATCGACGAAGTAGACGCGCTCACCGGCCCGCTGGTAGGCCGCCCCAAGAGCGCCACCTTCCGCACCGGCGACATCTCCGGCCTGGACGTGCTCAAGCTGGTTTCCACCGAGCTTTCGCACACCACCGGCGAAGACTTCCGCATGCCCGACTGGGTTGAGCAGCTCATCCAGCAGGGCCACCTAGGCGAGAAGACCGGGGCTGGCTTCTACAAGAAGGTGGGCAAGGACATCTACACCTACGACTACACCAGCGGCGAGTACAAGCCCCAGCAGAAGCTGCGCCTGGATGAGATTGCGGCCATCAAAGACCTGCCCCTGAATGAGCGCTTAAAGCGGGTGGGCGACCTGCCCGGCAAGTACGGGGCTTTCGTCCGCAAGCTGTTTTTGATTAACGCCCATTATGCCCTCGAGAAAGCCCAGGAAATCGCCTACGACATCGTTTCGGTAGACCGGGCGCTGGAGTGGGGTTTTGCCTGGGATCAAGGCCCCTTCAAGAACATGGACGCGGTGGGGCTGGACTACCTGCGCAAGGGCTTTGCCGAGCTGGGCCTGTCCGAGCCCGAACTGCTCAAGAAGGCCCAGGGGAGCTTCTACAAGGACGGGCAGTACCTGGGCTTCGATGGGCAGTACCACCCCATTCCCTCGGAGGAAGGGGTTATCCGCCTCGAGCCGCTCAAGGCAGCAGGCAAGACCCTGTTGGAGGGGAAGGAGTATGCCCTCTTAGACCTGGGCGACGGGGTAGCCCTATACGAAAACCGCGCCAAAATGGGCACCTGGGGTGAGGGCTCGATCTCCGGGCTGCACAAGTCGCTGGACTGGGTGGATGCCCATGGCTACGCTGGTCTGGTGATCGGGCACGAAGACCCCCGCACCTTCAGCGCAGGGGCCAACCTGGCGCTGGTGCTGATGGCCGCGCAGGAAGGGGCCTGGGACGACCTCGAGCTGGCTACCCGCCGTTTCCAGCAGACCTCCATGCGCCTGCGCCGCTCGCCTTTCCCGGTGGTGGCGGCGCCCTTCGGGCTTACCCTGGGGGGCGGGGCCGAGTTTAGCCTGCACTCCAGCGCCATTCAGGCCCACGCCGAGCTCTATATGGGCCTGGTCGAGACCGGGGTGGGCTTGTTGCCAGGCGGGGGCGGCACCAAGGAACTGCTGTTCCGCTTTACCCAGGAGCTTTCGGCTTACGGGCCCGAGATCGACCTGTTTGGAGGGGTCAAGCGGGCCTTCCAGATGATTATGCTGGCCCAGACCTCGACCAGTGCGCTCGAGGCCCGCAACATGGGCTTTTTGCGCCAGAGTGACGGCATCAGCATGAACCGCGACCGCCTGATTGCCGACGCCAAGCGCCGGGTGCTCTTTATGGCCCCCGACTTCGTCCCACAACCACCCGCCAAGGTTCGTGCCTTGGGCAAAGATGCGCTGGGCAACCTGCGCTATGCGCTGTGGCAGTTCCAGGAAGCCAAGCAGGCCAGCGAGCATGACGTGGTGGTGGGGAATGCGGTGGCCTATGTGTTGTGCGGTGGCGATGGGCCGGCCCGCGAAGTAACCGAGCAGGACATCCTGGACTTAGAGCGCGAGGGCTTCCTGAAGCTGCTGGGTACCAAGAAAACCCAGGAGCGCATCGCCCACACCCTCAAGACCGGCAAGCCCCTGCGGAACTAACCTGCGAACACCCAGAAGGCCCCACCCCGGCTTCGCCAGGATGGGGCTTTGTAACGCGGGGGGGTGCAAAAATCACCAGCCTGGGCCCAGGGCCTTGCTAGGGTTAGGGCAGGGGAGACCTACCTACACCACCTCATGGCCCAACTCGATGCTGCAACCGGAATCGAACGAGCACTAAAGCACCTGGCTAAAGGAGAGGCTGCACAGGCCCTGCAAGTGCTGGACAGGGTTTCCTGGGCTGACCTGGGCTGGCCGGAGTACTGGCGGGTTCGGGCCCAGGCTTTCTTGTTGCTTGGCGACGCCAGGCAAGCAGCCAAGTGCGCGTGGGAAGGTTTGCTGGAAGACCCCGATAACCTCGATCTGCACGTGCTGCGCGTGCGCGCCTTGCTGAAAGCCGAGGAACCCCTCAAGGCCCAGGAGGCCCTGAACCAGGCCCTGGAGGTGGCTCCGTACAACCTCGAGCTGCAGGCCCTGGCCGATAGCCTGGAGGCCCAGCTCGAGCCGAATACTCAACCACCAGCCCCACCTGCACCAATGCCCACAGCCCAGTTTTTGGGTAACCATGCGCGGGATGATTGGCGCACGGCCAGAGACCGGTCTCAGGACAGGCCGCTATTCGGCGAGACGGAGGCCCGCGCAATCCGGCGGGCGTTCAATGGCAGCAGCCAGGCCCACATGGGAAAAGGGGCCGGTAAGACAAAAGGGCAGGGGCGCAGCGCGTTGTGGGCGCTTGTTTTTGTGCTAGCGGGTTTTGGGCTGGTGCTTTACTGGCTTTGGTCGCAGATTTCTGGATAATGTGGGGCTTTCTGGCACGGCGGTGCGATGTGTATTCTGTTTCGCCGAGATACCCGGATTATCGTATCCTTTACCAGATGAAACTTTGGATGTGGTTTGCACTTCCTTTGGCAGGTTTGCTGGGCTTTTGGCTGTTGCAGCCAAAAGCCGTCTCTAGGGTAGAAGTGTTGCCCTCGGCTACCCTCGAGCAAATGGATGGTCAGATGGTCAATCTGGCCGACTTCAAGGGCAAACCCATTGTGCTCAATGCCTGGGCCACCTGGTGTGGGCCGTGCCGCCGCGAGATGCCCCTGCTGGTGGAGGCGGCCCGGGCCAACCCCGAGGTTCATTTCGTTTTTTTGAACATCAGCGATGGCCCAGAGGCCGTGAGGGCTTTTGAGAAAGAACTCGGGCTAAAAATACCCAATGTGCTGCTCGATCCCGAGGCCAGGCTTAGCGAGCCGCTGCGTATTCAGGGCCTGCCGGTCACGCTTTTCTACGATGCTGAAGGTACCCTGGTGAACCGCCACATTGGCGAGATTGATGCTGCAGAGCTAAAGGCCTTACTACAAGCATTCTGAACAGCGCCCATACAGCACGATTTCGTGCTTCTCGGTTTTGAATCCTTTGGGCAGCATAAAGGAAAAGTCGCCGGGGCAGCCCTCGAGCTCAAACACCTTGCCACAGAGGGTGCAGTGGAAGTGGTGGTGGTGTGTTTTGCCGGATAACTCGTAGCGCGGGGCCTCTCCCGGTAGCTCGACTGGAACCGCGCTGCCTTCTTCAACCAGCCCTTTGAGGGTACGGTATACGGTGGCGATGCCGAGGCCGGGTACTTTGTGGCGGGCCGCCTCGAGCACCTCGGTGGGGGAGAGGGGTCGGTTGAGCTCTCGCATCACCTCACGGATGGCTTGCCGCTGGCGGGTGGAACGCTCCATGTGCTTCAGAATACCAGAGTCGGGCCTTGACAATGTGATAATGAGTTATCATTATAGACAGAAGTGTAAGGAGGCTATCCATGCGAGGTATCGTTCAGATGGGATTTGTACTGGCCCTGGGTTTTGCTGGGGTGCAGGCTCAGGGAGTACCGGTTGCGGCCACCACTGGTTTTATTGCCGACATGGTGCGAAATGTGGGGGGTGGCCGGGTTTCGGTGGTGCAGGTGGTGCCCGATGGGAGCGACCCCCACAGCTTCGAGCCGCGTCCTTCGGTCATACAGGCCATTGCTAAATCCAGGGTGGTGTTTGCCAACGGGCTTGCGCTCGAGCCGTTTTTGCATAAGCTCGAGGCCCAGCTACCCCGCAAAGCCCGGGTGGTGGAGCTGGCCGACGGGATGCCCAACCTGATCGAGGTGGCCGAAAAAGAAGGCCACCGGCAGGAGAAGGAGCACGACCACCAGCACGGTGCCTACGACCCCCACCTGTGGCTCGACCCCACCTACGGCATCCGCTACGTGCAGAAAATACGCGACACCCTAATATCGCTAGACCCTGCCGGGCGGGCAGCCTACACCCAGAACGCCGCCCGGTACATCGACCAGATCCGCCAGGCCGATGCCGAGGTGCAGCGCTGCCTGGCAAGTATTCCTCCGGCCCGCCGCAAGCTGGTCTCCCAGCACGCCTCGCTTGGCTACTTTAACCGCTACTACAAGCTCACCAGCATTGGAAGCATCGCTGATTTTGTGGGGCAGGAGCGCGGTCCCGCCAGCCTGGCCCGGCTGGCCCAGGCCATGAAGAAGGAGGGCGTGCGGGTGATCTTTGTCGAACCGCAGTTTTCCCAGAACCAGGCCCGCGCCCTGGCCGAGGCCACCGGGGCCCGCATCGTGCGCATCTACTCCGATGCTTTTGACAACACCGTCAATACCTACCTCAAGCTGATTCAGGCCAATGGTCAGGCCATCTGCCAGGCCTTCCGGTGATAGATGCTGCACTGTGCGGAAGGATAGGCAAAAGGGAGAGTTGCTTGGAGGGGTGTGGCCTGTTTCGGTTGAAACGCTTGGCCCAACGCTTTCGCTCTGGCAAAAAGGTATTGCTTCGACCTGTGCAGGCGAGGCCTCGAGCCCACAAAATCCACCACACTGCCTTTAACGTTTTGTGCAGATGCTCCGATCATGAACTGCCATCCAGCTCAAAATCCGCTCGCGGTGCAGTTTTGGCTGTGGGGCCAGGACGTGCTGGCGGGCTACCTCGAGGCCTTCGGCTTCAGGAAATACCCCAACCCTTTGGGAAAGGGCTCGAGCATCTACCGCAAGGAGGGGGTGGGGCTGCACTCTAGCGCCGCCTGGCAAAAGACCCCCCAGGGTGTGCTGGTCTATCTGCGACCTGCCGAGGGTTTTTTTCTGTTGGAGGATGACAGCACCCTGCCGGCCCTGCCCGGTCGGGCCGAGACTGTTAACTGTGCCTGGGGCCTCGAGGCCCTGCATCCCTTTGTAGAGGCCTACGAGGCCTGGATCGTGCAACAGGCAGGGCTGGCTTATCGTAAAGGCCTATTGAGCAACCTGCCCCCTGCAGCCCGGCGCGCCAGGACGGTTTGGGAAGGCTGGGTATTCGCACGGCCACCTTTGTCCGAGGTGATGCTTGAATACACCGCTTGAATGCCTTTTAACGCTGGGCGTTGCCGCTGTTCAAAAAGGCCACAATGCCCTCGGCCAGCCCGCTGGCAAGCTGGGCGCGGTAGGCGCTTGTGCCCAGCTTTTTGCCTTCGGTCGGGTGGTTCACAAAGCCCACCTCGACCAGGATGGCCGGAATGCGGGCGTTGCGGATGACGTAAAAGGGCGCTGTCTGAACCCCCCGGCTCACCGCGCCGGTCTCGCGCACCATGGCGCGCAGGGTTTTGAGGGCGAGCTGCTCGGAAAACTTGAGGTTGGCCTGGGCCAGCAAGTCGCTCATGAGCCGCTGGGCCACGCTCCGGGCTTCCTGGGTCAGGCGCTGCCCTAAAGCACCGCTTCCGTTCTCCAAAATGGCTTTGGACAAAAGCCGCTGGTCAATGGTCTCGCCGAAGTAGTACACCTCAATCCCCTGGGCTGCCCGCTCGGCGGCGTTGGCGTGGATGGAGACAAACAGGGTGCGCTTGCTATCGGCCATGGCGGCCCGCAGCCCCAGGTCGGTGGCCTTGCTGGCCGACAGGTGGCGGTCGCTGCTGCGGGTAAGCACCACCTGGATGCCCCTGGCCTCGAGCAGCCGCTTGGTGCGCAGGGCGATGTCGAGCACCACTTCCTCTTCGCGTACGAATCCTACTGCGCCGGGGTCCAGGCCCCCATGGCCGGGGTCGAGCACCACCACCGGCGCGGGCGCTTTGGCGCGGGGTCGGGTGGTACTGCTGCTCTGCACCTCGAGCACCAGACGGCGGGGGTTGGAAAGCGCCTGGGTGCGGTAGCTCGTGCCCGCTTTGAGGGTTACCACATAGGTCGAGCCACCCGGACTGGGGGCGGCGCGGTAGCCCACAACCTGGGGGGTGTTGAGCAAGGTTCGCAGGGTGCGCGGGGGCGTGCCCCAAAATCGGATGACCACCTCGTTGCCCTGACGGCTCAGGCTAAATTTCGCCTCGCCGGGGATGGTAAAAACCAGGCGGGTAAGGTCACTTTCGGTGCCCACTCGAGGTTGTGCAAAGCCCAGGGAGGCTATACCTACCATCAAAGCAAGAAAATACTGCATCTAACGGGATTGTAGCGCTTAGGTATGAGATTTGATATAAGCCCTGGAGGCCACAAGAATACTTCGGCGGGCGACCCCAGCCTAGCAAGCGAGCCGGTAAGCCCAATAAGCCCGTTTTTCCTGAGGCATGCCGGGGGCCATAATGCTACCAGCAGGCCAGGAGGCATCCGATGTGGGTAGATACCAACAGCGTAGTGAAACTGGAATATGAGCTATGGGTGGAGGGCCACAAGCTCGAGGGCACCGACGGCCTCCCCAAAACCATCCTGATGGGCCACGCCCCCGAGCTGCCCAGGGGCCTGGAGGTGGCCTTGCTGGGCAAAGCTCCAGGCAGCTACCAGGAGGTGGTGCCCCCGGAACCCTATAACCCGGCCCTCTGTACCCAGGTGATGGCCAGTGAGTTGCCCGACCCTCCCCGACTGGGCGGAGGCTACAGCGGCGAGGGACCGCAAGGCGAACCCCTGCTGTACCGCGTGGTCGCCATTGAGGGGGAGCGGGTTATGCTGGATGCCAACCCGCCCCTGGCAGGAAAGACCCTCGAGTACCGCTTTACCATCCACAGCGTGCGCCCTGCCGAGCCAGGGGAGCTCGAGCACGGCCATGTCCACGGTGAGGGCGGGGTTCACCATTAAGACCCAGGCCACCGCCGCTCGATGTAGTCCAGCTTTCGACCCCGCAGCAGCCACGCCGCCACCAGGGTGGTAAGGGGAACCGCCAGTACCAGTGCCAGCGAACCAACCAGCATGGTCACGATTTCAGCGGCGAAGGTTTCGTTGTTGAGCAGCAACGCCAGCGGGACATCGCTCTGGCTGAAGAGCAGCAGCAGCGGAAGCGAGCCTGCCGCGTAAGCCAGAATCAGGGTGTTGACCAGGCTGCCAATGTGGTCAAAGCCCACCGCCATGCCCCTGGTGTAAAGCTCCCGCACGCTGTAGCGAGGGTTGGCCTGAACCAGGGCCTGCACGACGGCGGCCTGCGTGACGGTTACATCGTTCAGAGCACCCAGGGCCCCCACCACCACCCCGGCCAGGTACAGCGAGACCAGATCCAGGTTGCCCCCAAGCTGGAATCGGGCTAAAAAGGCTTCCTCCGAGGTCAGGCCGGTAAACTGCATCCACTCTGTGAGCAGGGCCGACAGCACCAAAGCCGAAAGCGCGGCAAAGGTGGTGCCGACAAGGGCCGCACTGGTTTTGCGGTTGATGCCGTGCACGAAATAAATCGAGAGCGCCAGGATGCCAAAAGCTCCCACAAAGGTAACCAGCAGTGGGTTGTTGCCGGCAGCAATCTGCGGCACCACAAAATAGGCCAGAACACCCATGCTGGCCGCCGTACCCAGCAGGCCCCGCAAGCCCTTGCCACGGCCCAGCGCCACCGTAGCCAGCACAAATAGCCCCAGCAACATCCACAGGTATTGCAGCCTGTAGGGCTCGGCGAGGTAGGTCTTGCCATCGGCCTGGTAGACCACCACCAGCTGCCCGACGCGAAAATCGAGCGCATCCGCAGGCAGTTCCGCTTTTTTAAGCTGGTTTCCAATGCGTACGGTTGCGCTCTCTTGACCAAGCGCCACTATGCGGGCAATGGCGTATGCGCCAGGGGCAGCGGGTTCTGGCCCGGCGTTGTTTTGCGCCCAGGCCAGGCCTAAAACGAGCAGGAGAGCAATCCACAAACGCATGGCTCAATCCTATTGGGCTTTTGCATGAGAGGGACATGACCATCCAGCCAGGCCTTTATTTTCGTAGTAAACTACATTAGCAGCAAAAGCAAAAGGGGGACACACGATGAACACAACGCCGTCCATTACCGACACCGTGATGAACATGGTTGGCCAGAGCGTCCAGGTATTAAGCAAACCCAGCGTAGAAACCTTCGAACAGTACGAAGACAAAGGCACCCTTCGCGAAGCCATCATCTACGTGCTGATTGCCTCGGTGATTACGGGTTTGCTTGGCCTGGGAGGAGGGGTAAGTGGCTTCCTGAGCGGCATTATTGGCACCATTGTAGGGTTTCTGGTTTTCACCTACCTGGTGCACTACGTGGGCAAGTCGCAAGGGGGTACTGGAACGCTGGACAACGTGGCTTATACCTTTGCTTTGTTCTGGGCGCCCATTAACGTGCTGTTCGCGGTGATTAGCCTGATTCTACTGATCACCCTAATTGGCATCTTTCTGATTCCCTTGCTGGTTATAGCGGCCCTGGTTATCAACGTCTACTTTGCCTATCTGGCGGTACAGTCGAGCATGAACCTGCGAGAAAGCGGCAAGATTTGGATCACGCTGGGTGCGGCTTTTGTCGGAACTCTGGTGGTCAGTCTGGTTATTGCCTCAATCTTGAGCTGAACGAGGAAGCATAACTTGATGCGTTGCGGGAGCCCTTAGCTGAAGCACGGTGAGCAGCAGCTCTTATCGCACGCTCCACAGACGTGGTCTCCCGCCCGGTAGGCCACTGTGTTATGCAGGACAAAGCACTCAAGTGATGAGTGGCTCAATATTTGTGCAGAGCGCTCTAATGAGGAAACCCGGGCCTTGTGTGCCTGGCTATGAATCCTTACCAACCACACAGCCCCGCCCCTGCCAGCCAACCTGTACCACCTGGTTATCCTGCACCAGCACCGGTACGGTTCGCTGGCCGTGGGTTAGGCGCAGCATGCGCTTTAGCGCTTCTGCATCGGACTCCACGTCGTATTCTATAAACTCCAGGCCCCGCCACTGCAAATCTTCGCGCAACTCGGCGGTAAAAGCACAGCTAGGTGTACCGAAAAGCTCCAGCACAATTTCCCCCTAGCAAATTCTGGGCAAGGGGTCGCCCACCAGCATATCCACGACCCGGCTCGAGCCATACCCGTTGGTTGTATAGACCACCCCACCCGGTTTTTCGAGTACCTCGCCCACCAGCACGGCCTCCTGACCACCAGGGCTACGCCGGACGGCCTCGAGCGCAGCCTCGGCAAACTCGCTGGACACAATGGCGATAAACTGCCCTTCGTTGGCAATGTGTAGGGGATCCAGGCCCAAAATTTCACAGGCCCCCCGCACCGCCTCGCGCACAGGGATGGCCTCCTCGTCGAGCCTGAGGGCCAGCCGGGTTTCGCGGGCCAGCTCGTTGAGGGCAGTGGCAACCCCACCCCGGGTCGGGTCGCGCATCCAGCGCAGGCCGGGGGCTGCTGCTTCGATGAGGGCCTCTACCAGGGGCCAGACCGAGCGGGTGTCGGATTTCAGGTCGGCCTCGAGGTCGAGTTCCCCCCGCGCCAGCAGCACGGTAATGCCGTGGTCGCCAATCGGGCCAGATAACAGAATCTGGTCGCCCGGACGCACTGCCTTGGCCGAAAGCGCAACCCGGCTGTCCACCAGGCCAATGCCGCTGGTGCTGATATAAAGCCCATCGGCCTGGCCGTGCTCCACCACCTTGGTATCGCCCCCCAGCACCGCTACCCCCGCCCGCTGGGCCGTTGCTTGCATGGCCTCGAGCTCGGCTTGCAGTGTTTCGACCGCCAGGCCCGCCTCCAGAATCAGGCTCGAGAGCAGCGCCAGGGGCCTGGCCCCCGAGACCGCCAGGTCGTTGACGGTACCGTTTACCGCCAGCTCGCCGATAGATCCCCCCGGAAAACGCAGGGGCCTGACCACAAAACTATCGGCAGTAAAGGCCAGCGACGAGGTGTCCAGACTGAGCAAAGCCGCATCGTTCAGCGTGGGGTTGCCAAGAATGGGGGCAATTAGCCCCTCGATTAGTCGGCGGCTGGCCTTACCCCCCGCGCCGTGGGCAAGCTCGATCTGGTTGTCCTTGAAGCGAATGGATGTTGTTTTGCTCATGGCTTCAGTCCTCTGCCGCCACCGGGCCCCGGTGGTAATTGTAGTAAGCGGCACAAGCCCCTTCCGATGAGACCATCAGTGCACCCAGGGGGTGCTCGGGGGTACAGGCCTTACCAAAAAGCTTGCACTGGGGCGGCTTGAGCAGGCCCCGCAGCACCTCGCCGCACTGGGCGTCTCCCGGTTCTGTAGCGCGCACCCCTGCCACCCCAAAGCGCACCTCGGCGTCCCAGGCAGCAAATGCCGGGCGCAACTTGAGGGCCGAATTGGCAATGAAGCCCAGCCCCCGCCACTCGAAGGTGGGGCGGAGCTCGAAGACCTGCGCCATAACCGCCTGGGCGGCGCGGTTGCCTTCCCAGGAAACTGCCCGCTCGTACTGAATTTCCACCTCGGCCCGGCCCTGGTTGAGTTGCCTGAGCAACATCACCAGGCTTTGCAAGAGGTCGAGCGGCTCAAAGCCCGAGATGACCACCGGCCTTCCGTATTCCCTGGCAATGGCCTCGTAGGGCTCTGCGCCAATCACGGTAGAAACATGCCCCGGCCCGATAAAGCCATCCAGGCCAATTTCGGGCGAGTCCAGAATGGCCCGCATGGCCGGAATGATGTTGACATGGTTGCTAAAGACAGTGAAGTTTTCGATGCCCATTTTTTGCGCCCGCAACACCGTGAGGGCCGTGGAGGGGGTGGTGGTCTCGAAACCTATAGCAAAAAAGACCACCTGCCGGTCGGGGTTTTTTTCGGCCAGCTTGAGCGCATCGAGCGGTGAGTACACCATGCGGATATCCGCGCCTTTTGCCTTTAGCTCGAGGGGCGAGCCCATCTGGCCGGGAACGCGCATCATGTCGCCAAAGGCCGTAAGGGTGACCTGTGGAATCTGGGCCAGTTTCAGGCCCTCGTCCACCCGGCCCATGGGCAGCACACACACCGGGCAGCCAGGCCCGTGAATGAGCTCGAGGTTCTGGGGCAGCAAATCCTGCAGGCCAAAGCGGTAAATGGCATGGGTGTGCCCGCCGCAGACCTCCATGATGCGGTAGCGCCGTTCGGGATGGGCAAGGCGGCGAATTTCTGCAGCCGCTTTTTCGATGAGCTGGGGGTTGCGGAACTCGTCGATGTATTTCACGGTTCCTCCTGTGCGCTCGAGGGTGGGGGTAGCCTGTGAATGGCGACGCCCATATGCACCAGGAGCACATCACCTACTTGCAGGTCGGGAAACAGGTCGGTGGCTACGCTGGCCTGCTGACCCAAACGGTCTTCTACCAGGGCTTCGTAGCCTTCTACTTTTACTACGTAGACCGGCACCGCCACATCACCACAGGTGGTGCAGCCGTCCTGGTCGAGGGTGCAGCTACTGTAAAACTCGAGATCAACTGGGGGCATCTGGCCTTTGCTCCTCTTCGGCAAACTGGTAGCCCTCGAGTTCTTCCAGGGCTGCGTCGGCCTCGCCCAGCCTGGTCAGCAAATCAAGTTGCTCCATGGCTTGGGTTTCGCTGATCTTGCTCATGGCAAAGCCCACGTGAATCAGCACCCAGTCACCCAGAGAAACCTCTTCTTGCGAAAGCAGATCCAGGTTGACTTGGCGGCGCACTCCTGAAACCTCGACAGTTGCAAAGTGGTGGAACTCGTCGTTGAATTGCACAACCTTACCGGGGATGGCAAGACACACTAACAACCTCCTTTTGCTTTACAAAAAGCTACCACAAACACAATCAAGGCCAAACCTAGCATGGAGGTCATGTGCATGCAACAGGACAAACGTCCTACGAAAAAATGCGGTTTATACGGGTTTCTTATGCTTACCGAAAGGGGTCTTGGCTATCCTGTCAAAGCTTTGAGGAGGATTTCTTGCGTGACCTCCATCCAGTCCAGCAAGCGGCTGCCCTCGGCAGGCAGCTCACCTAGGAGCTTGCGAAAAACCGCAACATCCAGCATTACAACCCATAAGGTTCCTTCTTTCTCGAATAGTGTGACGCGTAAGGGAAGCCATAGCCCCATCTCGGGCTTTGCCGATAAAAAAGCTCGATCTAGCTTGGGTGCGTCTAGCTCGAGGGTCACCACTTTGGGGCCGCTGTAATCTTCCCCTGCATATTGAAACAAGGGATGAACTGCAACCACACGGTATCCTTCGCGCTCGGCGGCTTCTGCAAGTAGCTGGGCGGCCTGGGGTAAGTCCTGTGCTCTATAAACGGGGTAGGCACGCGGGGAAAAGGTAATGGGAAGTTGCATAGTTTTCCTGGAAATTAGGCTAGTGTCTTGAGGGCTTTGGCTTGTTTGAGCTCTTCCAGCACAATGCGCTGGATTCCGCGCTTGCAGGTTGGGCAGTTGGTGGGGACTCTCAGCATCGTTGAAATCGCCTCTACATCCCACAGATTTTGTTTGACCAGACCACGCACATCAGATTCATGTAGGGTGTGTGCATTACACAAGAACAACGAGGCTTCGGTTTCGCTCGACAAAACCCGTGCCTGGGTATAGCACTCCTCCCAAAAGCGTTGTTCGATTTGAGCCATTTTTTCAGTAAAGGTTTCTAAGTCCAGGTCGGCGAGTTGTTCTTCGTACTCGAGCAGGGGAATTGCATACTGTCTAAGGTGCTCGAGAGCCTGCTGAATGACTGGGTCGTGCTGGTGACGCATCTGGTACAAGGCCCAGAAATTGCTGCTGGTCCAAGGAAGCTCGGAATCCAGGTTCTCCAACAGAGGGATTACTAGAGCCTTGGCCTCTTGAGAATGGGCCTCCATCTGCTCAATAAACGCAAAAAGTCCGTTCATGTGGAGTCCTCTGCTGTTTCGCCAGTCATGTATAAGTGAATAAGTTTCAAGTTTTCCTGAGCTTCGGAAGCACTAATCTTCTCGATGGCCTGACCTGCATGCAACAGCACCCAATCGCCTACCTGCACGTCTTCAAGTAGTCCAATAAAACAGTGCCGCGTAGTGTTGCCCAACTTAAGAACGGCACTGTCCTGATCTACTATCTCCACAATTTCATACGGTATTCCCAAACACATCTTTTCTTTACCTCCCTGTTTCAGGGCAGATTAAAGCCATCTGCCTGGAGCCTGGCCTCGGTCGTACCAAACAAGCGCGGGTTTGCCTGGTACCACTCTGGAAAAGGTGCAGGTATTCTGTAAGGTCTGGGTTGCAATTTTTGCACTGGATTTAAACGCGGCATGAATCTGCCAAGCCACCAACTCTCTAAACATATTTTATTTACACTATCCAGGACTGCTTGGGGCAAGGTACGTTAGTCCCACCTGGTTTGCTTTATGGCGATGACTTGGCTTCAAAGGTGGGCAGATAATCATTCTGGTCCCTCGAGCCCCAGGTATTACTCGCCCATTATGGGATTTTGTGGAGGTTCTGCAAACCAGAGCGTGCGAGTTTAGGATAGCTAATAAACGTACCCTTACAGTGGAGGTTTTATCTAGTTGACAAACATACCTTCGTGTGCTACTTGACCTTGCCCCCAGGGATGTGAAAAAAGAGGGGGTGCTATGCAT
>NZ_JBEVAL010000068.1:0-13689 GCF_051297115.1 Meiothermus cerbereus
CTTTCGTTTTCCACTCTTTCATGCTTTATTCTGGCATACGGATTTTCAGAGATGCACCCACTCGCCGCAAAATCCTTGGAGGTTTTTCGCGGGGCGGAGGAGGGGCGCTACATCCTACGTATTCATCCCTTAGTGGTGGCCGAATCATTTTACACTTTGCGCTCGTTCTACCGTATACCGAAACAAGAAGTGAGCCAAGCGTTGAGGGCGCTGCTGGATAGGGAAGGTATTGAAGTTTTGGAGGAAGAAGCAGTGTATCTGGCCCTTCAAGAGGCCGGGTCGGGTGGATTGAGCTTTGTGGATGCTTTTCTGAGCCATAGCGCGGAGGCTTTTGGCGATGGGGTAGCCACTTTGGATGAGAAACTTGCCAAGCGGGCAACTAAAAACCTCCCATAGACCTCCTGAGCACAAAAAGAAACCAGATACTTCTGATTTTCAAAGGCCCAGGTGGCCCCTGGCTTCCTCGGAGAAACCAGCCCAGTCCAGCACGGCCCCGGCCAGGGCCAGGTAGCCCTGGGTGGTGCAGACCCTGTCCTGCCAGTGATAAGGCTCCTGGCTGCGTTCTAAAGCAGTTCCGGCCAGGGCCTCTAGGGCGATGGGGTGGGCCGCCACCTGACCCGAGACATAGCCTGCCTCCCACAAAAATAGCGCAGCGTTGGCCCCCGCAAACACCGCCCGCAGGCCGCCCCATACCTCGCCCAGCCAGTCCTGGTGCTCGCTGTCGCGCCCCAGTTTGCGCATCTGGGGGCCGCCCGGAATGACCAGCAGGTTCAGCTCGGGCCGGGCGGCGAAGGTGTATTTGGGTGTCCAGACTGCGCCCGCGCTGCCCTCGAGCGCGGTGCGGCCCCTGGCTACGGTAAACCGTTCCCAGCCCAGCAGTCGGGCCACTTCCATGACCAAAGCCGCTTCGGCCTCGAGGAAACCGGGTGTGAGCAAAACCCCCATTCGCATGGCCCCATGCTACCAACTGGCACTGGTCTCGAGTCCACGCCTGCCTTATCGCACCCTTCACAGACGTGACCTCCCATCCGGAAGGCCACTGTGCTGTGCAGGATAAAGCCATCAAGTTGTGGCTCAATGATTGTGAAGAGCGCTCTAGCTGCCAGCCGACTTCCTACGCCTGGAGGTGGGTTTTTTGCCCAGCACAAAGGCCTTCAAATCGGCGGCTTGCTGGGCCAGCGAGGGCTGGTGCACGTACATCATGTGCCCGGCGGGGTAGTAGTGCACCTGGATGTTCTTTTGCAGGTGCGGCTCCAGGCCCAGGTGGTTCAGGGTGTAGTCGGTGGCGAAATAGGGGGTGGCCAGGTCGTAATAGCCGCTGCCCACGTACACCCGCAGGAAGGGGTTCATGCAGAGGGCCTTGCGCAGGGTCTCGGCCACATTCAGGTACTGGTTCTCGAACTCCTTGTAGCTCCAGTTCTCGTAGAGGTTGGACAGAATCTCGTAGGGTAGGTCGCTCTGGAAGCCCAGGTCCTGCCGCACGTACTGGTTGAGGGTGGCAGTGTAGGGCCCCTGGATGGCGGCGTAGCTGGGGTCGTACTCGAAGGTGGCCCCGGCGGCGTCGCGGTCGACGCCGGTAAAGCGGCTGTCCAGCCGGCCCACGGTTTTGCGTTCGGAACGGAGCAGTTCCTTGGTAAAGCGCATGATCTCCAGGCGCAGGTTAGAGGCCTGCACATAGGCTTCCGACAGGCCGGTGTAGCGCGCGAGCTTCTGGGCAATGCGCTTTTGCTCGGTAGCCGGTAGCTTGCTGCCCTGCATCAGGGCCAGGGTGTACTCGCCTTCAGCGAAAGCCTCCACTTCTTTTAGGAGGGCCTCGAGCGGCTTTTTTTGCAGGTCTTGGGGGAGCTTTTGGTGGTACCAGGCGGTGGCGCTAAAGCTGGGCAGAAACAGGATGTGCGGCAGGTCGTTTCCGGGGTTGAAGCGGGCGGTGCTGAAGTCCAGAATGCTGCTCACCAGCATCAGGCCGTTCAGGTACATGCCGTGCCGCTCCTGCAAATAGCCCGACAGACCCGCAGCCCGGGTGGTGCCGTAGCTTTCGCCAATCAGGTACTTGGGGCTGGTCCAGCGCCCGTAGCGGTGGGTGTAGAGGCGGATAAACTCGCCCACGCTCTCGAGGTCGCGCTTGAAGCCGTGGTACTCCCTGGCTTTTTCTCCCTCGACCATGCGGCTGTAGCCGGTGCCCACCGGGTCAATAAAAACCAGGTCGCTGACCTCGAGCAGGGTGTGCTCGTTGTCCACCAGCCGGTAGGGCGGCGGTGTAAGCGCACCGGCGTCGCCCATCGCTACCCGTTTGGGGCCCAGAAGCCCCAGGTGCAGCCAGACCGAGGACGATCCCGGCCCCCCGTTGAAGGAGAAGGTAATGGGGCGCTGGCTCTGGTCTGCTACCCCGTCTTTGGTATAGGCCACGAAAAAAACGGTGGCTTTGGGCTTGTGCCCCTCGGCAGTTCCATCTTTTTCCGACTCTTCGCGCAGCACCATGGTTCCACAGGTCACGCTGTAGCGCAGTTCCTTGCCCGCGATGCGGATGTGGTGTGCTGTGGTGGAGAGCTGGTCTTGCGGGGTGGGCTTGGCTTCTTCCGGCATGGCAATACTATATGCCGACTGGGGTCGGCTTTTCCGGCTTTGCAGGGTGGCTTTAGGGCTTTCCTAAGAAGTCCTTTTGATTCGTTCTTTTTCTGGGGCCCCCGCCTGAAGCGCGGGTGGTAAGGGACTATAGAGCTCATCTTGCGCTCGCCTTCCCTTAGCGGAATGATTCAGGCGGGGCTCATACCAGAGAAGTCCGGGCGGGAGGGAGGTGGCCCGGCTGGGTCAGGAGCGAGGCTTACCTGACACAAAGAATCCTGCGCTACCCTGTACAAGATGAGCTCGAGCCGGAAGTACTTTGTGGGTTTTGTGCTGGCGATGAGCGCCCTGGCGATGGCGCAGGTGGCCCCGGATGCGGCGCAGTTGCTGGAGAAATTGCGCCTGGCCCACGGTGGCCCGGCCCTGACCAGCCTGCGCACCTACCAGGAAACCGCCACCCTGACTACCTTTTCTGGGCCACAGGTGGAAAACCAGCTGACGGTGGTTTCGTATGTAGACTTTCCTTCCAAAAGGCTTCGCCTAGAGTACCGCGATGGCCCCAGGCTGATTCAGGTGCTCCAGGTGTCGCCAGCGGGGGGGCAAAGCTGGAGTGCGATCTTGGGTAGCAAGGCCCTCGAGCCAGCCCTGGCCAGGGAGCTGCGCGACGGACTGTATCAAACCTGGTACGGCATCCGGCTGGGGGGAAGCGGGCGCGAGATGGCGCGGCTTTTGGGCCAGCGTACCTTTGGAGACGTGAGCGGACTGGCGGTGGAGGTGCGCACCCAGGGCAGCAAGACCACCTACCTGGTGGGTGCTCAGAACCAGCTCATTGCCGAACGCTACCAGAACAGCCAGGGCCAGCTTACGGTGCTCTATTCTGACCTGCGGCTGGTTGCGGGTATCCGCATCCCTTTTCGGGCCCGTATTTATGCCGACGGGGTGCTTTTTGCCGAGGTTAAGGTGCAGCAAGCCAGGGTCAACCCGATACTGGGGCTAAAGACCTTTCGCATGCCGTGAGGGCCACATGCAAGGCGAGATGTGTTTTTTGGGCCACCATGCTTCGCTCAAGCGAAATGAGCAAGGTGGCAGTGCCGTAACCCGGGGGCCCTTACGAATACCCAGTACAACCGCTTTTGCTCTACTGGATAAATTGCGCCGCCTGGTGTGCGGCGTAGTTGTGGGAACTCGGATGATAGAGGGTTGTTTTGCGATCTTCCCCGCCCGGAACCCAGTGGCCTGTTCCGCAGCCTTGTGATGTAGACAACCCAATTTTTCCTATTTGGGCGCTAAAAATAACCTATGGGGAATAGGCGGCTTTGGGGGGTTGTGCTGGTGTTGTGGGCTGGGTTTGGTCTGGCCAGCCCAGCGCAGGATTTGCTCAATGAAGTAAATCGCTTGCTGAACGACTATTATGGGGGTTTTTCCCAGGTCAGGCCAGAGCAACTTAAGCAGAAGTACCAGGCTGAGCTCGAGAAGGTCTGCGCCCAGGAGGTAAGTTGCCCCAGCAACAAAGCCTACGCTGTAATTCAAGCGCTGGTGGCCGAGTATGGCGACCGGCATACCCGCTACTTTACCCCCGAAGACTACGCAGAGATTCAAAGGCGATTGGCCGGAAGCAGCAGTGCCCGTCCCCAACTGGGGGTGCAGCTCCAGGTGGTGCCGGGGTTGGAAGGCTTGCTGGTGGTGGAGGTGCTGGCCGAAACCCCAGCCGAGGAAGCCGGGTTGCGCCGGGGCGACCGCATCCTGGCCATCAACGGCCAGGCCCTACCCCAGGCCGAAGGTGAACGAATGGACTTTTTGCGCGAGCACGTGGCATCGGGAGCGCCTTTGAGCCTTGCCATCCAGCGGGCCCAGCAGCGCCTGGTGCTCGAGGTGCACCCCCGGATTATCTCCCTGCGGCAGTTGCCTACCCTGAGCCTCCGCCCTGACGGAGTGGCGGTGTTGCGCATACCTTCCTTTAGCGGGTATCAGCAGGTGGGGCCGCGAATCCACGACCTGGTGCGGCAGGCCCAGGTTGCGGGGGCCAAAGCGATGGTCATTGACCTGCGCAACAACGGAGGCGGGGTCTTGAGCGAGTGCCTGGTGGGGGCTGGTGCTTTTGTAAAGGAAACCTACCGGCGCTTGCAGGACAACCTGCGCTTTAGCGAGCAGGGCTTCAAAGAGGGCTATTACTATCTCCGGTTTGGAGGGCGCGACCGCCCACAGTACGAGGTGCAGGCCGTTTACTGGACGGGCCCGCTGGCGTTGCTGGTGAACGAGCGCACCGCTTCATGCGCCGAGTACTTCACCTTCGACCTGCAAGAGGGCCGACAGGCCCCGGTAATCGGCCAGCCTACCGCAGGTGTGGGCAATACGGCCACCATTTTCTTGCGCCTGAGCGACGGCTCGGGTTTACAGGTGACGACCTCGAGGGCCCAGCGCAAGGACGGCAGCTTTTACCCAGACCGCGCAACCCCCACCCTGAGCTTTTCCGACGACTGGTACGCCCTGGCTGAGGGGCGGGATCTGATGCTGGAAAAAGCCATCGAGCTGGTGATGGGCGTAAATGCTGGTTTAGACGCAAGGCTATACGGCCCACCTTCCATGCCGTTTTATGCCCAATAGCGTTTTATGCCAGGAGGGCCTTGTTCGAGGAGAACTCGAGCCAGCCGGCTCGGGTGACTGCGCTGGCTTTTAGAGCGCTCTTCACAAACATTGAGCCGCTCACAGCTTGATTGCTTTGTTCTGCACAGCACAGTGGCCTTCCGGATGGGAGGCCACGCCTGTGAAGAGTGCGATGGTTGGGACAGGCGCGGGAGCAGGTAGGGGCACCGCTCAAAGAGTGCTTGGCTACACCGTATCCCCTGGGAGAAAGCAGGCTGGGAAGGCGGGATAGAGGAGAGGCTGAAAGCTCTGGCAACTTCTGGCTTGGGGCGTTTTTTCTGCTAAACAGAAAGCTTTTGAGCGGTAAAGTAAAGCTATGCCCAAGGCTTATCAGGTTTATCAACGGGTATTGCAGGTGGGCCGGGTGTTCTTGAACCGACCCAAAGCAGACGACCGGGAAGTGGCCTCGAGCCTGCTGGAGTTAGACCAGGCCAATTTTGCCCTGTTTGCCCGAGAGGTGGGGATTAACAGCAGCAAGCACCTTCGTTATACGGTGCTTCCCCTGGCCTGTTTGCAGCCGCCCATTGGCCCCGTGTTGCACCAGATGCTTGCAGCAGGTGCAAGCTTTGCCGAAGCGCAAAAGCTTTTGAGCCGCTACCGGAAGCGGACGCTCGGGCTGGCCGAGCTGCAAAGAGCTGCCCAGGAACACACCTGGCGGGCGCTGCTCGCAGCGCGCCGGGCCACGCCAGACTGGGCCAACAGGCCGGTCTGGATTTTTCCGGTGGATAAGCGTGCCCGTGCCTACGAGGGCCTCAACCCAACCATTGCCGAGGAGCTGGTCCGGCGCTATAGCCAGCCGGGGGAGCTGGTGGTAGACCCCATGGCCGGCAAGGGCGTGGTGGTGCAAAAGGCGCAAAAGCTGGGCCGCCAGGCCTGGGGCAGCGACATCGCGGGGGACGGCCGACTGGTGCAAACGCTGGATGTTGCCGCGCTGGTGGAGGCTCTGGGTGAAGAAGTGGCCGACCTGCTGGTGCTGCACCCGCCCACCTTTGCCTGGTTTGTCCGCAACGTCTTCGATGCCAGGGTGGAAGACCCCCCTGAGGCCGACTACACCAACTGGCTCTCCCAGCACCTGGGCTATGCTCTGCCGGTGCTCAAGAGAGGTGGGCGACTGGTGCTGATTGTGCGGCCTGAACACAAACCCAGGCCGCTGGTTCGGCAGGAGGGGATTTTGCGCTGGGCTTTTGTGGCGCCGCTGGAACTCCTGCTCAGCGAGCATGAACTCGAGCCTGTGTGCTACCACCTGGCCGTTTCGGAGGACGGTAAGGAGGACTGGAGTATTTTTGTGGGCCGGAAGCCTTAGTGGTTTGCCACCAGAACCGGTACCTGTAGCCGCAAGCGCTATTTTTTGGCCGGGTCGCTTCGTAGCCAGACCTGGGCCTGGACAACCTGGGTATCTTTTGGCTGGCTCAGCAGGTTGAGCTCGAGCCCTTCCACCTCGGGCAACTCCTCTACCAGGCGCGAAACCCGCAGCAACAGGTCTTGCAGGCCCTCGAGGTGGGCTTTACCCGACAGGGGCTGTAGCATCTCCAGGGCTTCCCGGTCGGTAAGGGGGGTGATGCGAATGCCCAGCAGCTGTTCCCCAAGCGGAAGTTCGCTCAGAGATAGGCTCAGCACCGGCCCAAAGAGGGCATCGTGCCGGATTCGCACGACCATAGCAATGCCCTGGCGGGCGGACGGCTTTAGCGAGAGGCCAAAGTAGCCCAGCAGCTCCTGGACTTGCTCTGGGCTCAGACGGCCTTTGACCCTGCTCACCAGGGCTCTAGCAGCGTCTTCCTGTACACCGTGGTCGGGGATTTCCCCTGGTGGGGTTTTGCGCCACTGTGCGTACACATAAGCTGCGGCCAGGGCCCGCCCTGCCGACTCGGGAAAGCGATACGAGGGCACCAGTTCGGCCCCAAGCCGTACCCGTGGTCGCCCTGTGGCCATAAAGCAGGTCAGTACGGGGATGTTGATGCCCTGGGCACGGGCTTCATTGAAGGCTGTTCGCAGCGCTTCGGTTACCTCTTCCAGGGTTGCGTAGCCAAGCGGTACGAAGAGGGCAATGGCGGCATGGTAGCCCCCTGAGAGGAGCTCACGTGCGGCGGCCAAGTATTCCTCGGCGCTGGCCCTCGAGCCCAGGTCGCGGGTATGGGTATGTAACCCCTCGGCCTCGAGGGCGTCTTTGGCCAGGTGGGCCGGCCCCGAGGCATTGGTAAGCAGGGCCACCCTGGGGCCTTCCGGCAGGGGCTGGTGGGCCAGTATAGCGGCGATGTCGAACATCTCTTCCAGGTCTTCGGCCCGCACCACCCCGGTCTGCTTGAAGAGGGCCTCTACCACCGGGTCGCGCCCTGGCCGCACCGCCAGAATAGGCTTTTTGCGCCCAACCCGTCTGGCCAGGCGGGCAAAGCGCCTGGGGTTCCCAAACGATTCCACGTACAGCAGAATGAGCCCGGTCTCGGGGTCTTCTTCCCAGTACTGGATCAGGTCGTTGGAGGAGATGTCTACCTTAGCGCCCAGCGAGACAAAGTTGGAAAACCCCATTCCCATCTCGCGGGCATACTCCAACACCGCCAGCCCCACCGCCCCGCTCTGGCTGGACATGGCGATGCGCCCACGAAGGGGCAGACGCGGGGCCAGACCCGCGCAAAGCTGCACATCGGGGCTGGTGCTCATCAAGGCCAGCGAACCCGGCCCCAAGAGCCGCATACCGTAGTGGCGGCAGGTCTGAACCAGGGCCTTCGTTTGTGGGTCATCCATATCGGTGGTGACCACCATCAAAGCCCTCACCCCCCGCTGCCCACAGGCCTCGGCGGCTTCGAGCACCTTGTCGCGGGGGGTGGTGATGATGGCCAGGTCAATCGGGCCAGGCACGGCCTTGACCGATGTGTAGGCCAGCATCGAGCCCACCACCGGCACCTCGCCCGCGGTGGGGGAGGCGGCTGGGTTAACCGGATAAACCGGGCCTTGAAAACGGTTCAGTACCAGGTGCTCCAGAACCTGATAGCCAACGCTGGTGGGGTCTCTGGAAGCACCCACCACCGCCACGCCCCTGGGGCGCAGAACGGGAAGGAGCGAGGCCACCGTAGCCACGCGCTCGCGTAGCTCAAACCGGGCCACCATCTCGGGGTTGGGTTCGATGTCAAAACTGACCTCTACCTCGCCGGATTCGGCGTGCGACTCAACCTTGAAGCCGCTGGCCTTGAACACCTCCAGCATCTGCTTGTTTTCGGCCAGCGTGAAGGCATGAAAACGCCGGATTCCCCGCTGAACCCCAATCAGGGCCAGTCGCTCGAGCAGCAACGAGCCCAGGCCCCGCCCCTGGTACCAGTCGTCCACCAGAAAAGCCACCTCGGCTGAGGTAGAGCCGGGCCCCTCCTGTACGTACTCGCCCGTAGCGATGATGCGCTCGGGGTCGCCGGTGAGCACCACCAGGGTTACTTTGTCTTCGTCGGGCGGTTTGCGCAACAGCAGGTCGGCGGCGGTTTCCGGGTTGACCTCGGAGAAAAACCGAAAGGTGCGGGCCTGGGGCGATAGGCGCTGGAGGAAGTCCACAAATAGGGCCCGGTCTTCAGGTCTGGCCGGGCGCAAGGTGGCAGTCCGACCATCCTTGAGCAGGATGGGGCCGGACTCGAGCGCGTACTGTGGGGTGGGGGGTGGAATGTAGCGTTGTGGCATAAGACCGTCCTATCTAACAGGATAGACGCCTTTGGTCAGTAGAACTGTCCCATAAGAAAACTTCCCAGAGGGTCTGCCATCGGTCGGCTATTTGCCCTGACCCGGCGGACGACCTCCATTGGAACAGACTGCCCAAGCTGCTCCCCCTGGGCAGGCTGGGCCGGGTAAAACTGGGGGTGTGCGGGGCAGCGAGAAAGCAGACTTTGTTCTCATTGCTCTAAGGTTTTCGCCTTATGATGGGAGGCAATGCAAGTGGTACTCGAGGCCCTCCACCAAGGCGACTACGATACGGCGTTTGAAACGCTTATACGCACGTTGGCTTTAGCGCAAGGGCAAGAAGCAGCCGAGGCCGCCTTGTTGCTGGCCGAGGCCTACTCGTTGTATGGCGAAGGGGGCATCGAGGGCGCCAACCGGGCGCTGGAAGAGGGTCTCAGCAGCGTACCTTCGCTGGAGTCTCATCCGCGCTATCGTTCCATCCTGGGCGAGATGCGCGCGCTGGAAGGTGCTTCGGAGGAGGAAGTACGGCAAATTTTGCCAAAAACCGCCGACCCCAGGGCCCTCTATCACCAGGCCCAGGCGCTGATGTACCTGGGTCTGCCGGAAGAGGCCCTGGAAATCTTGAACCGTCCCCTCGAGCTGCCTGCTTTCCTGGCCTGGCGCGCCCATACCTTGCGGGGTAAGGCCCTCGAACGGCTGGGGCAGGCCGCCGAGGCCGCAGCAGCATATAGAGAAGCCTCGCGTCTGGCGGTCGGCATGGAGCACTATTGGAACCTCATAGATGCCTCGGCGATGTTCGTGGAAGCCGGAATGGGCCTTGAGGCCCTGCAGGCTTTGCAAGAAGCCGAATCCGAAATATCTGAGGTGGAAGACCCCGAAGAGGCAGCCACCCGCTACTACCTCCTGGCCCGTAGCCACCTCTTGCTCGGCAACCCCAACCTGGCCCTCGAGGCCATCCAGCGGGCTTTGGAGTTAGAGCGGGGCGGAGCAGAGCCAGCCCACGGTACGCCTTTGGTGCACGGACAGGCCCTCATGCAGCTAGGGCAGCCCCGCGAGGCGGTAGAGGCTTTCCGCGAGGCCGTGCGGCGCGCCGAAGAACCGGACAAAAGCTATGCCCTGCACGAGCTGGCCGTCGCCTATCTGGAAGCCGGCGAGTTTGCCGAGGCCGAGGCCACCTTGCGGGAGGTGCTGCGCGACCCCGAGTACGGCCACCGAGGCGACATCTATGGCGATTTGGCCGAGGTTCTGTACCGCCTGGGCCGCTACGACGAGGCCAGCTTGGCAGCCCGGGAGGCCATCCGTCAGGGAAGCCCAAGTGCCGGATACCTGATTCTAGGCAGCCTGGCCTACGATTTGTTGCACCTGGAAGAAGCCCTCGAGCACTACACCCAGGCCTGCGAAACTGCCCCCGAGGGCAGCCGCGACTGGGTCATGGCCCAGCAAATGGTGGTGGATACCCTGGCCCAGCTAGGTTTTCGTCGCCCAGGTGAAATAATTGCCCGCAGTGAGGCCGTCTTGCCCTACCTGCACCCTGCCGACGAATGGCATCAAACCCTCAGCAACTACCTCGAGCGGGCCCGCAGCCTGATGGACGGAAACCGAACACTGAACTAAGGCTTCTCCCGCATAAAAGCTTTACCAGACTTTTTTTGCAGCGAGCGCAGCGGCGCCAAGGCACAAAGGCCCCACGTCGGCAATAATATAGAACCGATGAAAGCGCTGGCCCTTATTGCCCACGATGGCAAAAAAACCGATATGGTCTCGTTTGCCAAAGACCACAAAAACCTGCTTGCGCGTTTTCCCCTGGTAGCCACCGGTACCACCGGGCGGCTATTGCAGGAAAAGGCCAGCCTGGAAGTAACCCGTATGCTTTCGGGGCCTCTGGGCGGCGATCAGCAGATTGGGGCCATGGTTGCCGAGGACAAAATACTGGCCGTTATTTTCCTGCGCGACCCGCTGCAGGCCCAGCCGCACGAGCCCGACGTGCAAGCCCTGATGCGGGTTTGCGATGTTCACAACGTACCTCTTGCCACCAACCTGACGGCTGCCGAGGCCGTGCTGGCCTGGCTGCAAAGCGAGCTATCGGCCAACGAGCGACAAGCAGACCGCTAGGCCCGCCTCGAACCTCGCGTGCTTCCGGCTCCGCCGGGCGAGGTGGCCCAGATGGTGTCAGAAAACCGAATGTTAGAAAAGTTGAGTGCTATATTAGCAAGTGGATATGACACCGGTAGAGTGGATTCAACAAATGGTGGAAGCCAACCGCGAAGCCCTTCGGCAGATGCCTTTCCCGCCCGGATTGGCCGAGTACGTGGAGGAGTTGGTGCGGACGGGGCAAACCGAGCAGATTATCGCACTCATCAAGATGGGCTTCCTGATTGGGCTCCAGCAGGGGGCCAGAAGCGAGCCGGTGCCCGCTACGCCACCTGTGCGCATTCAGGCGTGAGCCAAAGGGCCAGGCCCTGCATCAGCACCCCCACCTGGGCAACCCAAGCATGGGCTCCCAAAGGGATTCGCCGCAGGCGAACAGGCGCTTTAGCGGTCTGTCCCGAAGGGGATCGTCCCACGGGTGAACAGCCGCGCCAGCGGTCTGTCCCGAAGGGGATCGTCCCGATGGTGTACGGGCGCTGCCCGTCCCGAAGGGGATCGTCCCACGGGTGAACAGCCGCGCCAGCGGTCTGTCCCCAAGGGGATCGTCCCGTTGGCCCTGGCGGTTTGCCGACACCCGGCGGCCAACCGGCCAATTTGGGTATTTAGGCCCTGGAACTCATTCCCCATTCCAGGATTGAGTACCATGATTTACAGTTTTAGTGCACTTGCCTGCCGTTATATAATCGGCAGAATGTGTACTGCCTGCACCGCAGGCGCTCAATGGAGGTCTTGGCTTGTCTACTCGCATCAACCCCTGGAGCTTGGCTTTGGTCGCCATTCTGGCTTACTGGCTCTTTACCTTATTTAGTGGCAGCAACAATGCCCGCAGTAGCATTCCCTATAGCGATTTCATCAGCTATGTCGAGCAGGGCAAGGTAGCCCGGGTCATTTTGCAGGAAGGTCGCATCAACGGGTTTTTTAAGGCACCTGAGCGCATCAAGGTTGGCAACGCCACTGAAACCACCGACCGCTTTACTGTTATTGCCCTTCCAGCGGGCTACAGCGATCCCCAGTTCACCAACCTTCTCCGTCAGAATGGCGTAATCATTGAAAATCGCCTACCCAGCATCTGGCCCCAGCTTCTGTATACCGTGGGGCCTATTGCGCTACTTATTGCGTTCTGGTGGTACTTTTTTATGCGTTCGCAGGGTGGAGCCGGACAGGTTATGCAGTTTGGCCAGAGCCGGGCCCGTCAGTACGGCAAAGAGCGGCGGGTTAATACCACCTTCAAAGATGTGGCTGGCCACAGTGAAGCCAAGCGAGAGCTGATGGAAGTGGTGGACTTCCTCAAAAACCCACAAAAATATATCGCCATAGGAGCAGAGATTCCCAAGGGTGTGCTGCTGGTGGGGCCGCCCGGCACGGGTAAAACCCTCCTAACCCGTGCGGTGGCAGGCGAGGCTGGGGTGCCGTTTTTCTCGGTTTCGGCCTCGGAGTTTATGGAGATGTTTGTGGGGGTGGGGGCCAGCCGGGTGCGTACCCTGTTTGAGGAAGCCCGTCGCAATGCGCCAGCCATCATTTTCATTGATGAGCTGGACTCCATTGGCCGCAAGCGTGGGGCCGGTATTGGGGGTGGCCACGACGAACGTGAGCAGACCCTCAACCAAATTCTTTCCGAGATGGATGGTTTCGAGAAGGATACCAGCGTAATTGTGCTGGCTGCAACCAACCGCCCGGACATCCTCGACCCAGCCCTTTTGCGTCCAGGACGATTTGACCGCCAGGTGGTGATTGGGCTGCCTACCCTGGAAGAGCGCAAGGAAATCCTGCAGGTTCATATGCGGGGTAAAAAGTTTGCCCCTGATGTCAATGTAGATAACCTGGCCCGTTTGACCCCCCAGTTCAGCGGTGCCGATCTAAAAAACCTGGTTAACGAGGCCGCCCTTCAGGCTGCCCGCGAAAACGCCACCGAGATTGCCAACGTGCACTTCCAAACCGCGCTCGACAAAATTATGCTGGGCCTCGAGCGCGGCACCCTCAAGCTCAGCGAGCAGGAAAAGCGGGCTGTGGCCTACCACGAGGCCGGTCACGCCATTGTGGGCGAAGAGCTGCCTTATGCCGACAAGACCGAGAAGGTCTCGATTGTGCCCAGGGGGATGGCCCTTGGGGTGCGCTGGAGCAAGCCCGAGGAGCGTATCCTGATGAGCAAGGAGCACCTCGAGGACACCCTGGCCATGACCTTAGCGGGCCGGGCCGCCGAAGAGCTGTTTGTGGGCACCATCACCACTGGAGCGGCCAACGATTTCAAGCAGGCTACCAGTCTGGCCAAGCAGATGGTGCTCGACTGGGGCATGGGTGACCACTTCAAAAACGTGGCCTGGGGTTCCAACACCGGCCCCATCTTCCTGGGCGAGGAAATTGCCAAAAAGCAAGACCACTCCGAGGAGACCAGCCGCCTTATTGATGCAGACATCAGGGCTATTCTGGATCGGGCTTACGAACGCGCCAAGCAAGTTCTGTCCAACAATGCCAGGGCCATGCACCAGCTGGCCGCAGAACTCCTGGAAACCGAAATTGTGCAAGGCGAGCGGGTGCGCGAAATTATCGCCCAAAGCAAGCAACCAGAAGCAGCTACCGCGGCTTTTAATCCCGAGGCCTGATGTGTGAACCCCGCCTGAGTATGGGTATGGGGTTCCACCCACGAAGCGCTGGGTGGGTAAAACCTGTAGCGTAGACCTCGGA
>NZ_JBEVAL010000069.1:0-13587 GCF_051297115.1 Meiothermus cerbereus
GGTCCCGTCCGCTGGTGGCCTTCGAGGCCCTAAGGTGGAAGGCTTTCCCTGTACGGAATTGCTGAGATGCACCCGCGGCGAGTTCTGGAGGATCGTTAGTGAGGAGGCGTAGGATAAGGCTGGTATCCAGCCAAAAGCGCTCTACGCGTCCTGGGCCCACACCCGCTCCCTGGCCTGCCGCTCTTTATCGTTGCCTGGAAAGGGTATTGGGCTCTTAAGCCGACCCCGGAGGGCCTCGAGGGGCACGCTTTGCCGAGCCCGAAGCACCACCTCTCCACCCCTTAGCTCAAACAGTACCTCTCCCCCTGGTTCTAGGCCAAGAAGCTCTCGAATTTGCTTGGGTAGGGTTATCTGTCCTTTGCTGCCTACTCGACTCTTTACCATTTCCAACCTTACTTTACACCGCTTCTAAGCATAAGAAGACCACACAGACCAGCCTCATTACCAAAATGCCGTCCTGCACACAATCTCCCTTTTTCTTGGTCTCGAGTAAAGCAACCCTTGGGCAGCGTGGACTTGGGGCTTTTGCCTTTGCGCGGTTAGAATATGGGCTTGTGTGCAGGTACAGTAGCCTGCCCAGAGGACACACATGGCATCACTCGGAGTCGGAATCGTGGGTCTGCCCAACGTGGGCAAATCCACGCTATTTAACGCCATCACCAAAGCGGGCGCCCTTGCGGCCAACTACCCCTTTGCCACCATTGACAAAAACGTGGGGGTGGTCACCCTGCCCGACCCCCGCCTAACCGCCCTGCAAAAGCTCTTCGTGAAGGGGGAGCGGGTTCCGCCCATAGTGCCCACCCACGTGGAGTTTGTGGACATCGCCGGGCTGGTTCGGGGGGCGCACAAGGGCGAGGGCCTGGGCAATCAGTTTTTGGCCAACATCCGCGAGGTAGCCGCCATTGCCCACGTGGTGCGCTGCTTTGAAGACCCCAACGTGGTGCATGTGGCGGGCAAAGTAGACCCCCTGGACGACCTCGAGACCATCAACACCGAGCTGGCCCTGGCCGACCTCCAGACCATCGAGAAGCGCCTGGACAAGCTGCGCAAAAGCGCCAAAAGCGACAAAGACGACAAAGCGCTCCTGGAGGTGCTCGAGCCCCTCATGCAGCATCTCTCGCAGGGCCAGCCCATCCGCACCTTTACCGGGGCCGAGCCGGAGCTCCTGAGCAAGGCCGCCCGCGAGCTGGGCCTGCTTACCCATAAGCCGGTGATTTACGTCTGCAACGTGGCCGAGGAAGACCTGCCCGACGGTAGCCAGAACCCCCACGTGCAGCATGTGCGCGAGATAGCCACCAACGAAGGGGCCGATGTGGTGGTGATCTCGGCCAAAATCGAGGCGGAGCTGGCCGAACTCTCCGAGGAAGAAGCCCAGGAGTACCTGCGAACCCTGGGCCTGGAGGAGTCGGGGCTGAACCGGCTGGTACGCACCGCCTACCACACCCTGGGGCTGCAAACCTTCTTTACTGCGGGCGAGAAAGAAGTGCGGGCCTGGACCATTCGCAAAGGCACCAAAGCCCCCCAGGCCGCCGGGGAGATTCACTCCGACCTCGAGCGCGGCTTCATCCGGGCCGAGGTCATCGAGTGGCACAAGCTGGTCGAGGCTGGCGGCTGGGCCCAGGCCAAGGAAAAAGGCTGGGTACGCACCGAAGGCAAGGATTATGAGGTGCAGGACGGCGACGTGATCCTGGTTCTGTTCAATGTGTGATGAGCCCCGCCTGAAGCATTCTGTTAGGCGCAGTTCGGCGCAGCCTTGTTTTTTGCGCTTTTGCTACCCGCGCTTCAGGCGGGGGCCCCAGCAAAAGAGCAGATCAAAGGGTTTTACTCCGCCGAGGCCGCTAGCTGAAAGGCCTGGCTCAAGCGGGCCTCGTCGGTCAGGTCGAGGCGCAGGGGGGTCAGGGCAATAAAGTTGTGGCCTACCGCCCAGCGGTCAGTGCCTTCCTCAGGCTCGTGGTCGGGGTGGGCCGCGAACCAGAAGTGTTCCCAGCCCATGGGGTCGGTTCCGGGCACAATCCGGCCCTCGTACATCCGCACCGACTGCCTGGCCCACAGTAGCCCTTTGGGTTTGGGCGGCAGGTTGACGTTAATCAAGAAGGGCCTGGCTTCGCGCAAAAGGGCCTCGAGCACCCGCCCTACCCAGGGCTTGAGGGTGGCAAAGTCGGGCTCACGGCCATTGATGGGCGTGCTGAAAGCTATGGCCGGAATACCCAGCAAAGCCGCCTGCTTGGCCGCCGCCACCGTGCCGGAGTGCCAGATTTCGTTGCCCAGGTTGGAGCCCAGGTTAATGCCAGAGAGCACCAGCTCGGGCCTGTCCCAGTAGTACGCGCCCAGGGCCACACAGTCGGCGGGGGTGCCGTTGACGCGGTAGGCCTCGAGGCCCCCCATCGGTGTGGCCCGGTAGTGCAGGGGTCGTGTAATAGTGATGGCGTGTCCCATAGCCGACTGCTCTACGTCTGGGGCCACCACCCGCACCTCGCCAAAAGCGGTGGCCACCTCGGCCAGGGCCAGCAAACCGGGGCTGTAGATGCCGTCGTCGTTGGTTACCAGTATTCGCATCGGTTACCTCTCCAGCCTGAGCTTGCTGAGCATTCGTCAGACCAGGGTCAGCCTGGTCAAGCAAATGTCAGGAGGCGTACCAACAAGGCCTGACAAAAGCGCTTTAATTTCAGGCGTAAAGCATGGTCAGTGTGCTTATCCCAACCCACAACCGCCCCCAGCTGCTGCTGCGGGCCCTGCGCTCACTTCAGCTTCAGCTTTACCCCGACTGGGAGGCCGTGGTGGTGGACGATGGCGACGGCTCGGGCATCCTGGCCGCCCACGGCCTGCGCGACCCCCGCATCCTGGCCGTGCGCAACGCTGGTAGGGGCCAGGTGGAGGCCCGCAACACCGGGCTGGCCCAGGCCTCCGGGCAGATTATTGCGCTGCTGGATGACGATGATTGGTGGCTCGACCCCACCCACCTGCACCGGGTGGTGCGGGCGCTCAAGGCCCAGGCAGGGCTGGTGTACCGGGGGGGCTACCTGGTGCTGGAGCGCGATGGGCTCGAGCTAGAGCGCATCCCCTTCGACTTCAGCGCCAGCCCCCAGTCGCTCCAGAGCGACAACCACCTGTTGGCCTCTGGTACCGCCTACCCCCGCTTTCTGCACGACCAGCTAGGCCCCTTCGACCCCGAGATGGCCGACTACTGGGACTGGGACTGGTACCTGCGGGTGGTAGGGGCTGGCTATCCCCTCATTCAGCTCCCCGGCAGGGGTGTGGCGGTTTCCATGCACGGGGGCAATATGTCCTATGCAGCCCGGCTGGAGGAACGCCAGAAAAACCTCGACAGGCTCTCGAGCAAGCACGGGCTGGGCCAGCTAAAACTCAAAGACCACCGCATCATCGCGGGTGCGGCCTGAGCCAGGTGTCAGGGTTCATTCTCTCTGAAAACCGCTCTACTTGCCCAGCTTCTGACCATCCCGCTTACCCCCCCAGCGCCGCTCCTGCCCGCTGGGGGTAAGAATGAAGCTATTGCGGTCATCGGCGATCTGGGCCTGTAAAATCTCCAGTACCTTGCGCTTGAGCCGCGGGGCCAGAATGGGAAAAAACAGCTCGTAGCGGCGGTCGAGGTTGCGCGGCATCAGGTCGGCGCTACCGGCCCAGACCCGCCATTTGCCCCCAGCCTTAAAGGCCGCCGCGCGGGCATGCTCCAGAAAGCGCCCCACCAGGCTCTTAACCTCCACCCCTTCCCAGAGGGTGGTCAGGGTGCTGCGGACAATCAGGTGTACGCGGGCCCCCCGGTTCAGGGCCTCCTCCAGGGCTTGCAGGAGGGGGGGGTCGGTGATGTGGTTGAACTTCAGGATAATCTCGCCCTTCTTGTGGGCCTCGGCCTGAATGCTCTCCAGCAGCAGGTCGCGGATGGCAGGGCCCGTCCGCAGGGTGGCCAGCACAGGGGTATGCTGCTGCTCCAAAGCCGCAAAAAAAGCCCGCACATCGGCAGTAAGGGCCGGGTGGGCCGAGAAAAGGGAAAGGTCGGTGTAGAGCCGCCCGTTGATGGGGTTGTAGTTGCCGGTACCCAGGTGAACGTACTCGCTGCCGTCCCGGCGCACGTAGAGGGCCTTGGCGTGAACCTTCTTGCTCGGCAGCGGCAACACCCGCACCCCGGCCCCGGCAAAGCGCAGGTTCCACTCGAGGTTGGCCAGTTCGTCGAAGCGGGCCCGGCCCTCCAGCAGCACCGCCACGTCCTTCCCGGCCCTGGCCGCCCGAATCAGCGACTGGGCGATGCCGTTCTCCTCGCCAATGCGGTAAAGGGTAGCCCGCAAGGCCTCCACCTTGGGGTCCTGGGCGGCAGTTTGGGCAAAGACCTCCACCGCGCCATAGTCTTCAAAGGGGTGGTAGAGCAGCAGGTCACGGCGGTTCAGGTAGGTGAAGGGGTCTTTGGCGAAGCCCTTGGGCTTCTCGATAGCAATTGGCTTAAACTTGTGACTCTCGGGCCCCTGGCCGACAATGGTGGTTACAAAGCTCAGGTCGAGCGGCGGCGATATCCGAAAAACCTCCCAGGGTTCTAGCTCCAGGGCCACCCGGAGGGTCTCGGCCCACAGGGGGGGGAAGTCTTCTTCGACCTCGAGGTGGCTCACCTTGCCGTCTAAGCGGGCCTCGAGGGCTTCGGGCAGCTCGTCCCAGTCGGCGCGGAAACGGGCCAGTTGGGCCAGGCGAATCAGGCGAAACTCAAAGAGCGGCAGTTTCTGGTTGCCGGGCAAAAACAGGTCGCTGCGCATCCGCACCAGCGCCCCCAGGCGCACAAAGCCCCCTTCCCGCCCCGGAACCTCCAGCAGCCTGGGTAGGCTCTCGGGAAATCGAATCAAGTGCTGGAGTGCCCCTTCACCGGAGGCAAAATAAAGGGCCTGGCTGGCCAGTTCGGGTATAGCTTCGGGCCGGATCAGGTCGGTGAGGGGGGCTACCTCCTCGGCCAGGTAGGCCCCAAAGTACTGCTTTTCGGCCTTGGTGAGCTGGGAGGGCTCCAGGATGTGAATGCCCAGCCCTTCCAGCGCCTTGAGAAATTCCAGGTAGAGCCGGCTGGCTTCCTCGGCCTGATCCAGGGCTTCCTTCATCAGCTCCTGGTAGCCGGGGCTGCCCCGTTCCTCGGCAAAGGCCCGCGAGATACGCGCAGAAAAAAACTCGTCGAGGTTCGAAGCCCATATAGCCAAAAAACGCAGGCGCTCCAGGAGAGGAAAATCGGGCCGCCGGGTCTGCTCCAAAACCCTGCGGTTGAAGGAAAGCCAACTGGCCTCTTGCGTAATGTGGGTAGCAACATAGGGCAGCGTTTTGACTTTTTTGGGCATCGTCCCCAAGTCTTGGCGGGCTTTGTCAGGGGACGGTAAAGCTTTTTTCTTGGTCTTGGTTTTTTTCACCTTGGTCTGAGTTTATCGTTCGGAGGGAGGGGCGAAAAGGCGAGGGGGTGAGGGGCCACCCCCATAATCTAGAGCGCTCTTCACAAATATTGAGCTGCTCACAACTTGATTGCTTTGTCCTGCACAGCACAGTGGCCTCCCGGGTGGGCGACCACGTCTGTGAAGAATGCGATGGGACGCCCATAACCCGACATCAGGCTTCTGGCAAAGTCGCTGACCACCCATCCCCTCTGCTCTCCACCCCACCTGATTCCCCTCTGACATATCCAGCCCACACTCGGTTTATGCGCTCAGCCCTGACAGAGCTTGAGCCGATGGCACTAAGGCTCTACGATGGGGCGGTGCAACGTCTGGGCATTGTGGACCTGGGTTCGGGAACTGCGCGGCTGGTGGTGTATGCCTATGCGCCGGGCAAGCACTTCCGGCTGGTGGACGAGATACGCGAAACCGTACGGCTGGGCGAGGGGCTGGCCACCCAGGGTCGCCTGAGTCAAAGCGGGATGCAGCGGGCTTTGTCGGCCCTCAAGCTCTATGCCGATTTTGCCCAGGCCACCGAGCTGGACGAGCTGCGGATAATTGCCACCAGTGCCAGCCGCGACGCCGAAAACGGCCCGGAATTTATGCAAGAGGTGCGTAAGCTGGGGCTTCAGGTACAGGTGCTCTCCGGCCAGGACGAGGCCCGCTATGGGGTGCTGGCCGTGGCCAACTCGTTTAACTTCCCGGACGCCTGGGTAATGGATCTGGGCGGGGGCAGCGCCCAGCTCTCGCGCATGGAGGGCCGGACGTACCGCGAGGGTCGGGCCTATCCGCTGGGGGCGGTGCGTCTGACCGAGCTGTTTCTCAAGTCGAACCCCCCCAAAAAGGGCGAGATGGAAGACCTCGAGCGCTTCGTGCGCCGCGAGATGAAGGAGGTGCTGGCCCAGGTGCGCCAGAACCCCCTGCCGCTGGTGGCGATGGGCGGCACGGTGCGCAACCTGGCCAAGCTGGCCCAGCGGCGCAAGGACTACCCCCTCGACCTGGTACACGGCTACTTTTTATCGCGCGAGGCGCTGGAGGAGGTGGTAGCGCTACTGGCCCAACGCACCACCGAGCAACGCCGGCAGCTCGAGGGCCTGCAATCCGACCGGGCCGATGTGATTGTGGCCGGCGGACTGGTCTACCGCACAGTGTTGCGCGAAGGGGGGCTCGAGGGCCTCTGGATTTCGGGGCAGGGGGTGCGGGAGGGTGTTTTCTACCGGGAATTTCTGCCCGCACCCCATCTTTTAAGCGATGTGCGCGGGTTCTATGTGCGCAACCTCTTTGCCCGCTACCCCCAGGACTACGGCCATACCGCCCGGGTACGCCACTTCTGCCGTTTGCTGTTTAGGCTGCTGGCCCCCCTGCACGACTACGGCCAGGCCGAGGAGCAGCTACTGGACGAGGCCGCCCTGCTGCACGACATCGGCATGAGCGTGGGCTACTACGACCACCACAAACACGGCGAATACCTGGTCATGAGCGGGGCCATTCCCGGCCTGACCCACCGCGAGCAGGTTTTGCTGGGATTGCTGGTGCGCTACCACCGCAAGGGCGAGCCCCGGCCTGGGGCCTACAGGTCGGTGTTGCAAGAGGGCGACACCCGGCGCCTGCTACGGCTGACCACCATCCTGCGCATCAGCGAGTATCTCGAGCGCAGCCGGGTGGGACGGGTGGAGGGCCTGAATGTCGAAATTGGCAGCAAGCAGGTGCGCCTGACCCTGCTGGCCCAGGAAGAACCCTGGGTAGAGCTCACCGAAACCCGCAAGCAGGCCAGGCTGTTTCAGCATGCCTTTGGGTTGGAGCTGCTGGTAGAATGGGAGCCTCGAGGCTAACCATGCGGCTTTACCTGATTCGCCACGCCATTGCGCTCGAGGCCGCGCCGGGCCAGTCCGACGATGCGCGCCCGTTGTCCAGGGAAGGCATACAAAAGTTCACCGAGGTGGTGCGGGGGCTAAAGCGCCTGGGTGTTGGCCTGGATCGCCTCTACCACAGCCCCAAGCTGCGGGCGGTGCAGACGGCAGAGCTACTGGTTCCCCTGTTGGACGGCGAAACCGAGGTAACGCCCCATCTGGCCGGCGAGCCTAGCCTTGAACTCCTGAAAACCCTTCAGGGTTCGAACGTAGCCCTGGTGGGACACGAGCCCTGGATCAGCGATTTGTGCGCCTGGCTCATTACCGCTCGTCGGGAAGGCGGTGCGTTGCCTTTCAAGAAAGGCGGCGTGGCTTACCTCGAGGGCACACCCAAACCCGGCGGCATGAGGCTGCTGGGTTTTTGGTCTCCCAGGCTGCTGCGTCGGCTGGGACAGTAAACACCCGCCTCCGGGCTTGCTCAAGGCTCGAGCCGGAAAGGGGTTTTCTGCCCCGCCAGGGCAATTTCTCTGGCCTCCTGGGGAACCCAGGAAAGCCCCAGCACGGCCTTATAGGCCCGCAGGGCTTTATCGCGCTGGCCCATCAGGTCGGCCAGCTGCCCGTAGCGGGATAAGGCATAACCCGGCAAGTAGGCAGGGTGCTGAAAGTCGGTGTGCACAAGCTGCTCCATCAGCTGGTAGGCATCCTCGGCCTGGCCCGCCGCCAGGTAGATCTGGGCCGCGCAGTACAGGGCTTCAGGGCCTTCGACCTCTTGCAGTTGCTGCAACAAAACCGCCCAATCGTCCGAGTCGCTCAGTTGCCAGGCCCGATCCAGCACGCTGCGCTGGCGTTCCAGCTCGGTCGGGGTATGGGCTCCCGGTAACCTGCGCCGCTCCGGCGGTAGGTAATTGAGCAGCAGGGGGTACTCGAGCACGTCCACCAGTACCGCCACCCGTCCCCAGGTATGGCCGAGCTGCGCAGCCACCTGGGCCATGCGTTGCTGCCGGAAACCCGTAGCGGGCCCCTCCCCAAATACCTGCACATAACCCTGGTGGTAGGCCCATAGTGCCTGCAATACCGGCTCCTGGGCGAAATCCTCCGGGGTACGGGGGCTGCCAACCACCCATTTGAGGTTTTCCTCGAGCCCGTGCACCTGGCTCAGAATCTGCTGCCCCTTGGGATACTGGCTCAAGGCCTCACGAAAGCGTTCCGCCTCGGCCTTGAGTTCCGACTGATGATCCAGCGCCTCCAGCGCAATACCCGCACTTTCGGCCCAGGGCAAAACATGGAACAATGAGAGCTCGTTCTGGTCGCGCCAGCTCTGCGCCACCAGTTCTTCTGGGCTATACGAGGCCAGGAAAATCTTCTCGGGCTGGTGTGCTTTGAGCAGCTCGAGCACCGTCACCCCGTTGTAGCGCGGGTGCAGCATATGAAAGGGGCCCAGCGTAGGAATGACCAAGACCGACACACCCGATATTCTAGACCTCAAAGACCGCAACTACCGTTTGGCCATGCTCAATGGCTGGTTTGTGCTGTTGGGTGACGCCTTTTTTAATGGTTCCATCGTGCTGGCATCCTTCGCGGCCAAGCTGGGGGCGGCCAACTGGGTTATCGGTCTATTGCCAGCCCTGCTCAACGCAGGCTCCATGGTGCCCCAGGTCTTCATCGCCCCTTACGTAGCCCGGCTACCCGTAAAGGTCACGCTGTACCGCCAGATGGCCTTGCTGCGCATAGCCAGCCTGGGCATCGTGGCCCTGGGCGGGTTTTTCCTGGGCAATTGGCCCGACCTGCTGTTGTGGGTATTTGTGGTAGGTCTGGCCCTCAACGGGTTTTTTACCGGGTTCTCGAGCCTGCCTTTTTGGGAAGCCATCGGTAAAACCATCCCTATGGAGCGGCGCAGCGGGCTTTTTTCTGCTCGTAACCTGGTGGGGGGGGTGCTGGCCTTTGGGGCCGGTTTTTTGGTGCGGCTGGTTCTCGAGCTACCCCTGGCTTTCCCCTATCCCTACGCCATTCTCTTCACGCTGGGGACCCTGGCCTTCGCCTACGGCTGGCACCTTTTTGGTCAGATTGACGAACCGCCCGACAAGGAGATCCGCACCGAGCGCATCTCTCTCGGCCTGCCCTTCCGCGACTTTTATTTTCGCCGCTTTCTACGGGTGCGTATCCTGCTGGTGGTCGCCAGCATGGTCGAACCCTTCTATGTGGCCTATGCCGTGCGGGTGCTGGGTCACAAGAGCGAAATTGGCACCTACCTCATGGTCTACACGCTTTTCTCGGTACTTTCAAACCTGCTCTGGGTGCAGATCTCGAGGCACTATGGCTCACGCAGCCTCATCCTGATCGGTGCTGCACTGGGCGCGGCAACGCCCATCCTGGCCCTGCTGCTGCCAAAAACCCTTTTCTGGGTAGTTTTTGCTCTACAGGGCGCCTACCTTGCCTCCATCGGGGTGGGCACCTCCACCTACCTGGTGAATCTGGCCCCCACCGATGCCCGCAGTTCGTACATCGGCCTGTCCAACACCATTGTGGGGCTGCTGGCCTTCTCGCCGGTGCTGGGGGGCTTGCTGGCCGACCAGGTTGGGTATGTGGGGCCAATGGTAGTAGCCACCATCTGCTACGCCTGGGCCCTGTACGCAGGCCGCCGCTTGAAGCTGCTCGAGGTGGTGCAGCCGCGCTAGGCAGGCTGCTTTACACAAAGAGGCCATGGGCAGCACCCCACAGGCCACAAACTCCAACGAAGCCGCCTCTAGATTTGACGCCCCTCCCCTGGCAGCCGTAGACTTCTACCCAAGATGAGGTCTCGGCCAACTACCAGACCTGGGGGGAACTTCTAGCTGCAAGGCAGTAGAGGTTCTCCCGGCTCGTAGTTGAAGGGCCGGGGTTTTTTTTGAGGTGATTATGAACGCAGCACTTCCCGACGGACGAAAACTGGAACTCCAACCCGGCGCCACCGCAGCCGATGCCGCAAAAGCCATTGGCCCCGGCCTGGCCAAGGCAGCCGTTGGTGCTATTGTCAACGGAGAACTGTACGACCTGCTCAAGCCTCTACCCCCAGAATCCGAGCTGCGAATCCTGACCGAAAAGGATCCCGAGTACGCCCAGCTCTTCCGCCACACCCTGGCCCACGTGATGGCCCAGGCGGTGCGCGAGCTATACACCGAACGCGGCCACAAACCCGAGGAGGTCAAGCTGGCCATTGGCCCGGTAATTGAAAACGGATTTTATTACGATATCGATGCCCCCGAGCCCATCCGCGAGGAAGACCTGCCCATTGTTGAGGAAAAAATGCGCCGGATTATCGCGGCCAACCTACCCCTAAAGCGCTTCGTGCTTTCGCGTGAGGAAGCGCTAAGGCGCTATGCGGGTGTGGATCCCTACAAAACGGAGCTAATTCAAGACCTTCCCGAAACAGAAGAGCTGAGCTTTTATCAGCAGGGCGATGAACAGTTTGGCTTCACCGACCTGTGCCGGGGGCCACACGTACCCAGCACGGGCCGCATTCCTCCGCATTTCAAGCTCACGGCCATTGCCGGGGCCTACTGGCGGGGCGACTCGAGCCGCCCCATGCTCCAGCGCATCTACGGCATCGCTTTTCGTACCAAAGAAGAACTGGAACACTACCTCTGGCAGCAAGAGGAGGCCAAACGCCGCGACCACCGCAGGCTGGGGCAGGAGCTCGACCTGTTTACCATCAGCGAAGAAGTGGGCAAGGGCCTGCCGCTCTGGTTGCCACGGGGTGCTTTTATTCGCAAGCAGATGGAAGACTACATGTACCAGAAGGAGCAGGCCCACGGCTACCACTACGTCTATACACCGCACATCGCCAACGCCAGGCTCTACTACACCTCGGGCCACCTGCCCTACTACAAAGACGACATGTACGCCCCCATCGAGATTGAGGGTGAAGAGTACTACCTCAAGCCCATGAACTGCCCGCACCACCACATGATTTACAAGGCCCGGCCCAAAAGCTACCGCGACCTACCCCTGCGGCTGGCCGAGTTTGGCACGGTCTACCGCTTCGAGCTTTCCGGCACCCTGAGTGGCCTGACACGGGCGCGGGGCTTCACCCAAAACGATGCCCACATCTACTGCTCGAGGGCCCAGGTTACCGAGGAGTTCATTCGGGTCATTCAGCTTTTCGACGAGGTCTACAAAGACTTCGGCATCTCAGACTACTGGTTCCGCCTCTCGCTGCCAGACTTTGAGAACAACCCCGAGAAGTTTGGCGAGGAAAACGACAACTGGCGCGACTCCATCGCGGCCATCCGGGCCGCGCTGGAACAAACCGGGGCCAAGTATGTGGAGGGTATTGGCGAGGCCACCTTCTACGGCCCCAAGCTGGACGTACAGATTCGCAGTGTTCTGGGCAAAGAAGATACCATCGCCACCAACCAGCTCGACTTTATTGTGCCCGAACGCTTTGGCCTCGAGTTCACCAACGAAAAAGGCGAAAAAGAAACCCCAGTGGTAATCCACCGCGCCATTATGGGCAGCTTCGACCGCTTCTTCGCCTTCTATCTGGAGCACACCGCGGGCGACTTCCCGCTGTGGCTCTCCCCCATCCAGGCGGTCATTGTGCCCATCGCAGACCGGCATCTGGCCTACGCCAACCAGATAGCCGCCCAGATGCGTAAAAATAAACTGCGGGTAGAAGTAGACAGCCGCCCCGAGCGCATGAATGCCAAAATCCGCGACGCCGAGCTACAAAAAATCCCACTCATTCTGGTCGTGGGCGACAAGGAAGCCGAAGCTGGCGCAGTCAATGTGCGCGAGCGGCACGTAAAAGAGCAGCGAACGCTGGAGATAGCGGCGTTGATCAAGGAAATGCAGGAGCGGGTCGAGGCAAGAAAGTAAAAACTAGGCCTGCAAATCGGCCAGTACGCCCTGGAGCCCAACCAACTCAAGGCCTGGGCGCACTGGGTAATGTGCGCATGAAAGCCTCGGCCTCTTCAGCTTTTGCCAGGCGGGGTTGGCGGCCTTCAAACCAGCACCAGAGCCCCTCCAGATCAAGTTTCTGGAGGCCCTGGGGCTCACCCAGGATTATCTTGTGGTCGCCATCGCGCACCCAGAGCATGCCCAGCACCTGGCCCTCGAGCCAGCTTCCAGCCGGTATTGGCTCACTGCTGGCCCAAATTGCGTCGAGGGTGTCCTGGTCAGCAGGGTTATAGTAGCCCGGTATCAGACCGTAGTTGACCGGCGGCAAGCCCCACTCGGGCCGCCAGGGGGGCTCCCTTGGCACAAGGCGCTGCCCATTCCAGCTATACCTTTCAACACACCCCAGGCTCCATTCAACCAACATTCTGACTCGCATCTGCAAATTTTATATAAGTTGCGCCAGGGCAGATTGGCAAAACCAGCGGAATGAGTCAATGCATACCTGGCGCAATTCCTAAAGCGAACTTTCGGTACGGCATCTCGCCTTTCGCTTATGGAGACACTTAAACCCCACCTGAAGCTTTCTGTTTAGGGCAGGTCGAAACCAACCGGATGCAAAGGCGCAGCTTCAGGCAGGGGCCCCCGAAAAAAACAAATCAAAGACCTTTCTTATTAGCCTTGCTTTGGTCTATGGCTGCCCACAAGCCACGGCATCGGCCCTGGCAAAAAAATCAACTGCCACCGGGAGGCGCGGAGGCAGTTGCCAGGGGGGCAAGACTTCAGGCCAGGTGCCTCGAGCGCAGTCGTGTCGCCTGGCCGCGCGACGCAACACAGCCACTAAACTCAATAGGGGCAGGCAAGAGCCAGTTTCGCAGCGAGGTGCGCCCACTGCTCATCGGATGGGGCCGAACCCGAACAGGTCGGGTGTTGTCAAATGCAATCTGCAATATAAGTTCCCTACTCATGTTGGTAGGTTAAACCATTGGTCGTTACAGGCGCGTTACATTTGCACCCAAAGACATTAAGAAACCTTAATGTTTGGCTATCCGCTGACGAAGTGCTGCTTTTACGAACCCTATCCGAAGGGCTCTGCTAGAGCGCTCTTCAATATTGAGCTGCTCACAACTTGATTGCTTTGTCCTGCACAGCACAGTGGCCTCCCATCCAGGGGGCCATGTCTGTGAAGAGTGCGATAAGACGAGTCAGGGCCGCCCGGGTGTGGTCGCTTCTCCTGCTGGCGCATTCGATGAGGCCCTGACAAAACAAATCGGGAAGACTTTAAACTGATCCCAAAGCCATGACAGGCCAGTTGACACTCCCACGGCTAAAGCCAGTGGGATTCTTGGTTCAACGAGGACTGCCCACGATGTGTAGGTCTTACACCCTCTCCCCAAGCATGACTTCCCGTGTGCCCCACGGTAGTTTGGACGTTGATGTACGGCTTGGTTTTCGCT
>NZ_JBEVAL010000070.1:0-13475 GCF_051297115.1 Meiothermus cerbereus
GGGGAACCTCCTCTGCCAGAAGTGGTTCCCCTATTTTGCTTCGCTCAGAGTCTCACTTGTGTTTGTCCGAGTACACCTGGCGCTGCGTCGTGCAAAACCCAATTCCTGGATTTCTGGGGGGATGAGGTGCATAGGGCGCATCACCCAATACAAGTGGGTGCATAAATGCCCCTGGGCTATTTTCTCGATCGAGGCTATCTTTTTGAATCCTAGAGTACACCCCTCGCTGCGCTCAGCGAAAACAGCGTATCCCGTTGGCGGGTTAGTTCGTCACCCAACGGTGACGAACTAACCGAATCTGGTATTAAGTTGCGCCAGGGCAGAATTGAGCTGCTCACAGCTTGATTGCTTTGCCCTGCACAGTTGCCGCATATATCAGTTGCACTGGTATTCGCCGAGACGACCATCCGGCACCTGTAGCCAGGCCACCCGTTCAGTAGGGGTCTGAGGAGACGCCAGGCAGTTGGTCAGGCGGTCCACAGCAATGGTCAGGTAGACCCGGCTAGAAGCCACCGCAGGGCCTGGGCGGGCAATATAGGTGGGTTGTGGCGGGGTATCGAGCACGGCGGGTTGGCTCCTGGGGGCCTCGAGGCGTTGCACTTGATGGGCAGGGAAAAGCGCTGCAACCCCACTGGAACTAATGTTGCCGGTCAGCAGATCGAATGTGGCCTGAACCAGCCCAGAAGGCTGCGGAAAATCACCAGCAGGACGGCCCCGCAGGGCCTGCTCCACAAAGTCACGCCATATAGGGGGGTTCACCATCGAGCTGCTCGGCTCCACACCGCCCATACGCTGCGGCTTATGGTCGTCGCGGCCTATCCAGAGGGTAGCCACCAGGCCCCGTGTGGCCCCTGCGAACCACAGGTCGATGGCGTCATCGCTGGTTCCAGTCTTGCCCCCAACAATACGCCCGGGAATGCGTGCCTCAGAGGCCAGGCTCGAGCGGAAGCCAGGCGGTACATCGTAGACGTAACCTTTGAGCATGTCCCAAATTTGATAGGCCACCTGTGGCGTCCAGAGCAATACTTTTTTGGGTTCGGGCTGAAAGATGATGCGGCCATTGCTGTCCTCTACCCTAAGCACAAGCTGTGGCTCAACCCGGTAGCCACCGTTAACAAAGCTGGCATAAGCCGCCGCCAGGCCCATGGGGGTAATTTCGGCGCCTCCGCCAATTGAGTTAGCCAGCACCGCCATATTTCCAGTCAGGCGAAAACCTGCGGCCCGCAACTTATCGCCTAAGCGCTGCACCCCAATGGCCTCTGCAGTACGGATGGCAGGCAGGTTCAAAGATCTGTCCAGGGCATACCGGATGCTGACCGGGCGGTCGAGGTAGCGGCCATCAAAGTTTTTTGGCCGCCATACACCCCTGGGTGTGGGGTACTCCACCGGCGAGTCGCGGACGGTGGTGGCCTGCGTCCAGCCAGCCTCTAAAGCCACACCATAGGTAAATGGCTTAATGGCCGAGCCGGGGCTGCGCCAGGCCTGGGTGGCCCGGTTAAACTCCCCTTCGGTGCCAGGGCGCGCCCCCACCATGGCCAACACCTCACCCGAGTTGGGCTCGAGGCCCACCAGGGCCAGCTGTGCCTGGTCTGGCAGGCGACGGCCCACCACCGCCTTTTCGGCAGCAGTCTGCATCTTGAGATCAAGGGTGGTGATGATGCGCAACCCCCCCTGGTCGCGCAGTTTTTCAGCACCAATTTTTTCCTTCAGGTAACGCTGTACTTCATATACGAAATAAGGGGCCAGGCGCACGTTCCGCTCGGGCACAATGCGCACGCTGGGGTCAGCCAGCCTGGCCGTTTTCAGGTTGCCGTTCTCGTCGTAGGCCACTTCCCAGCCCTTGGGTACCAGCTTGTAGCGCCAGGCTGCATCGGCTTCGGCCTGGCTTACCCAGCCCTCCGAAACCATATTGTCCAGCAAAACTTTCATGCGGCGGCGGGTCGAGGCGTAGTCCAGGTAGCGGGTGTTGGGCGCAGGAATCAGAACTGCCAGGTAAGCCCCTTCGGCCAGGTTTAGCTCGGAAGGTTCTTTGCCAAAATAGGCCTGGGCAGCCGCCCAGATTCCCTGGGCGTTGCCGCCCCAGGGAACCACGTTGAGGTACATCTCCAAAATTTCTTCTTTGGAGTAGCGTCGCTCAATCTGGATGGCCAGGGGGAACTCTTTTAGCTTACGCTCGAGGCCGCTAATACCACGGCGCTCGAGCGCCAGATCGCGCAGCAAGGTGTTCTTAACCACCTGGGTGGTGATGGTGGAGCCGCCCTGCAGGTCGCCGCGCAGGGAGTAGTACAAGCCCCCCACCAGCCGGATAAAGTCGATGCCGTAATGTCTGAAAAAACGCTGATCCTCCGAGACCACCACCGCCACCACTGCCGCTGGCGATACCTCGGAAAGCCGTACCAGTTGCCGGGCAATGGCCCGTCCGTCCTCCACCGAGGCCAGGTCAGCGATGGGTATTCCATCGCGGGTAAAAAATGTTGAGGTTGCCGTAAAACGCAAGTCCTCGAGGGTCTCGAGGCTCGGCAGGTCGCGCAGCAGCAACCAGGACACATACCCTGCGGCCCCCAGCGCTCCCAGGAACCCCGCAAACAGCACCACCCGCAAAATCCGGAGCAATCTACGCACGCGCTTCAGTCTAGCAGTATTGATTAGAGGGTTTGTAAGAGCAACAGGCCTGGCCCAATACCACAGCCTAGGTATTCGCGGGAACCGCTCTAAATGCTGGCTTGCTGCTGTGGCAGATTACGCAGAATGTTGGAGAAAACCTTGCGGTCCACCGGCTTAGAAAGAACGTGCTCCACCCTGGCAAACTCGGCAGTTAGCTTGGCTCGTTCGTCGTTATCGGCAATGAAGAGCACGACCGGCACTTCCCGCAGTCGGCGGCTCATTTTCAGGCGGGAAGCAATGGAAAAGGGGTCAATCTCTATTGCGTCGTCCAGCACAATCGCGCGCGGGGTATGGGCTTTGAGATAATCCAGGCCGTCTTTGGCTTTCTCGTAAAATTGGGCTTCAATACCCTGCTCTTCGATAGCCATTTCAAGCAAGGCCCGCAGGGTCTGGCTCGAGGTAACTACCAACACTTTATTATTGGGCACTGCTTCCGCCATACAGCCTAGATAGTACCAGACAAAAAGCCAGCTCCAAGCTCAAATGTCACAGTTATGCTAGAAAACCTCAGGGGGCTCGGCATTGCACAGACCAGTACAATAAAACAGCGGCCAAATCTAACCCGGACACCCAGCGTGCCAAGGCCTGAATCCACTAACCGTAAAATCACCGTAAAACGAGAGAAACCGAAGGCAGCGCACCCTCGGTTTCTCTCGTGCTGAAGCTGGCTGGGGCACGTGGACTCGAACCACGACCGACGGTTCCAAAGACCGTTGTCCTGCCATTAGACGATGCCCCAGCGTGGAGCGGTCACTTGGATTCGCGCACCTGTGGCGCTGCGAAACCCGCAGGACAGCAATCGGTATTTTAGGGGTCTAGCCGCCTTGTGTCAAACCCGCCAAAAATGAGTGTCTGTACCCGGCGAGGCTTCCCGGAAAAAAACATTGTGCGGGTTCCTCAGGGCTGCCAGCCAGGCAGCACACTAGCCGGTGCAACTCAGCATTCGGTTCAGCAGGCGCGGATTTTGCGTGTGGGCCCGCAACTCGAGGGCCAGCAGCCTCAGGTATTCGGCAAAGAAGGGCTCGAGCTGGGGTCGCCAGGCCGCCAACAGGGCTTCGGACAAACCCAGGTGTTCAGCCCATAGCTCTACAAGCTCGTCGGCTTTGATGGGAAGGTGGGCCTGCAAGCGGTAAAGCAACGTTGGAATTAAATGCTCAGTCACAAAATGCCGGTCTACCAGCCAGTCTTGCTGGTTACCTTGCTTTTGCACAAACAGGGCCAGGGCGGTGAGGGCGCTTTGCTCCAGAGTTTTAGCGTTAAGGGCGTGTTTCATATGGTTCTCCCCGATCGGCTCGGCTCGAGCCGATGTCTTAATGGTAGTAGGCACATGGGCGAATGGGAATGGCAAAGCAAAAGAAAAGCTGGCTTGTAGCAAGCAAAACTAAAGTAAACTTTGCATATGGCTATTGATTCCAAATATCTTGACGGAACCTCCTGGAAGATCCTCGAGCTGCTCCAGCAAAACGCCCGCCTGCCCTTCAGCGAGATTGGCCGTCAGGTGGGGTTGTCGGCTCCTGCTGTTGCCGAGCGGGTGCGCCGGATGGAGGAAGCTGGGGTCATCCGGGGCTACCGGGCCGAGGTAGACCCTGGCAGGCTGGGCTACACCCTCGAGGTCTTTATTCGGGCCGAAATAACCCACAGCAACCACGATGCGGCCATCCGTTACATTGCTCAGCTACCCAATGTGCTCGAGTTCTGGAACCTGACGGGCCGTGATGGCTACCTGATTCGAGCAGTATTTCGCTCCGTACAGGAGCTCGAGCAGGTGCTCAACCAAAAACTGGGTGTGTACGGAACCACCACCACCGCCCTGGTGCTTTCCAAGCCGGTCGCCTTTCGCGTCCTTAGCAAGGAGCAAGCTGCTTTATAGGTGAATCCCAGCCGCATCGAGCGCATCAGCCCCTTCCTGGCGGTTGAAACTTAGAGCGCTCTTCATAGCCCACAGCTTTACTGCTGCCTCCAGCACAGGACAGTGGCCTCCCGAATGAGAGGCCACGCCTGTGAAGAGTGCGCTATACCGAGTTTGGCTGAACAGTCTCGGCTAGTGGTAGCTGTACAGCCCGACCAACGGGACGATACCCTTCGGGACGGAGTGTACTCCGCGCGCCCCTGGGAGGTCTCTTTCAGGGCGGGCGACGCTCTTTCACCGAACTGAGCGAGGGGTGTGCACTGAGCTTCAAAGCGATAGATGAGAAGCTTTGTGGAGCCGGTATTACAGGTCGTACCAGGGTGGCGTTCCGCGAAATAGCTCGATGGGCTCACCCAAAACTTCTTCCCGGCTGGCCTCTACAAGCGAAATTACCTGAGGCGGGCAGCTTTCCACACAGGCCCGGCATCCCGTACAGGCCGACACGTTTAGCTTCAAGACGTACTCTTCGCCCCCTGCGCTATCGCGTTCACGCTCGACTGCCTTGGTGGGGCAAACGTTGGTGCAAACCGGGCATAGCGTACACCCTTCTGCCACCGCAATGCGCGTCCACTGTACAGCCGGGGCTCGGTAAGCGGCCACTTTACGCAAACGCAGCTCTGCGGGCAGATCGCCCCGCTTGTCCTCGTAGGGTTCCGCTGGTGGCAGGGGCAGGTTGGGCACCAGCTCGGCAGCCGAGCGCTTGGCCCCGCCAAACATCGCCCCAAAAAACTCCCGCCGGCCCACCTCGGCCCCACGTAAGGCCTCCTGCTGCATATGCACCTCGAGCCCTGGGAAATACCTCTTTGCTTCCTGCACCGCCCACTGCACCCGCTCTGGAACGGTAGGGCCGCCAATCTTGCAGCTTTGGCAGTCGCCGTGGGCCAGCTTGAGCGAACCATAGCGAGAGGCCGCCTCGGCCAAAACCCCAGGCGTAAGCTGGCCCAGGCAATGGATTTCGTCACCCGCACCGGGCGCTTTGGAGCAGCGAAGCTGTCCCTGGCCCCGGTGCAGCTTCTCCTGGATTGGGCCAAGTGGAAACTCCAGCGCTATGCCCGGACAAACGACGGTACAGAGCCCACAGCTGGTGCAGCTCACCTCATCTATCGCGACGGTAAAGTTTTGCAGGTTGATGGCCTGGTGCGGGCAGACCTGCTGACATTTATCGCACCCGCCCACACTATTGCGCTCGAGCAAGCAGCGCGGCCCGGTGTATTCCGGGGTGGGGTCGGTTAGTTTGAGAAAAGCGCCTACGAGGTTATCGAGCAATCCCACAACAAACAGCCTACAGGGTAATGGGTAGCGAGGAGGGACAAAACTGACATTTCAGCCACCTGGTTCGCACTGGCGGAGCTTCAAGCAGGAGAGCTCGAGGCCGCCTCTGGCATCAGGTCGGCAATGGCCTGCAGGAACTGTTCGAACTGGGCAAAGTCGAGCTGCTGTTCGTTATCGGAAAGGGCCACTTTGGGGTTGGGGTGTACCTCAATGTGAACCCCATCGAGGCCAGCCGCCAGGGCCGCTCGAGCCAGCGGGGCCAGCAAATCCCGCCGCCCGGCCGCATGGGTTACATCCACAATCACCGGCAGGTGGGTTAGCTGCTTGGCCAGCACGGCCGCCGAAAGGTCGAGGGTATTGCGGGTCCATTTTTCGTAGGTGCGGATTCCCCGCTCACACATGATTACCTCGGAATTGCCCTGCGAGAGGATGTATTCCGCACTATAGAACCACTCTTCAATGGTCTGAGCAAAGCCCCGCTTGAGCAAGACCGGCTTGTTGGCTCTGCCCACCTCACGCAGCAGGGCAAAGTTTTGCGCGTTGCGGGTGCCCACCTGCAGAATGTCGGCATACTGGGCCACCAGCTCCACGTCGCGGGTGTCCATCACCTCGGTCAAGAAGACCATGCCGTTGGCATCCGCAGCCGCCCGCCCAAGTTTCAGGGCAGGCTCCCCCATGCCCTGAAAACCGTATGGCGAGGTACGGGGTTTGTAAGCACCACCACGCAATACCTTGACCCCGTGCGCCGCCAAAAACCTGGCCGTAGTGAACATCTGCTCTTCCGACTCTATGGAGCAAGGCCCGGCCACCAGCACCTTGCCCCGGCCAAAGACCACATCCCCTACTTTAACCGTGGTGTCTTCGGGTTTTACCTGACGGGAATAAAGGAATTTTTGCTGGTCTTGCTCTTCCTCCAGGTCAAGGGAGGCCTTGAAAATTTCCTTGAACAGCCGCTTGATGGTCTCGGCTGGGTAGGGACCAGGGTTCTCCCGGGTCAGGTAGGCCAGCATCTCCTCCTCTCGCTTGGGGTCGTAGTGGGGCATGCCCACCTCAGTTTGAACCCGCCCAATCTCACTCACCAACCGGCCCCTTTCGGAAAGCAAGCGGAGCAGTTCCCGGTTGATGCGGTCTACTTCTTTGCGCAAGTCTACGATTCGCTGGTCCATGAACACAATGGTATACCAAGCCAGCTCCTTTGAGGCAAGCCCGCCTCATACACCCAACCCATCGCCGCATCGGCTGGTGGGGTGATGCCAGTAAAGGTTCCGACAAGCTCAGACCGGGCTGGTCTCAACCTCTTTAGGGCGCCCCCGCTCAGCCCACTTGACCAGCAGAATTGAGAAGCCATAAAGCACCATCAGGGGAATAGAAACCAGGCTCAGGTTGACCACATCTACAGTCGGGGTTATCAGGGCTGCCAGGGTAATCAGCAAGACCACCGCAATGCGCCAGTTGCTGATCAGGAAGCGGCTGGAGAGCATCCCCAGCTTAGCCAGAAGGAAGCTCACCACCGGCATCTCAAAGAGGATACCCATTACGGCCAGGAAGGTAACCACCTGACCCATATACATGCCAATGGAGATTTGCGGCGTAACCACGTCCCCCAAAAAACCCAGCAAGAACGGCACGGCAAAAGGCAGCAGCACAAAATAAGCGAACAGCGCGCCCAGGGCAAAGCTAAAACCCGCTCCCAGGATGAATGGAATCGCCAGCCTGCGCTCGTGGGGATACAGACCGGGGGCAATGAAGGCCCAGATCTGGTAAACAATAAAGGGCAGCGCCAGGGCCAATCCACCAAAGGCCGCTACCTTAAAAGCAGTAAGGAAGGGTTCGGTGATATTGAGGACAATCAGCTCGGCTTTGAGCGAGGCGCTTTTGTTGTAGGCGTCCAGGGGCCGCCGCAGGGCCTCGAGGATCTGTACACGAAAGGTAAAGGCCACCGCGGTCATCACCGCCCAGGAGACTATGGCCCAGATTAGGCGGTTGCGCAGTTCCTCCAGGTGTTCCATCAAAGGGGCTTCACGCATGGCAACCCCCACTAGGACTTAGGTTCTTCCTTGACCTCGAGGGGCTTTCTGAGTTCCTCCAGAGGCTTGCTGATCTCTTCTTTGATCTCTTTTAACTCCTGCACATCAGCAGCTTTTTCAAACTCCTCGCGGATGTTCTTAGCGCCGCGTTGAAACTCGCGGATACTCTGGCCCAGGCTGCGCCCCAGCTCAGGCAGCTTGCGGGGGCCAAAAAGCAGCAAGGCGATCAACAAGATGATCAGGATTTCTGTCATTCCAAGGTTCATGGCAATCTCCTACGTACAGTTTACTCGCTACCCTGAAACCCATCTGAAAGCCGGGCCACCGCATAAGAGGCACCCTCGGGTGCAGGTTTCTCCTGGCGATAGCACAGGAAGAGGCCAAAATGGCCGGGAAAGTTTGCGCTTTACTGGCTCTGGCCCCGCTTGCGCTTAACGTAGTCTTCGATGTTGCGTTGCCGCCCACGGGCAATGGCGAGCGCACCCTCGGGCACGTCCTGGTTGATGCTGCTTCCCCCAGCAATAAAAGAATGGTCAGCAAGCGTAACCGGGGCAATCAAAACACTGTTAGAACCCACAAACACCCGCTTACCAATGGTGGTTTTGTGCTTGTGCTGGCCGTCATAGTTGGCCGTAATGACCCCAGCCCCGATGTTGGATTCCTCCCCCACCTCGGCATCGCCGAGATAAGCCAGGTGTCCGGCCTTGGCCCGCTTACCCAGGCGGGCATTCTTGAGCTCAACGAAGTTGCCCACGTGGGCGCCTTCATCCAAAAAGGCTTTGGGGCGCAGCCGTGCGAAAGGCCCTGCGTCGGCGCCACTCGCTACGTAGGCCTCTTCGCAAACCGTATGGGACTTGATCTTCCCTCCCCGCTCTACCACGGTATCGCTCAACACCGCGTAAGCTCCAACCTCGACCCCCTCACCCAGTCGGGTTTTACCTCGCAAAATTACCCCCGGCCACAAGGTAACATCGGGGGCCAGCTCGACCGTGGGCTCAATGTAGATGGTCTCGGGCTGGATCATCCGCACCCCTTGAGCCATCCAGTGGGTACGCAAGCGCTGTAGCAGCACCTGCTCCACCTGGGCCAGCTGGGCACGGGAATTAACGCCCAAAAGCTCACCCGTATCCCTGGACTCAATGGAGGCGATTTTTTGACCGGCCTCGCGGTAGATGCGAATCAGGTCGGGTAGGTAGTACTCCCCTGCGGCATTGCGGTTGTCCACCAGCTTTAGTTTTTCCCAGAGGCTGGCATCGAAACAGTACACCCCAGGGTTGATCTCCTTAATTGCCCTTTGCTCTGGAGTAGCGTCTTTTTGCTCGACGTTGCCGAGAATCTGACCGTGTTCATCGCGCAGGATACGGCCATAGCCGGTGGGGTCGTCAAGGTGCATGGTGAGCATGGCCATTCCTGCCCCCTCGGCCTGCATGGTGCTCACCAATCCGGTCAGGGTCTCGAGCTGGGTAAGGGGTGTATCGCCCTGGGTTACCACAATGGGGCCCTGAAAACCCTGCAAAACTGGCTCTGCCTGGGCCAGGGCATGGGCCGTGCCCAATTGCTGCTCCTGTACCACAAAGCTAAGGTTCGAGTAGCCTTCGAAGGCCTGGCGTACCTGTTCGGCCCCATGGCCTATGACCACCACCACTTTTTCGGCTCCACTGGCAAAAGCGGTATCGATGCAATACCCCACCAGCGGTTTGCCCAGCAGGGGATGTAGAACTTTTGGTAGCCTTGATTTCATGCGGGTTCCCAGACCCGCCGCGAGAATCACTACAGCATGTGCCATATCACTCCGATTGTATTGCCAAATGCGAAAGGCGCGACCAAAACCCAGTAGTCTAGCGTTTTTTTCCAGGTGTGCTGGGCCTGGCCGAAGACCCTACCGAAGCAGCGGCAGGCGGATTTTCGCGTGCCCCCTTCCAGCGCATTAAGAAAAAGATGGCCAAGGCGATGAGGGGGATAGAGATTATCTGGGTTGCGGTGAAAAGGCCAATACCTGCTTGCTCGTTAACGTAAACCTTAATCCACAGCGGGTTGAGTCGGAAGGTTTCCTCGAAGACCGATCGCAAAACGCTGTACCACAAAACAAACTGCCAAAACACATAGCCATAGGCTCGGTTCTGCCTTAGCCAGTAGATCGAAAGCAGCAACAGGACCAGCCCAATCAGGGCCCCGTACAACTGGGTAAAGTGAACTGGGCCGCGTACCAGCGCCTCCGGGGCACAGCGCAGCACCTCGCTGATGTCGTTGATGCCTGGGCAAACACCCGGAAAACCGCTAGCCGAGGCAGGCCAGGTAAACCCGATGGGCCAGTTGGTCAGTCGGCCCACGGTATCGGAGCCGTTCATGATGTTGCCCAGGCGACCTGCCACAATGCCAACTGCAATACCCGGCACCACCGCGTCCAGGTAGGCCCAGACCGGGATTTTGCTGCGGTAGTAGTGGTAAATAAATGGAATTAGACCCCCAATGATAGCCCCGTGAAAAGAAAGGCCACCCTGCCAGATGTAGATGGCCGAAATGGGGTTGCTGCTGAAATCGCCCGGACTTGTAAGAACGTATCCCAGGCGGGCCCCAATTACACCCCAGATAACAGCCCAAAAGGCAATATGCTCGAATCGGTCGGGGTCAAAACCCCAGCCCTTTAGAATACGCTTGGCAATTTCAAAAGATGCGAAAATAGCCAGTACCAGGAACAGCCCATACCAGCGTATTTGCAGCGAACCGATTTCGATTAGAATTGGATCCATTCAAAGCCTCCAGTCATAACGATAGCTTCTTGGATAGGCGCTCGAGGGTAAACTTGCCCTCGAGCAGCACCCGGCCCTCGCGCAGGAGAACCGGAACCCGGAAGGTATATAGCTTTTTGAGATTTTCGTCAGCGTCTACGTCCTGAAAAGTATAGGCAATACCCTGCGCTGCCAACAGCGCCTCGGCTTCCTCGCAGAGGCGGCAACCTTTTCGACTGATCAGCACATAGCCCATCTGTCAAACAAGTATAGCCCGCATAAGCAGAAACCCGAACACGCCTGATAGAGCACAGTGCATATGCCGACCCAACCAAAGCTTCTTACTGCTCATTAGCTGCGCATCTAACAGCGCAAACCCTGGAATACTACCCATCAACTCAGGCCGCTTTGCCTGGCAGCCTGTAAAATGCCCAGCACCTCGTCCACATCGCGCTGGGTGTGTTCGGCAGAAATCTGGAATCGGATGGAAGCTTCGCCTTTGGGCACCACCGGGTACACAATGGCAGTAGCCAAAACCCCCTGTTCCCGCAGAAAGCCCACCAGACGATTTGTACGGGCTGCATCGCGCAAGAGCAGCGGAACTACCGGGTGTGCTCCGGGAAAAGACGCGTATCCCAGGCTCAGAAGGCCCTGGCGAAAACGCTCGGCCATAGCGGCCAGGTGCTGCAGGCGCTGCTGACCTTCTGGGGCCTGTATCAGCTTTAAGGCAGCCACCGCGGCGGCAGCTTCGCCCGGCGTAATGGGATTGGAGTAGATGTACATGGGGGAGGTTTCGCGCAAATAAGCAATCAGGTCTGCTGCGCCCACCACATATCCCCCATTCACCCCAAAGGCTTTACCTAGGGTTCCAATCAAAACGTCGGCTTGCGCGGCGGTGTACTCTTCTGTGCCACGACCCGTAGCGCCAAACGCACCCACCCCGTGGGAGTCGTCCACAATCAGAATGGCGTTTTCCGCAAACCGCTCATCGTACTGTTCTACCAGCCGCGCAATTTCTGCCAGCGGAGCGTGCGAGCCACGCATACTGAAGACCCCGTCGGTAATCACCAGAACCCGCCGGGCCCCCAAAGCTGCGGCCTTTTGCAGGGCTTGCTCGAGGTTATTAAGGTCGAGGTGCTTGTAAATCAACTTCTCCAGAGGCCGCGCCAGGCGCACCGCGTTGATGATGCAGTTGTGGTTAAGCTCATCGCTGATGAGCACCGTTTGGTCGGTGGTAAGCGGCACCACCACGCTGAGTACGGTGGCATAGGCCGAGGAAAAAATCATGGCCGCCTCACGCCCATGGAAAGCAGCCAGGTGGCCTTCCAGCTCTACGTGCGGCGCATAGGTGCCGCTAATAAAACGCACCGCACCCGGCCCCACACCAAAGCGTTCAATGGCTTCCTCCTCGGCTTTTTTGAGGGCCGGATGGCTGGATAGCCCCAGGTAACTGTTGGAGTTCATGCGGATAAAAGGTTTATCGCCATAGCCTTGCAGCAAGTAGCGCGGCCCCCGATCGCCCTGGGGTGGCAATACCCCCACCACAATAGTTTCGTGGCCCTTGCGACGGCCTTCTTGCTCCAGGGTTTCCACGCTCTGACGCAACACAGCACTCAGGCGGTTCAAAGGCATACTCAGACCTCCTTCAGGGCACGTTCGGCTAGTTTTTCCAGCATGTCTGCGGTCATGCCAGCCAGGTCATAGTGCGGCTGCCATCCCCACTCCTCTCTGGCGGCGCTGTCGTCCAGGGTGCGTGGCCAGGATTCCGCGATGGCCTGGCGAAGGGGATCCACGGCATAGTGCATTTTGAAACCAGGTCGGTGTTTCTGGATTTCGGCGGCCAGCTCGGCAGGGGTGCAGCTAAAAGCCATGATGTTGAAGGCATTGCGGTGGCGAAGCCGGGCTGGGTCGGCCTGCATAAGCTCGAGGGTAGCCCGTATTGCGTCAGGCATGTACATCATGGGTAGCCGGGTATCGGGCCCCAGGAAAGAGGTGTACTGGTTGTGGCGCAGCGCATGATGAAAAATCTCCACCGCGTAGTCGGTGGTGCCCCCACCTGGGTGTGCGGTGTAGGAAATTAGGCCGGGATACCGCAAGCCCCGAACATCCAGGCCAAAACGTAGCGCATAGTAATCACACAACAGCTCTCCTGCTACCTTGGTCACGCCATAGAGGGTATTGGGCCGCTGGATGGTGTCCTGGGGTGTGTGGTCCTGGGGCGTGTTTGGGCCAAAGGCCGCAATCGAGCTAGGAACGAAAACCTGGGCATTGATCTGCCGTGCAGCCTCCAGCACGTTGTAAAGGCCCTCCATATTCACCCGCCAGGCCAGCTGGGGATCGGCCTCGGCCCGGGCCGAAAGGATGGCCGCCAGGTGATAGACCACCTTGACGCGGTGGCGCTCGAGCAGTTCCCGCAAGGCATTTCCGTTGGTACAGTCCAGTTGCTCATACGGACCACCCAGCGAAGGATGTTCTGCTGGCGCACCCCGAATATCGGTTGCCAAAACCTGTTCGGTTCCGTAAAAGCGACGCAAAGCCGGAACCAGCTCAGAACCCACCTGACCCAACGCACCAGTAACCAAAACTTTGAGCATACACACCTATGTTAGTTCTTCCTTGGCGGGACTTACTGCCCACGCAGCGGGAGCCAGTATAAGTGTTTCCAGCTATTTTTTGTCACCAAGGCCGGGCTGCACTTCGGCAAGCATCGTGCCAAACACCATTTTCCAACAGGCCCTGCGCTGATCCTGGGCAGAACCAAAGATGGCGCAGCTCAAATGCCTTCGTGTGCTACCTCATAGCTCCACCCCAGCCATCTTCAGGAGTACCCGACTGCGAATGAGGTTGTGCACCAGCAAGATGAGGTTCACCCGG
>NZ_JBEVAL010000071.1:0-13459 GCF_051297115.1 Meiothermus cerbereus
GGGGTGGCGGGGTTCGGGTGGATTCCTGAAGAATGACTATCTATCTAAGGTTGGTATAAGGCGCCGCGGCTTTCCTGCAAGCCGATCCGGGGATTTCTGCTGCGTGCTCCCTTCAGGCCTTGCCTGGCCGGGCCAGGGTCGGCACCGGCAAAACAAGAACCCAGCCCAGTTTTTGGGTTTGCACATACAGGGTTATTTCCCGGCTTACAGGGCAACGCGCCGCAGTGCGTCGGGCTTGAGAATCAAAATGCGTCGGTAGCCCAGCTCGATGGTATCGTCCATGGCTAGCTCGCCCAGCACCTTGGTGATGGTCTCGCGGGTGGAGCCGGCCAGGTGGGCCAGATCCTGGTGCGACAGGGTTACTTCTAGCCCCTCTTTGCTCTTGTGCATGGCCGTGAGCAGGGCTTTGGCCAGCCGTGGGAGCACTTCTTTGAAACGCAGATCGCGCAGCCGTTCCTCGGCCTTACGCAGCCGGCGCGAAAGCAGCAGCACAAAGGCGGCCTGGGCCTCGGGGAAGCGGCTGGTGAGGCGCAACAGGTCTTCCCTCGAGGCCGAGAGCAGCTCACAGTCCACCAGCGGCTCGGCAAAAACCCCATAACGTTGATCCGGTAACAAAGCACCCTCGCCAAATATGTCGCCGGCCCCCACCACCGTCAGGGTGATCTCTTCTTCCTGGGGCCCAAGCTGGAACAGGCGAACCCAACCCTCGAGCACGTAGTACAGGGTTCTGGCTTCATCTTCCGGATAACACACGTAGCTATTCCGCCGAGCCGTGAAGCTGCGGAATACCCGTTCGGCCTCGGCCCTGGCTTCCGGGGGCAGGGTGGCAATGAAGTCCGGGGTCATATGGTTAATTTAGCGGTTCTACGTGTGAGAGATTCCTGGCCGAGGATACAAATTGTAAGCAGCATCCCTTAACCCCCCAACCATACAGCCTTCAGGCAAAGAGGGGAAGGCTCGAGGCGGGCAACAGTCCGGCTGCCTCGCCGCGCCTGAACAGCTCGGCCACTGCCGCCTCGCCCTCGGCCCCTACGTCCAGCGAAAAGCTGTTCACGTAGGTGTGGATGTGGGCCCAGATGACCTCGTCTTGCAGCTCCTGGGCGTGCTTTTTGATGTAGGCCACCGTTTCTTCGGGGTGGGCGTAGGCGTACTCGAGGCTCAGCCGCACCGCCCGATCGATGGCCCGAATGGTTTCGCTGCCCAGGTCGCGCCGGGCCAGAATGGCCCCCAGCGGCAGGGGCAGGCCGGTCAGGTTTTCCCACCACTCACCCAGGTCCAGGAGCTTTTGCAGCCCGTGCAGGTGGTAGGTAAAGCGCGACTCGTGGATAATCAGCCCGGCATCCACCTGGCCCCGCGCCACCGCGGGCATAATCTGGTCGTAGCGCATCTCCACCGGCTCAAAGCCCTGGCTGTGCAGGGAAAGCAGCAGGAAGGCGGTGGTGTGGCGGCCTGGAATGGCAATTTTTTTGCCTGCCAGTTCACCCAGCGCCTGCCGGGCGACCAGCAGTGGCCCCACCCCCCGCCCCAGCGCGCCCCCCGAACGGAGCGCAACGTACTGTTCGCGCAGGTGGCCATAAGCGGCGTAGCTGATTTTGGTCAGGGGAAGCCGCCTCTGCAAGGCCCAGCGGTTCAGGGTTTCCACGTCTTCCAGCAGTTCGTGGATGGGGAAGGGGGTGGCAACCCTGCCGTGGGCCAGGGCATAGAAGATAAAAGTATCGTTGGGGCAGAACGAGTAGCCTAGCTGCATGCGCTTAATGCTACTGGCTCGCGTACCGGCAAAGTGAGAGCGGTTTCCTGTAAAGCCTCTGATAGACTGGGTTTATGCGCTACCTGCGGGTGCTGGGCCGCTTCTGGGGAACGGCCCTGGCCGCCGAGCTCGAGTACCGTGGCAACTTTTTGCTGGCGGCTTTGTCGTCGCTGGGAGGGGCCGTGGGCAGCCTGTTCGGGATTTCCCTGCTCTACCAGGGGGGGTATCAGCCGGGGGGGTGGCGCTTCGAGGAGGCCCTCTTGGTGCTGGCGGCCTTCCTGATGCTCGATGGCCTGGCCTTTACCCTGCTCTCGCCCAACCTGAACCGGGTGGTGGAGCAGGTGCAGAAGGGCACCCTCGACTTTGTGCTGCTCAAGCCGCTGGACAGCCAGTTCTGGCTTTCTTTTCGCACCCTTTCCCCCTGGGGCCTGAGCGACGGGTTGATTGGGCTTTTTATCTGGTTCTACGCCGGCAGCCGCCTGGGGCTGGGCCTGGCCGACTACCTGCTGGGCTTTGGTCTGCTGGCGCTGGCCTTTGTGCTGCTGTACAGCCTGTGGTTCATCATTGGCAGCAGCAGCATCTGGTTTGTAAAGGTGGCCAACGCCACCGAGGTACTGCGGGCGCTGCTCGAGGCCGGGCGCTTTCCGGTGCAGGCTTTTCCAGCAGCCTACCGCTTCATCTTTACTTTTGTGGTGCCGGTGGCCTTCCTGACCACTGTGCCAGCCGAAGCTGCCCTGGGCCGCCTGACCTTACCTGGCCTGGGTCTGGCTTTTCTGATTGCCCTGGGGCTGCTGCTGTTCTCCAGGGTGTTCTGGCGCTTTGCCCTGAGGAGCTACACCTCGGCCTCGAGCTAAAGGGGCATGGGGTGCTCGGCATGCCTGAGGCCAATAGCAAAGAAGGCTCATTAGACTTGACAGTAATACACTCAAGTTTCATAATAAGCCTGATATGAATCTGGAGCGCTTTACCGAACAAGCCCGGGGGGCCATTGCCCAGAGCCAGGTGCTGGCGCGGGAGTCGTCCCACTCGCAGATCGACCTGCCCCATCTGGTCGCAGTGATGCTGCGGGATGCCGCTGGTCTACCGGCCCAAATTGTGCAAAAAGCCGGTCAGAACCCCAAAAGCATTTATCAGGCGGCCCAGACCGAGCTGGGGCGTTTGCCCAGGGTCTCCGGCGCCGAGGGGGGGCAGTACCTCTCGTCCCGGCTGGCTTCGGCCCTGGGACGGGCCGAAAAGCTGGCTGAAGAACTCAAGGATCGCTTTGTGGCCCTGGATACGCTGCTGCTGGCCCTGGCCGAGACCGGCTACGGAGGCTTGCAAGCCGACGGCATTCGGAAAGCCCTGCAGGAGGTTAGAGGAGGAAGAACCGTGAACAGTGAACATGCCGAAGGTACCTACAATGCCCTGGAGCAGTATGGCCTCGACCTGACCCGCCAGGCCGAAGAGGGCAGGCTCGACCCCGTAATTGGACGGGATGAAGAAATCCGGCGGGTAATCCAGATTTTGCTGCGCCGCACCAAAAACAACCCCGTGCTCATCGGTGAGCCGGGGGTAGGCAAGACCGCCATTGCCGAAGGGCTGGCCCAGCGCATCGTCAAGGGCGACGTGCCCGAAGGGCTCAAAGGTAAGCGGATCGTGAGCTTGCAGATGGGCTCGCTGCTGGCGGGTGCTAAGTACCGGGGCGAGTTTGAAGAGCGGCTCAAGGCCGTCATTCAGGAGACCGTGCAGAGCGCGGGCCAGATTATTCTGTTCATCGACGAGCTTCATACCGTGGTGGGGGCTGGCAAGGCCGAAGGCGCGGTGGATGCGGGCAACATGCTCAAGCCCGCCCTGGCTCGAGGCGAGCTGCACTTGATTGGGGCCACCACCCTCGACGAGTACCGCGAAATTGAGAAAGACCCGGCTTTGGAGCGCCGCTTCCAGCCGGTGTTTGTGGATGAACCCAGCCTCGAGGAGACCGTGAGCATCCTGCGCGGCATCAAGGAGAAGTACGAGGTGCACCACGGGGTGCGCATCGCCGACCCCGCGCTCATTGCGGCGGCCCAGCTCTCGCACCGCTACATCGCCGACCGCAAGCTGCCCGATAAGGCCATTGACCTGGTGGACGAAGCCGCGGCCCGCCTGCGCATGGCCCTCGAGTCCTCGCCCGAGAGCATCGACGCCCTGAACCGCCGTAAGCTCCAGCTCGAGATCGAGCGCGAGGCCCTGAAGAAAGAAACCGACGCCGAGAGCAAATTCAGGCTGGGCGAGCTGGAAAAAGAAATTGCCGAGCTCGAGGCCGAAATCAACAAACAGAAAGCCGAATGGGAGGCCGAGCGCGAGGTTATGCAGAGGCTGCGGGCCGCCCAGCAGCGCCTCGACGAGGTGCGTACCCAGATCGAGCAGGCCGAGCGGGCCTACGACCTGAACAAAGCGGCCCAATTGCGCTACGGTGAGCTGCCGCGGCTGGAGCAGGAGGTCAACGAACTGGCCGAGCGCATGGCGGGCGCGCAGTTCGTGCGGCCCATGGTCACGGAAGAAGACATTGCCGCCATCGTCTCGCGCTGGACGGGTATTCCTGTGGCCAAACTGATGGAAGGCGAGCGCGAGAAGCTCCTGCGCCTGGAGGACGAGCTACACAAGCGGGTGGTAGGCCAGGACGAAGCCATCGTGGCGGTGGCCGATGCCATTCGGCGGGCCCGCGCCGGCCTCAAAGACCCCAACCGGCCCATTGGTTCCTTCCTCTTCCTGGGGCCTACCGGGGTGGGTAAGACCGAGCTGGCCAAGACCCTGGCCGCCAGCCTCTTCGATACCGAAGAGAACATGATCCGCATCGACATGTCGGAGTACCAGGAGAAGCACACCGTGGCCCGCCTGATTGGGGCACCTCCGGGCTACGTGGGCTACGAGGAGGGCGGCCAGCTTACCGAGGCGGTGCGCCGTCGGCCCTACGCGGTGATCCTCTTCGACGAGATCGAGAAGGCCCACCCCGATGTGTTCAATGTGCTGTTGCAGGTGCTCGACGACGGTCGCCTGACCGATGGGCAGGGCCGCACGGTGGACTTCCGCAATACCGCCATCATCCTCACCTCCAACATCGGCTCGCCCCTCATCTTCGAGGGCATCCAGTCGGGCCAGAGCTACGAGGCCATCCGCGAGCGGGTCTTTGGGGTGCTTCAGCAGCACTTCCGCCCCGAGTTTTTGAACCGTCTGGACGAGATTGTGGTCTTCCGCCCGCTGGCCAAAGAGCAGATTGCGGCCATCGTGCAGATCCAGCTCGAGGCGGTGCGCAAACGCCTGGCCGAACGCCGGATTACCCTCGAGCTCTCGCAAGAGGCCCTCGACTTCCTGGCCCAGCGCGGTTACGACCCGGTTTTTGGGGCCAGGCCCCTGAAGCGGGTAATCCAGCGGGAACTGGAGACCCCCCTCTCGCGCAAAATCCTGGCGGGTGAGGTGCCCGATGGCGCTCATCTGTACGTCAACACCGGCCCCCAGGGACTCACCTTCGAGGTTCGGCAGACTGCACTGGCATAAAACGACTATGGCAAGCGATAACATCATCACCTGTAGCCACTGCGGTGCAAAAAACCGCTTAGGCCAACCCCCCGCAGGCCAGGTTCCGGTCTGCGGGGCCTGCAAGAAGCCCCTGCCCTGGCTGGTGAATGCCACCCAGGGCCTGACCCCCGAGCTTCAGGCCAGCGTGCCGGTGCTGGTTGACTTCTGGGCCGAGTGGTGCGGGCCTTGCAAGATGGTTGCGCCGGTGCTCGAGGAAATCGCCCGTGAGTACGCGGGTCGGCTCAAAATCGTCAAGCTCAACGTTGACCAGTTTCCCCTGGCGCAAAGCGCTTACCAGGTGCAGGGCATTCCCACCCTGATCCTGTTCAAAAACGGCCAGCCGGTCGAACGCGTGGTGGGGGCTGCACCCAAGCACATGCTCTTGCAAAAACTAAAGCCCCATCTGTAGAGGTCAGGCCGGATGGATGTCTCGGCGCTAAAACGACTTGACAATAATACACTCAAGTTTTATACTCCCTTACGTAAAGGAGGTTGCTATGATTAGATACAACCCTTTCCGTGAGATTGAACAACTGCAAAACGCCCTGTTGCGCAACTTTTTCACCCCCACTAGCGAAAGCGCCCATACCCCGCTGGTAGATGCGCTCGAGGATGCCCAGGGTATCCACCTGGCGGTGTACCTGCCTGGTATTGAGCCTTCGCAGGTCGAGGTAACCGCCGAGAACAACACCCTGACCATCCGGGCCGAGCGTCCCTTCAACAAGCCCGAAAACGCCAACCAGTGGCGGCTCGAGGGGCCTTATGGCAAGTTTGAGCGCAGCTTTGTCATTCCCAACACCTTCGACCTGGGCAAAATCGAGGCCACCTTCAAGCACGGCATCCTCTACCTCGACATCCCCAAAGCCGAAGCTGCCCAACCCCGCCGCATTGAGGTAAGGGTCAACTCGTAAGGCAGTAGCCGCGAATAGCCCCCGCCAGGCGGGGGCATTTTTCTTGAGCGGGGCCCACAGAATGCCTGTACCAATGGTTTGTGTCGGACTGGCTAAAAAAACGCAGCACACCCTGTAGCGCAATTCTGAGAACCGCGATTGCTGTAACCTGAGAACATGTTTCCCCTGCACGACATCAACCGGGCCCACCGCCGCCCGTATGTGGTCTACCTGCTGGTGGTGCTAAACCTGGCAGGCTTTGTCTATACTTTTGCCCTAACCGACCCTGCCGCCGTTATTGGGGCCTACGGCTTTGTGCCGGCCCGCTTTGCCGCCGATTTTTGGGGCGAGTGGATAACGCTTTTTAGCAGCATGTTCTTACACGGGAGCCTGCTGCACATCCTGGGCAACCTGTGGTTCTTGTGGGTTTTTGGCGACAACATCGAAGACCGCCTGGGCCACGGGCGTTTTTTGTTGTTCTACCTGCTGGGCGGGGTTGCCGCAGCGCTAATTCAGGGCCTGGTGGGTGGTTTTTCCAGCGATGTGCCCATGATTGGCGCCTCGGGGGCCATCTCGGCCCTGCTGGGTGCTTATATTGTGCTCTACCCCAGGGCCCTGATCCTCTCGCTGGTGGGCTGGATTCCCGTACCCATTCCAGCCATTCTTTACCTGGGCTACTGGCTTCTAATCCAGTTTGTGGGCGATTTTATGGGCGAGGAGGGCATCGCCTTCTGGGCGCATATTGGCGGTTTTGTGGTGGGGGTGGTGCTCATTCGGTGGTTCGAGCGCGGTGCGCCAAAACCTGGACGGCAGCGGCGCCGAATCGGCCTCTAGAGGCGGTATGCGGGGCTGATAGAATGGCTTTATGGCTGCACTGGCTGGCGAAACCTTGGAATCCATCACTGCCCTCATCCGAGAGCGGCTGTCGCCAGAGGCCATATACTTGTTTGGTTCCCAGGCCGAAGGGAAGGCCCAGCCCGATAGCGATCTGGACATCGCTGTTTTGGGCACCGTGCCCTACGACCCCTGGGTGCTGTTTACGCTGGCGCAGGAGCTGTTAGCGCACCAGGAGACCGGCCAGACCCACCCACCCACCGAGGTTGACCTGGTGGATTTAGCCACTGCGCCCCCAGCGCTCAGGGCTAGTGTCGTGACGCAGGGTCGGCGCGTGTTTTGTGCGAATCGGCTACGCTGCGATTTGTTTGAAATCCGTGTGCTGAAAGAGTATGCCTACCTGCAAGAAGAGCGGCGGCCAATATTAGAGGACATCCGCCGTCGAGGGCGGGTCTATGGATGATATTCTCCCGAGCAAGTGTGCGGCGCGGGAGTCCGGGGGGTGAAAGAATGAAGCCTCCCGCAAGGGAGGCCCACTAAGGCATCTAGTGCTTTAGGGCAGGGTATAGGTGGTTCCTAACCGGCTTGTGACCGAAACTTCTGGGATGCCATCATTGTCGGAGTCCGATACGGTACAGGCACTTACAGAGGAGCCTGGGCTTGGTGCAATATAGCCGCCTGCGTTATATCCCCCCGTGCAATCGCTGGTGGTAATGACCGCCCGGCTGGGGTCTTCGGCCACATAGGCAAAGGCCGCTTTAGAGACATTCTGGGCATGGGCCAGTGCGGCGCGGTCTTCGGCGGTTCGCCTGGCATGTAGCAAATTGGGCACCAGTACGGCAGCGAGAATACCAATGATGGCTATCACGATCAGCAGTTCGATGAGCGTGAAGCCTCTTTGCTGCATGAGGGTGCTCCTGATGTGGGAATGGGTGGGATTGTGCGCCAATCCCACCCACGCTAGGAGGTTAGCACCTTAGGGGATGGTTTTTGCAGGGGTGGTAGCTCCGTTGTACGTGACGCTCACAGCCTGCGTTGTGGCATTGTAGGTAACATTGCAATCACCTCCTGTACCTGAGATTGTTCCAGGAGCGCTACCTGCATCGTAGGTACCACCGTTAGTGATAGTAACTGAATAGCCAGTTTTGCAGCTTTTCTGAATTTCGGTTGCAGCGATGTTGGGGTCTTCCGCGATGGCGGCGTTGGCAGCCTTATAGACGTTCTGGGCGTAGGCCTGCTCGGCGCGAACCTGAGCGGTTTTGCGGGCGTTGAGCAGGTTGGGCACCAGCACGGCGGCCAGGATGCCGATGATGGCGATGACGATCAACAGCTCGATCAGGGTAAAACCGGACTTCTTCATAACTTCTCCTAAGGGTTCCGCACCGGGATATGGTATAGGTGCGGTATTGCGTAGTGCGTAAGAGGGCTTGCGGTCTCGTGGGAGCGGGCCTATTCCCGAACTCCACTGCCAAGTATAGTGCCTGGTTTTGTAAGACGTGTGGAATTTGACCAAACCAACCCCCTAAAGCGTTACGTGGGGGGCTGGCAGGGTAGATTGGTGTTATGGAAGTGGACGAACTCATACAGTTGGGGCGCTACGAGGAGGCTCGAAGCCGCCTGTTGGCAGGTGAGGCGGGCCATGCCGAGGCCCTGGCGGTGCTGCTCGAGCTGCGCGACTGGCTGCGGCTGAAGGAATATGAAAGGGCTCAAAAGGTTTTAGAGCAGGACGGCGACCTGATTGCTGGTTACCTGGATCTGGAGCGGGCCAGAGCGGCCATCCGAGCCTTTGAAAGCGAAGATGAAAGCCAGATTGCGGCCTACCTGCAAGACCCCCACCTGGGGGCGGAGGCCTGGGCCACCCTGGGGCTCATCCAGATTATGCGCGGCCAGCGGGAGGAGGCCCGGCAGGCCTTCGAGGCTGCGCTCCAGGCCGACCCCCGCCACTTTAGAGCCAAGACCAACCTGGCCAACCTGGCCCTCGAGGCCGGCCAGACCGACGAGGCCATCCGGCTGTACCAGGAGGCCCTCAAGCTGAACCCCGAGTACGCCCTGGCCCACCACAACCTGGGCGCGGCCTACCGCAAGAAAGGCCAGCTCGATAAAGCGGTGTACCACATCAAACAGGGCCAGCGCCTGCAGATGCGCCCCCCGGTGCGGCCTCCCCGTGCCCCGGTGCCAGGCGCTTCGCTCCCCCTGCCAGAGCGCAAGCCCCTTTTGGGCCGCCGCTGGTGGCTGTGGCTCTTGGTTATTGGGCTGGTTTACTGGCTGATTAACCGCCAGCCCTAGCTGCTTTTGCCGAGCATCCGGCCTGCCAGGGTGTGGAAGGCTTCCTCTACGGCTTCGCCGGTTTTGGCGCTGGTGTAGCGCACCTCCCAGCCTTTGGCCCGCAGTTGGTCGAGCTGGGCCTCACTTACCTGCCAGGGCAGGTCGTGCTCGTTGAGCAGCAGGATGAAGGGAACCGGGCCCAGCACCTCCTGGGCGCGTGCGTGCAGGCTTTGGGCGGCCTCGAGGGTATCGGCGCGGGTTCCGTCGGCTACCAGCAAATAGCCCGAGCTGCCCCGCAGGTAAAAGGGCTGCACCCGCTGGAACTGGTCTTCGCCGTACAGGTCCCACAAGACCAGACTTACCTCCTGTCCGTTGACCGTGACGATTTTTTTATCAATCTTGACCCCTACGGTGGTCTGATACTTTTCGGAAAAGATGCCGTGCACGTACCGTGCGACCAGGCTGGTTTTGCCAACCCCAAAAGCGCCCAACATGCATATTTTCTTCTGAATCACCTGGTAGCCCCCTGCCGTACCTCTGGCCCATGTGCCAGACCGGAATACCCACCAACCGGCCTGCTGCAAAGGCGGGTGCAGTTTACGCCTAAAGGCATGGTGGGCGCAAGGAACTTCATAACCTTACCTTTGTGACGGCTCGAGCACAAGCTGAGCGGTATCGAGCTGTGCCACCCCTAGCAAAGGGGCCAGGTTGCGCAGGCGGCTGAGCCAGCCCTGGGTGGCGCGTCCGCTCACGACCAGCACCCCCTCGCGCCAGGCCAGCTGCACGGTGCTGGGGGTATCCATGCGCTGCTGGATGCGTCTGAGCACGATTTCGGGCTCGAGCGACTGGTAGGGCTGCCAGCCGGCCCGGATTCGCTCGGCGCGGAGCGGCAGGCCCTCCAGCAAGGCCAGCGGGTCGGGGGCCAGGGGGTCCTTCAGGCCCCGCACCTCGTAGCGGCGGGGGGCTTCGGTAACCACCAGACCGGGGGTGCTGGAAAGGCGCTCTAGGTATGCGCTCCAGGCCCGGCTGGCCTGGAAGTTGCTATAGCCCCAGGCGCCAAGTCCGAGCAGGAGCAGGCCCAGGATGAGTAGCAACGCAATGGGGCGGCGGCTTTCCGGGCGCTTGTATTCGGCTTCCAGCAGGGAGTCCAGCAGGGGATGCGCCTTGGCAAAAACGGCATTGTCGCCGCTATAGCTGCTGAAAGCCTCGGCAAAACGGGCTTGGATCTCCAGAAGGGTGTCCTGCAAGCGTTCCTGCAAAGCCTGTGGGGGCATCCCGCGCACCACCGCGGCCAGAATGGCCTGGGGGCTTTGCTCCACCACCAGAACCCGCTCGCCAAAATTCACCGTATTGAGCCCTGCTTCGGGGTCGAAGGAGTCGCGCACAAAATCGCCAATGGCGGTTAGCATACCCGAGACCAAAGCGCCATCTTGAACGCTGACGCCCGCGGCAACCTGGTGGGCCAGCAGCAAGCCGCTGCTACGCTGAATCAGCAAAACCTGCTCAACCCGGTACAGCAGGGTGTGCGAGAGCACCACCTCGGCAAAGGACTTGCCGCTCGTGAGGGCCTCGAGCCGCCAGCGTAGCCCCTGCACACTAAACACCTGGTCGAGGGTTTGGTTGAGGCTTTGCGTGAGCGAGGCAAATAGGCTGGTTACTGCCCGCCGAATAGCCGGCAACAGTACCGGAAACAGAATATCCACCAGCAGCTTGGGGTTGCGCTGCACCAGCCGCAGGAAGGTTTCTTCGATGATGGGGTTGAGCGCGTACTGTAGGGCTTTATCGCTTTGGCTGCGGCGGAGCAGGGCCTCCGGCAGAACCTGCGCGACCCACTCTTCCCAGCGGGCCGGGTCTTGCAAGGCCTGCAGGGCTTGCTGTTCGGGCTCGAGCAGCAGCTTTCGCAGGGCCTCGAGGTTGTCGGAAGGAGGGGCGGGGTGAGCCATGGCAGAGCTTGGCTAGTCTTTTTGTAGCTGATTGGCCAGGCCGGTCAGCAGGTGGGCCAGGGCGGCCCGGTCGGTTTTGTGCAGGCGCAGCTCCTCGATGGCGGCGTACAGGCTCGAGGCCAGTTGGTCGAGTTTTTTGTTGAGCTCCTTGCCCTGCTCCTTCAGGTCGGCCCGCATTTCTTTCATTTCGGAGGCCAGCCTGTCTTCCAGGCTGTCTACTGCTGCATCCAGGCTACCCTGCAGGGCCTGGTCGGCAATCTGGCGCTCCTCGGCTTCCTGTTGCAAAAGCCCTACCAAGCGGTTTTCCAGCGCAGCGATGCGATCCAGCAGTTCCTGGTTGAGCCAGGTGGTTCGCTCCTGCAGGCGCTGTTCCAGGCCCTGAAGCTTGTGCTCGAACTCGAGCATCTGCTGACCAAACAGAATGCTACGAATCTGCTCGAGGTGTGCTTCGGGGTTTTTGCTTACGTGGGTTTCTTCGACGGAGGCACGCTTAGACATGGCATCACCTTATCACAGGCACAGGGTCAGACCTGTATAAATTCGGCAACAGCCGGGATTTTTCGCAATTCCTGCAGCTCATCTGGCCCGGGTAGCTGGGGCCGGTCGCGCTCGGTGTTGACCAGGCACAAGAAGCCCAGCGGCTCGTTCTCGCTGGCGCGGAACTGGTGCCAGGTTAGTGGCGGCACGTGAATCAGGTCGTGCAGCTCGAGGCTATGTATCTCCTGTCCCACCAAGCAGGCCCCCCGTCCCCGGATGACCATCACGGCGTGTACATGCTGGTGGCGCTCGAGGGTGGTGTGTCCCCCAGGGGCTACCTCGAAGTAGCGCCACTGGGCGGCAAGCTGGGGGTCGCTGAAAAGCACCTGACGGGTTACGCCCTTGAATGGGGCCACTCCTTCCGACTTATAGGCCAGCACCTCCACATCTTCCCAGGTGTAGTGATGCGCTGTCCGTTTGGTTTTGCTCGAGGTCATAGCTCTCATTCTAACGCTAGATTTTTTCCACGCTGGCCGCCACTTTTTGCACAAACTCGCGGGTGCGCTCCAGTAGCCTATCCCCTGCGGCCAGGAGGTTGCCGCCGATCAGGAGCATGGTATCGGGCCCATAAAACCCCAGCATTTCCTCCACCCGTTCGACGGTCATGCCCCCTGCCGGAACCGGTAGGGCCGGGTGAATGTGACCCCAGGACGACCGGGCGGCCTGGGCCAGCTCCATGCAGGTTTGGCTGCTGTAGGCAAAGCGGCCCCCGTAGTTGGGAAAGATGACAGCGTCGGCTCCCAGCAGCCGGAAAAGCTTTCCAAACATAAGGGGCGGGGCAATGCGCAGGCCAGCAAAAGCTGGATGCCCCAGAACTGCCAGACCCAGTTCCTCGACAAGCTCCTGAAACGCCGGAAGCCCAAGCAGCATGGGTGCTGTGAGTATTACCTTGACCCCGGCTTGCCGGGCTATTTCCAGGTTATTGCTCAGGGTTTTGGGACTACCGGCCAGCATGGGGGCATACAGGGTATGGCCGCCGGTTTCGGCGTTGGCCCTGGCAATGGCTTTTTGTATGGCCCGCACCCGCTCAGCAAAGGGGGCGTAGGGCTGGTTGGTGATGCCGTGGTCATCCTTGATGATGTCTATACCGCCCAGGGCAAAGGTATAGGCCAGCTCGGCCAGCTGGGTAGGGGAGAGGCCTTGCGGCTTGAGGGCGGTGCAGGTCAGGGGGCGGTCGTAGACGTTAGCGAGCTGGCGCAATCCAGCAATTCCAAAGCGCGGGCCCGCAAAGGCCGAGAGCAGACGGGGCGGCAGCTTCAGGTCTAATAGCTCCACATCTTCTTGCAAAGCACAGTTGCCGAAAAGAACGTTGAGCAAGCCTACCGCTTCGAAAGCGGTGGTCTGTTCGGCAAAGCGCAACACCACCCGGTAATGGCCTTCCCCGGCCTCCTGGATGGAGGCCACCTGGGCCAGCACCTCGTGCAGCAGCTCTGGCTGGCGCACAGCAGTAGGGGGCATCTCTATGCTTTGTTCGACGGCAAGGGCCTGGGCCCTGGCTTCTATCTGGTCTGGGGTAGATTCGATACGGTAAGTGGCCTCGAGCCCGTGCATAGCACAGGATTCTAAACAAAAATCACCCCACAAGCACTGCGGGGTGTTGGTTGAAGAACTGTGACGACTCCCCGCTCTTCAGAGCGGGGCTTCTCGGTTCTCACGGGACGGCCCACGCCGTACCCATCCCCGAAGGCTCCGTCCGAGCCTTTGCCAGA
>NZ_JBEVAL010000072.1:0-13231 GCF_051297115.1 Meiothermus cerbereus
CGTTGCTCCAGATACTGGATTGCGCTGCGGGCCTCCTCCGACCAGCTCTGCCGCGCAGGGGCGGTAGGGGGTGGGCAATAGGTGCCTAGCCACTCCCCACCAGCCACCTCCCCCCTCAGCCAGCGCCTACGTTCCTTCGCATTCTGGCATACGGATTTTGGGAGATGCACCCCAAACTCTCACAGCCCTAGATTTCCCGGTGCATTTTGCCTTAGGCTAAGTACGGATTGTGAGCTCTTTGCAATCCGCAGTATGGCGATTTATGGGCCATTTTCAGTCTCAGGGCCCTTTTGAGGAGGTTTACATGGAATGCGTAGGCGTGCGATTTGCGCACGGCCCCAAAATTTACGATTACCGCTTCAGCAACCAGGCCCCACCCTTGGGTAGCTGGGTGGTGGTAAAAACTGCTCGCGGGCTCGAGCTGGCAAAAGTGCGTACCGAGCCCCATCTGGGCCATGCTGTGGGCGAAATTGTTCGCATCGCGACCCCAGCAGACCTGGAACAACACAGCAGGCTCAGGAGCCGGGCCGAGGAAGTTCACTGGTGGCTCAAAGCCCGCTTGCGCCGGGAGGGTGTGAGGGCCAAGGTTCTGGGCTGTGAGTTCACCCTGGATGGCAATCATATCTCGGTGCAGTACTCCGCCGAAGAACGCATTGACCTGCGGCGCTGGGTTAATGAACTCAACAAGCTGGCCGGGGCTCGAGTGGAGTTCGTTGCACTGGGCCCCCGCGACCAGACCGCCTACCTGGGCACCCTGGGGGCCTGCGGCATGGAGTCATGCTGCTCAAAATGGCTCCAGGATTTTACCCAGGTCTCTATCAAGATGGCCCGCGATCAGCAGCTTCCTCTCTCGCCCGAAAAAATCTCAGGCCCCTGTGGGCGCCTGCTCTGCTGCTTGCAGTACGAACACGAGCAGTACCAGGAGCTGCTGGCCGAGCTGCCCCGCAAAAACAGCAAAGCCTGTAGCCTCCAGGGCACCTGTGGCAAGGTTGCCAAGCTTAACCCCCTGGCCGGAACGGTGGAACTGCTTACCGAGGAAGGCAGTACCGTAACGGTGCACAAAAGCGAGCTCCGATGGGATTAATGTATGCTTGGGAACCATGACGAGCACAGCCAGGGGTAACCGGTGCTGAGCATCGGACAGGTTCTCACCCACAGCTTTGGGTTACTGGCGCAGCACCCCATTGGCATTGTCTGGTTGCTGGTTCAAGCCCTGTTGGTCAGTATTTTTACCCTTGGCGTCATGGCTGGACCCATGCAGGTAGGTGTCTATGCCGTCCTGGTTCGCTATGCCCGCACCGGTGATTGGAACCCCGAAGCCCTCTGGGGCAACACCACAGGGCACAACATTGTGGCCGGCATTGTGTTTGTGGCCAGTGCCCTGGCGGCATTTGTGGTAGGCCTACCGGTTGCAGTGCCAGATGCCCTGCTGGCCTCGTTGCTAAGCTATGTGGGTCTGGTCGCTATCAACCTGCTGTGGTTTTATACCTTCCAGATTATGGTCGACGACGACCAGGACTGGCCCAAAGCCATCCGCAAAGGTTGGGACTTAATGCAGCAGGGAGGACTGGGCAACCACCTTCTGCTTATCGCCATCCTGGAGTCGCTCATCCTGGTATCCACACTATCCACCTGGGTACCTTTCCAGGTCGTGATGTACCTGCTCCTGCTGGGTTTCTCCACGGTGGCCCGTGCAGTGGCCTACGTACAGCTGGTGCCCCGGCGGGCGTTTGAGCCTTAACCTGAGCACCAGCCCGCATACACGTAAAAACAGCTCTTACTTATCGTATGGCTTGCCCACAGCCGCCGGTGGCCTGCTGCGACCGATGAAGCCTGCCAGTACCAGCATCGTCAGGACAAACGGCAAGGCCTGTACGATGGTCGCAGGCAGAATATCGCCACCCTGAAGCTGGATGGCCAGGGCCTGGGCGAAGCCAAAAAGCAAAGTAGCCCCCAGCACACCCAGCGGATGCCATTTGCCGAAGATGAGCGCCGCCAGGGCAATAAAGCCCGCCCCTGCGCTCATGGCCCGGATGAACTGATTCAGGAAGCCAATCGAGAGGTAGGCCCCGGCGATGCCCGCCAGCATGCCCGACAAAATAACCGCCGTGTAGCGCATCCGAATCACATGTACGCCCATAGTCTCGGCTGCCTGGGGGTGTTCACCCACAGCCCGCAGGCGCAAACCCCAGGGGGTTTTGAACAGCACCCACCACACGACCGGCACCAGTAAGAAAGCAACCAGCACCAGAATGGATACCTCACCGCGAATAAAGTACAGGTCAATGGACACCAACGGCAGCCTGTTCTTTACTTCCTGCGAGGTGGAGGTGTTGTTGTAAAGCACCTGCAAGACAATCGAGGGAGCCCCCAGCGCAGCGATATTTATGGCCGTGCCCGAGACAATCTGGTCGGCGCGGTACTTGATGGAGGCGATGGCGTGAATCAAGCCCACCAGACCACCCACAATGGCCCCAACCAGGAGGCCCACCCAGGGAATCCAGAAGGCCTCGATGCCCCCGGTCGCCACCTCGATTCGGTTTACGGTAATGGCAGCGGCCGCCGCACCGAACAAAATCATGCCCTCGAGGGCGATGTTAACCACCCCGCTACGCTCGGAAAACAAGCCGCCCAGCGCGGTCAGTAGCAGTGGCGCTGCCTGACGCAAGGTTGAAAAAAAGAGCGCGATAACGATTTCCATAGACTAATCTCCTGCTGCCTTGGCCTGACGGGCCTCTTGCTCGGCTTTGGCTTCGGTCTCGACCTGGGCTGCCCGCAGGGGGTCGGTAAAGTAGCGCGGCAAAAAGCCTCCCACCGCTATGAACAAAATTATGAGCGCCTGCAAGACCTGGATAATCTGGTTGCTGATACCTAACTGGGCGTTGAGGGAAACCCCTCCCGCCAGAAGCACCCCAAACAAAGTGGCAGAAAGAAAAATGCCCAGGGGCATGTTCTGACCCATCAAGGCCACCGCAATCCCTTCGAAGCCGACGCTCGAGGGAATGGCGGTTTTGAGGCGGTAAGTACCGTCCATACCAGCCCCCAGCACGTAGTGGGTTGCGGCCAATCCCGCCAGAGCACCCGCGATGATCATGGTCAGAATTATCTTCCGCCTTAAGTTAACCCCCGCATATTCAGCGGCCTTGGGCGCCAGACCGGTTGCCCGCAGTTCGTAGCCCCCCGCTGTGCGAAAGAGGTAAAAGTTATAAAAGAGCAGAGCCAGAATGGCAATCAGGAAAGAGCCATTCAGGAGCTGCGAGGCCAGGGCCGAGCTGATGGTCACTGGAATACCCGGCAACACCTGCCCCACCACATACCCCACAATCATGGCAGCAAGGGCAGTCAGGAGCCGCTTTCCAAGCTCGAGCCGCCGCGTGGCGTAATACACGCCGAGGGCAGCCACCACCGCAAGCGGCAGGGCCCAGGAAAAAGTACTGTTTGGAGCGAGGATATTAATCATAAGTGGGATACGCCCACCCTCCTGAATCTCCTCGCTGCGCCCCTCGAAACCTTCAGCCTTGAAGGGCAGCGTTACCTTCCTTCCAAAAAAGCTGTACTCGTTGGCCGCCAGCATAAACAGCAACACCGAAGCTGCGATGTAGTTCATCATGATGGTGTTGATGACCTCGTTGGCGCCAAAGCGGGCCTTGAGCCAGCCCACAATGCCGCCCCACAAAGCCCCACCCAGGGCCGCAGCCACAATGGCTGCCGGCAGCAGCAACCAGCCTGGCAGGGGCAGGTACACCCCGGCCAGCATGGCAAAAAGCGCCCCGATGGTAAGCTGGCCGGGAGCCCCGATGTTAAAAAGGCCCGCCCGAAAACCAAACGCCACAGCCAGACCGGTGAAGATCAGCGGGGTGGCAAAAGCCAGGCTGTTAAAGATACCTGGTAAGGTCAGGATGGGGCTGAATAAAATTTGAAAGGTATAGGTGACCAGGTCGAGCTTACTCGCGACCAGCTCGCGCAGCCCCAGGCCCTCAACTCCCTGGGTGCCAAGCCCAGGCCGCAGGATGGCCACAACCACGGCTCCCACCACCACTGCCAGCAGAAGCGAAACCACCGGAACCACAACCCCACGCAGGCGCACTAAAAAGGCCAGCCCGCCCGGTAGTTGCATGCGGGCCACCAGCAAAAGCGCCAGGGAGTAAAACAACCCGACATAGGCCCCCAGCGAAAGGGCAAAACGACGCAGGGGCGGACGCCGAGCCCCCGCCGCCAGGGCCGCATCGTTAACCGCGGTAATGGCTTGATAAAACAAAGCGACCTCGAGGGCAAACAAGGCCAGCCCAACCCCCCCTAGAGTGTAGAGGACCCTGGCGCGGGTTTCGGGGTTGGGCAAAAACATAGCCCCGCTGGCCGCCAAAAGCAGCAAGACCCATATCGCAAAAAACAACCCTAGCCAATCAAAGCTCAGCCCCTCTGGCAGCGTAAGGCCTTTAGGATTTATGGTTCCTAGCGGGTTGAGCAAGTAGCCGGTGCCATCAAACTCCCGCATAGGTACAGCCCAGGGGGACAGTACCATCAGCGCAAGCGCGATCACCCCCACAATCAAAAACAGGTAACTACCCATAAGTTCCTCAGAGCGGATTCTACACTGCAAAGCCATTTTGCATAGCACGAACTCATTAAAGCGCGGGCTTCTTAAGCCCAAAAGTTCCGGAAATTTCTGCAATTATCTACCGATGCAAGGTGATAAACTTGTCAGGTGCAAGATTCGACGGAAACCAAAGCCAAGGTTGTTCAGCAAATGTTTTCGGAAATAGCCCCGCGCTACGACTTTCTGAACAGGGTGCTGTCTTTAGGTGTGGATCGCGTCTGGCGGCTGGCCGCAGTAAAGGCGGCTCTGGAGATAAAACCAGCCCGCATCCTCGACCTAGCCACCGGTACTGGCGACATTGCCCTATTACTAAAAAAGGTTGCGCCTGAGGTGGAGGTTATCGGGGGCGACTTTGCTCTGCCCATGCTCGAGCTGGCCCGCCAAAAAGCCCAGCGAGCCGGCCTTGCCATCCCCTTTGTAGAAGCTGATGCCCTCCAGCTCCCTTTTCCTGATGATCACTTCGATGCCATAACCATTGCCTTTGGCTTTCGCAACTTTGCCGATTACAAAAAAGCACTGGCCGAGCTGTACCGGGTGCTTGCACCAGGAGGGCGGCTGTGTATTTTGGAGTTTCCTCCCCCACCCCGTAGCGGCTTGGGTGTGCTATACCGCTTTTACTTCACCCGCATCCTGCCCTTAATTGGGGGGCTAATTTCGGGCAGCGCTTCAGCCTATCGCTACCTACCCGATTCTGTGGAGCGCTTCCCAGATCCCCCAACCCTTGCTACCATGATGACTCTGGCCGGCCTTAACACCCGCTACCAGCTTTTCACCGGCGGTATTACTGCCCTTCATGTTGGCGACAAGCCCACCCCCACCAAGCCCACCTTGGCTGTTCGAACCGGAGAGTTTTACCCCGATGAAGCATCCTGACCTCGCCTTTGAGATTGACCCGCAGCGGCTGCTGCTGGAAGGCATGGAAATCGGTGCCCTGCCAGACCTGAAGCCGCTCGAGCTTGCACGTGAGTACGCCCAGGAGCTAGCCCAGGGGAGCGGAGGCGAAAACGAAATCGTGCGGTGGTGGCATAGCCCGGGCGGTTTTTACTACGAGTTCAAACAGTTTCCTGCTGCCTTTTATGGCCGCTCCGGTCTGGTTCAGGGTCAGTACCTGACAGCCCAGGAAGCCCAGGTGCTGGTGTGGGATGCCCTGACTCGAGCCGACAAAGACCAGGCCGACCTCACCCTTTTTTACACCGCCAACCTCATGCAAAGCGACCAGGACTTTTTCATGGTCTATACCCTGGGTCAGATGCGTATCGAGCGGGGCGAGGCCCGCTACGCCCTCCCGCTGTTCATGCGCTTGAAGCTACCGCAATACCTGCTGGTGCTGTTTCGCAGCAATGACGAATACCTGGTTTTCAAACTCCCGCAAGGGCAGCCTGTTTTAACGCAAATCCGCGCTTAGCACGCCACACCCCTCACTTCGCTCGGCCCAAAAGAGCCTCGCCCGTGGGTGAACAGCCGCTTTAGCGGTCTGTCCTGAAGGGGATCGTCCCGTTGGGAGCGGCCTCTTGAGCGGTGTCTGCTCACCCAAATTCGGTATTGCTGTGCAGGTGCGGTTCACGACAGCAACCATCCCGCAAGACAAAAGGCAGGGGCGTAATCCCCTGCCTTTGGCCCAACTGGCCTTGCTTATCGCACCCTTCACAGAGGCAACTGTGCTGTGCAGGACAAAGCAATCAAGTTGTGAGCGCTCTAGTGGCTGTGCTCTTTAGCGCTGTGCGCGTGGCCGTGCTCGAGCTCTTCCGGCGTTGCGGGCCGAACGGCTGTAAGGGTCACATCGAAATCGAGGGTCTCACCTGCCAGGGCATGGTTGAAATCAATGGTTACCTCATTATCGTCCACGCTCAATACCGTAAAGGGCATGGGGTTGCCCTGGGGGTCTTCGGCGTAGAACATGGCCCCTTCCGCCAGTTCAGCATCTGCCGGAAAGGCTGCCCGATCCACCACCTGTACACCTTCTGGATCGTAAAGGCCGTAGCCCTTTTCGGGGGGTACAGAAACAACAACCCGATCACCGGCTGACTTGCCCTCGAGGGCTTCCTCCAGACCCGCCACAATGTTGCGATGACCGTGCAGATAATCCAGCTCACCCTGGTCAATCAGCTCGTTCTCGACTTGCAGGGTATAACGAATGGTGACCACATTTCCTTTGCTTGCCGTCATAAAGGCTCCTCTCCATTCACAGAAACCATCCTTCGTTTCCGCGAGACAACCGAGTATAAAACATTCAGATGAAACAATCGTAAACCAAATCGAACCCCACCCGTAACCCCATGCCCTATGCTTAGGGCATGAACGTGGAAGACGTAATTGGAAGGACGCCAGTGGTTCGCCTCAAACGCCTGGTAGAGCCTGGCATGGCGGAGGTTTGGGTGAAGCTCGAGGGCAACAATCCTGGCGGTTCCATCAAAGACCGTACCGCCTGGTATCTGATCAAAGACGCCGAAGAGCGCGGCATCCTGAAGCCAGGCTCGGGGCAGCTCATCGTGGAGCCCACCAGCGGCAACACCGGCATCGGCCTGGCCATGGTAGCGGCCAGTCGGGGCTACAAGCTCATTTTGACCATGCCGGCCCAGATGTCGGAAGAACGCAAGCGCATCCTCAAAGCCTATGGGGCCGAGCTGGTGCTAACCGACCCCAGCCGCCGAATGCTGGCCGCCATTGAGGAGGCCAACCGCATCGTGGCCGAGCAGGGGGCCTTCATGCCCAACCAGTTCGACAACCCCGCCAACCCCAGGGCCCACTACGAGACCACCGGTCCCGAAATTTTCCAGCAGATGGAGGGTCGGCTGGATGCCTTCGTGTATGGCTCGGGTACCGGGGGCACGATTATGGGGGTGGGCAAGTACCTGCGCGAGCGACTGCCCAACATCCAGATCATCGCCTGCGAACCCCGCCGCAGCAACGTGCTTTCGGGCGGTCAGATGGGCTCGCATCAGTTTCAGGGCATGGGGCCTGGCTTTATCCCGCCCAACCTGGATGTGAAGATGCTGGATCAGGTAATTCAGGTGCTGGAAGAAGACGCTTTCCCCCTGGCTAAGCCGCTGGCCCGCCAGGAAGGTCTTTTTGTGGGAATGAGTGCCTGTGGGATGATCTGGGCTGCCCTGCAGGTCGCCCGGAAACTTGGGCCCGGCAAAAGGGTACTGACCATCGCCTGTGACTCGGGCATGAAATACCTCTCAACACCCCTCTTTGCAGACCCAGAGGGCGGTGTCTAGCCCAGGGGGGTGTGGGCTTCACCGGGCAGCAGGATGTGGCTACGGAAAGGTGCATTCAAGCTTTGATTTGCGCTGGATGCAGGCTACACTGGCTGTTAGATGGCCAGGGCTTCTATTCAGTATCGCTGTATCGAGTGCGGGTACAAGTCGGTAAAGGAGCTGGGGCGCTGCCCAAACTGTGGGGCCTGGGACAGTTTTAAGGCAGAAGCACCCCCGCCCAAGCCTGGCGCGGCCCCAGGCAAGGCCGGGCTGTCGCGGCCCCTGCCCAACCCGGCTGCACTGACCCGCCTTGCGGATGTGTCTGAGGGTGGGGAGGTACGCTTCTCGAGCCGCATAGGAGAACTCGACCGGGTGCTGGGTGGGGGCTTCGTGCCGGGCGAGGTGCTCCTGCTGGGCGGTGAGCCAGGGGTAGGCAAAAGCACCCTTTTGCTGCAGGTCGCTCAGCAGATGCTGGAAATGGGCAAGCGGGTGGTTTACCTGGCCGGAGAGGAGTCGCCCGGCCAGATTCGCCTGAGGGCCAGGCGGCTGGGAATATCAGGGGAACTCGAGCTGCTGCGGGAAACTGAGCTGGATGCCATGCTCGCCACCCTCGAGGTGGCCCCACCCGACTTCCTGGTCGTGGACTCCATTCAAACCATCGAAACCACCGCTTCGCCGGGTTCGCTGGTGGCAGTTCGCGACGCCACCGCGGCCCTGACCCGCTTTGCCAAACACCACCAGGTAACCACCGTGCTGGTCGGACACGTTACCAAAGAGGGCATCGTGGCCGGGCCCAAGGTAATTGAGCACGTGGTGGACGCCACACTATACCTGGAGACGGCCGGCAACTTCAGGGTCTTGCGCTCCAGCAAAAACCGCTTCGGGCCCGTAGGCGAAATGGGGGTCTTTACCATGATTCATGAGGGCATGGAGGAAGTCGCCAACCCCTCGGCAGCCTTTCTGGCCGAGCGTCCGGTGGGCGCTCCGGGTTCGGTGGTGGCCCTGAGCCTCTCGGGCGAACGGGCGCTGGCCCTGGAAGTGCAGGCTCTGGCGGCCCGCACACCCTTTCCGGCTCCCCGCCGGGTTTCACAAGGCCTGGACAGCCGCCGGGTAGACGTGGTGCTGGCGGTGTTGGAGCGTAGGCTCAACCTGCCTTTGGGAAACCTGGACATCTACGTCAATCTGGCCGGTGGTCTGCGGGTCTTCGACCCAGGGTTGGATTTGGCTGTGGGCCTGGCAGTGTATTCTGCTGTGGTAGGCCGTCCACTTCCTCCCGATGTGGCGGTGGTGGGCGAGGTGGGGTTGGCTGGGGAGTTGCGCAGCGTGGAGGGCCTCGAGCGTCGTCTGCGCGAAGGTCAGCGGGCGGGCTTTAAAGAGCTGGTACATCCGCCCCAGTTCAAAAGCCTGGAGGCTGCGGTAAGCAAGTTTTTATGAGTATGACGCGCTGGATTTTGTACGGACTGTTTGCCTATTTGGGCTACCAGGCAGGGGTGTGGCTCGAGGTCAACAACCTCATTGGAAGCAGCCCCCTGGGTAGCCTGACCAGCTTGAACCGCCTGTACCTGGGGGTGGTGGGCCTTCTGGTGGGTTTTTTGCTCATACCTCGCCTAACGGACTGGGCCGAGCGGCGCTGGGAGCACACCCAGGCCTGGTTGAAGCGCCTCCCACCCGAGATTCCAGTCGCCATCACGGTGGCTTCGGGTCTGGGCCTTCTGCTGGCGGTGTTGCTCACCAACCTGTTGAACCAGATTCCGGGCTTTTCCGCCATTCACTCGCTGATTATTGCTGCGGTACTGGTCAGCTCACTTTCGGCTTTTGCCATTGCCAATCGGGAGTATTTCCGGCTGGCCCGCCCGTCCGCCCACCCGCCCAGGACCCGAGGGGGCAAGGTGCTCGATACCTCGGTGCTGATAGATGGGCGCATCGGGGATGTGGCCGAGATGGGATTCCTGGAGGGCCCACTGTTTGTGCCTCGACAGGTGCTGCGCGAACTGCAGCAATTTGCCGACTCCGCCGAGGCCCAAAAGCGCGCCAAGGGCCGCCGGGGCCTGGACACCCTCGAGCGCCTCAAGCTTAGCGTGGGGCTCGAGGTGCTCGATAGCACCGAGACCGACGAGCCCGTGGACGACCAGATTCTGGCCGAAGCCAAAAGGCTGGGCGCAGCCCTGGTCACCAACGACCATGCCCTGGCCCAGCTTTCCCGCATCTACGGGGTCAAGACGCTCTCGGTGCAGGCGCTGGCCTCGGCCCTGCGGGCCCCCCTGCAGCAAGGGGACACCCTGAACATCACCATCGTGAAGGAGGGCAAGGAACCCGGCCAGGGGGTGGGTTACCTGGAGGATGGCACGATGGTGGTGGTGGACGATGCCATTCCATTTCGCGGCAAGGAAGTGGGGGTAGTTATCACCCAGTCCATTCAGACCCAGGTCGGTCGGCTGCTCTTTGGTAAGCTCCAGACCGAGGACGATGCGCGTCCCAACCCCAAAGCCGAGCGGCAGTAAAAGTCCTAGCCAAAAGCCCCCCACACCTCGCCTTGGTTTCCAGCACCATACGGGGTTCGCGCTTTTGCGGGTACAGGATAAGTTGCGCCAGGGCAGATTGGCAAAACCAGCGGAATGAGTCAATGCATACCTGGCGCAATTCCTAAAGCGAACTTTCGGTACGGCATCTCGCATTTTGCTTATGGAGACACTTACACTGTAGCCAATGCCCTACCGCGTACCCAAAAGCCGGCTTCTGCCGCCCCGCACCGCGCGGGAGGTGGAGCGGCTGCGGCTGCTGGAGCGCCTGCGGCAAGGCTTTGCCAAAAGCCCGGTGCTGGTGCTGGCTGCCGGAGCCGGGTATGGCAAGTCCACCCTGCTCTCGAGCCTCCCCACCCTCTGGCTCACCCTGGGTGAAGACTGCTCCGACCCGGTGGTTCTGGGCTGGCATCTGGTCGAGGTCTATCGGCCCCGGCTGGGCGATGCGCTGGAAGGGGTGGTAGCGGCGCTCGAACGCGGGGCCTGGGCCGTAGCCGGCGAGCTTTTGCTCGAGCGCCTGAGCGACCAACCAGGACATACCCTGGTAATGGATGAAGCCCAGCGGGCCGCAAGCCGCCAGGCCGTGGCCCTGCTGCGAACCCTTGCTCAGGTGCCGGGCTTGCACATGGCCCTGCTGACCCGCCGGGCTGCACCCTGGGAGGTGCTGGGGCAGGTGCTGGATGAAAGCGAGCTGGCCTTTGACCCTGCCGAGTCTTTGCAGCTGGGCCAGGCCATCGCCCCCGAGCTAAGCGCTTTCGAGGTCGAGCAGGCCCACAGCCTGGTGCGCGGCTGGCCGCTGGGGCTGCGGCTTTTGCTTCGGGCCATGCAGCGGGGCGCCAAGCCCGAAGAGGCTTTTTACGCCCATCCCGACCCGGATGGCCTGCTGGTTTATTTGCTGCCCGCCCTGCCTGAGGAAGTGCTTAAGCTAGCCGCAAAGGCCAGTGTGCTGGGCGAGGTGGGGCCCGAGGAGGCCGCCTGGGTAGGAGGGCTCGAGGCCCTGCAGCCCTATGCCCCAGACCTGCTGCTGGAGCACGTGGGAGGGCGCACCCGTTTTCACCCCCTGGTGCGGGCGGCCCTGATGAGCCTGCTCGAGCCCGACGAGGTGCGCAAGCTGCTGGCAAAAGCCGCGGACCTGGCCCTGGAGCGGGGAGAAGAGGTGCAGGCAGCGGGATACCTGCTGGAAGCAGGTCGGCTGGGGCACGCAGCCGACCTGCTGCAAAGGCAGGGGGAGGCCTGGCTGGCTCGAGGACTTACCTACACCGTGCTGGCGCTGCTCGAGCGCCTTCCCGAAACCCTGCGCGCCACCCGCCCCACTCTGCGTTTTTTGCACGGAGAGGCCTTGCGGCAGGCCGGACGTTACAGCGAGGCCGAGGCCGTGTACCAGCAGGCGCTGCAGGCGGGAGTAGAGCAGGCCCTGTTGGGCTTATCAAGGCTTTATCTGGATACCGTAGAACCGGCCAAAGCCCAGGGGTATCTGCTGGCCGCTCGAGTGCGCTTTCCCAGCGAGGTCGAAGGCCTTTGGGCCGAGAATCTGCTCAATTCCGGGCGGGTAGAAGAGGCGCGGGCGCACGGCCTGGAAGGCCCCCGGGTCTGGCTACGCAGCGGTCAGCCCGAGCGGGCCCTGTCCGAGCTACGCCGCTGGGAAAAGGGCTCCACCGCACGCGCTCCACAGAACCACCGCGAGGGAACCTTGCTGTTGGCCCTTCTGGAGGCCATTGCGGGTGATGCCAGAGCTGCCGAGCAAGCCGCCTATCGGGGCCGCCGCGAGGGCGAGACCCTGGGCAGCCCGTTTGTGGTAGCGCTGGCCGAAGCCCGGCTCGGACACGCGCTGTTGGCGCAAAACCGCTGGAGCGAGGCCGCCGAAGCCTATCAGCGGGCGCTTTCGCTTTCGCATGGAGGGCCGGCCCGCCTGCGGGTGGAACCCCTGGGTGGGCGGGCTGCGCTCGGCGAGGCCCCGGCCTTTGAGGAGATGGTACGGCAGGCCCGCGAGGCCGGGGATGCCTGGGTCGAGGCCTTCATGACCCTGGTTGCGGCCCAGGCCCACCTGCGGCGGGGGCAGCCCTTTAGCCTGCCTGCACTGCCCGGGCTGGAAGACCCCTTTTTGCGAGCCCTGGCTGCCAACTATCCCTGGCAGGCCGACCAGGAAGGCTTGTTGCTACGCTACCCCTTCCTGAGCCAACCCACCCTATTTGCCCCGCCGCTTCACCGTAGCCGCAGGCTCTTGTGGGAGGCTGGCCGGCTCTCGCTGCCCTATCATCCGGGGGTTGCCGTAGAGATACGGGCTCTGGGCGGCCTCGAGGTCTGGGTGAACCACCAGGAGGTACGGTTCAAGCGAGAAAAGGCCCGGATTTTGCTGGGTCTACTTTTGCTGCGCGAATGGAGCAAGGAAACCCTGCTCGAGGCCCTGCAGGTTTCCGACGGGGAGTTTCGGGTGCTGTGGTCGGAGCTCTTGGGGGCCCTGGAGCCAGGCCGCCCGCCCCGCGTTCCTGGCTACTTCCTCAAGCCCTACACCCTGAACCGGGTGCCTGAGCTGTGGGTAGACCTCTGGCACACAGACCAGGAAGGACGGCCCCCCTTCGAGGGGCTGGACCACCCCGAGTTCGAATACTACCAGGCCGCCTGGCTCCAAGGCTTGGTAAAGCGCTACCGCCACAGCGACGCCCCAGCCGACTGGCTCCGGGGGCTCAGGCTGGAGCCCCTGGACGAAGAACTCTACCTAAGGCTTTTGAAAACGGAACTGGCTGCCGAGGCCCGTCTTCTTCGGCAGACGGCCTTAAGGGAGCTCGAGCTCGAGGCCTAGGTGGCTCGAGCCATCTCATACCAGATTCGGTTAGGTCGTCACCGTTCGGTGACGACCTAACCCGACCAACGGGATACGCTGTTTTCGCCGAGCGCAGCGAGGGGTGTGCTCTAGG
>NZ_JBEVAL010000073.1:0-13216 GCF_051297115.1 Meiothermus cerbereus
CACCCACCGCCGGATGAAGTGAGAGGAAAAGCAGGTTTATGCAGGCTATGCAAGAGGTGCAAGTTTTGAGTTAACCGAAGCCCAGGGAAAACAGCCGTGTAAACCGTAGCATCGAAGCTCATCACCCCCAGCCCATGATGTTGGGCATGGGCAGCTATAAGGAAGTCGGCCAGGATTCTTCGTGGAAGCACGCCCTTGCGCCGTAGCTCGGCGTACTGTCCAAACCCCTTGCCCGCTGCTTCCCAGGCTGCCTGCGGCATCTCCCAGAGGGTGGCAATCTGGGCCTTCTGGAGAAACCGCCAGATGCCGGGTGCGTCGGCTGAGGCCATCAGCTCGGCGTGTACCACCGGCGAGAGAACCAGGGCCTCCGCTGCCCCGTGCACCGTCAGAAGCTGCCTTGCGCGGGCATGGTGGACATCCTTGGGGTTTAGCGCCGAAAATATCACATTGGTGTCCAGGCTAATCATCCACTCCCCGCATCTCCCGCACATACCGCACCGCATCATCGTGGGTCTCGGCGCGTAGGGCAGCAAAGTCGTGCTCTGCCAGCACCTCGTCAAGCACCTTGGATAGGTCGGGCCGGATCACCCGTATCTCCAGGCGCCCTTCCTTGACCACGTACTCCACCCGGTCACCGGGCTTAATGCCCAGCGCCTTGCGGACTTCCACGGGAAGTGTAAGTTGATATTTGCTACTAACTAAACCTTGCGCCACAAACTTACTCTAGCAGAAAGTAGAGTGTTCAAAAAAGCGAGGCGGTACAGCAACGAAAAACCAGTTGCCTCCCCCGCTCGAGCCTAAAAAAAAGCGCTCAAACCCCCACTTCACAAGCCTCTTCGAGTTGCCACAGCAAAGCGAAGAGCGCAATAACCTGGTTTTGGATAAACTTTGAGCATGTTTCGAGGCAAGGTGGTGCTGGTAACGGGGGCTGCAAGGGGGATTGGACGGGCCATTGCCGAGGCCTTTGCCCAAGAGCAGGCCCTGCTGGTGCTGTGTGATGTGCGACCCGAAGGCCTCGAGGTCGCCAAGCGCTTAGGCGCCCTCTTCGTCTACGCCGACCTGGCCCAGGCCACACACCGCGCGCGCTTTGTGGAGCAGGCCGTCAAGCAGTGGGGCGGCATCCATGTGCTGGTGAACAACGCCGCCATCGCTGCGCCGGGGTCGGTGCTCAAGGTGGGGCTGGACGAGTGGCAGCGCACCCTCGAGGTCAACCTGACCGCCCCCATGCACCTCTCGGCCCTTTCGGCCCGCGAAATGGTGCGCTCGGGCGGGGGTGCCATTGTGAACATAGCCAGCGTGCAGGGGCTTTTTGCCGAGCAGAACAACGCTGCCTACAACGCTTCCAAGGGGGGGCTGGTCAACCTGACCCGCTCCTTAGCGCTCGACCTGGCCCCCATGAACATCCGGGTTAACGCGGTCGCGCCAGGGGCCATTGCCACCGAGAGCGTGCTGGAAGCCATTCAGATCTCCGAGCACCCCGAGCTCACCCGCCAGGACTGGGAAGACCTGCACGCCCTGCGTCGCCTGGGAAAGCCCGAGGAGGTGGCCCAGGCCGTGGTGTTTCTGGCCTCCGAAAAAGCCAGCTTTATTACCGGGGCGATTCTGCCGGTGGATGGCGGCATGACCGCCAGCTTTATGATGGCTGGAAGGCCGGTTTAGCCTGGGGCTACTGTTCGTGCAGCAAGAGCTCGCCGCTGGGCTTTTCGCCCTCGGTGCCCCTGGCATTGGCCCAGTGTTTGAGCAGCAGGTCGCGGGCATCCAGAATGGCCTGCTGGATGCGGCCCAGTTCGGTACGGGAAAAGCCGTTGTTGGACTGCAAGGCCAGCGGTTGCAGCGAGAACTTGGCGAAGTGCCCCTCGTGTTTGACGCAAATGTAGGGTTGCTCGAGGTTGTAGCCCGAGTTGACGTAGAAGCGATACTGTCCCGAACGGTGAAGTGTAATCATAAGACCTTAAGCGCTCCTCTGATGTGATATATAACCGTAAAGCAATACGAAGACGTAACGCTATGCTAGCATAGCTCCAGAAAAGCCGCATGAGAGCCCATGCAGGGCGTAACTCTATGGCACTCTTCACAAGCGTTTCCCCCCACCCGGAAGGCAACCGCGCTGTGCAAGATAAAGCAATCAAGTTGTGGGCGGCTCGAGCTCTAACGGTTATATTGCCAGGAAACCGGCTGGCCGTTTTGGTAGGGCATCACCCCATGAAAAGGCCGTGGGTCGGCATCGAAGACCAGCGGCAAGAAGTAGCGGTCGCCCGGCCACATGGGCAGCTCCTGGCGCAGAATTTTCTGGATAGGAACCCAGTGCAGTTCTCCTTCGGTGTTGGTCGCAAAGGGTACCCCCGACCAGCGGGTGACCAGAAAGATGAAGCCAAACCAGTCTTCACCACCCTGGCCGAACCCCGGCCAGGAGATGGTGCCGCGCAAGCTGAGTTGCAGCGGGGTTAGACCGGCCTCTTCCAGGATTTCCCGCCGCATGCCCGCCGCCACGTCTTCATGGGGCTCGAGCTTGCCCCCCAGGCCGTTGTACCTGCCATAGGCTGGATCCTGAGGGCGGGCGTTGCGGTGAACCAGCAAAACCTCCTGCCCGCTGGGCGAGAGCACAAAGCCCAGGGTAGCCAGGATGGGGGTATAGGGCATGCCGCGGGCTATTCGCCTTTCCACAGGATGCGCCCACAGGAGGGGCAGCGCACCACCTTGCTGGCCTGGTGAACCTGCTGGGCCACGTGCATGGGAAGCTGCACGTTGCAGGCCGTGCAGCGGTAGCCACTGCTGGCCTTGGTCATTCTGGCCAGGCCGGTGCCTTTGCGGGCCCTGCGAATCGACTCGTACTCCTTGACGATGGCCGGCGGGATGGTGGCTGCAAGCTGGTCGCGGTCGGCCTTTTTGGACTGGTAGTCGGCTTCGAGGGCATCCACGCGCTGCTGGTTGGCAGTTTCCAGGGCCTCGAGCCTGGGCCTGGCCTCATCTACCTGGGCTTTTACCTGGATTAGCTGCTCTTCCAGCTTCTCGATCTGCTCCAGCAGGGGCATAATCTGGCCCACGATGTCCTTGTTGTTGCCCTCGAGGTCTTCAATCAGGCCCGAAAGCTGACGTATTTGCTCGCCGTACTGGGTCTGCTCTTTGGCCCCGGTGGCCTGAGCCTGCGCGGCCTTGGCTTTTTCACGCTTGCTCTTCAGGTCTTGCAGCTCGAGGTCGGCCTTATGGTAGGCCATACGCACCTCACGCAGCTGCTCCTGCAAATCGCCCAGATGAATTTCCAATTGCCTCAAATGCAGACGGGCCTGGGCCAGCTCCTCGGGAATGCGGGATTGGTCTTCGCGAATCTGGTCAAGCTCGAGGTCGCGTTCCTGCAGACGGTTCAACTCGGCCAGCGGGTCACTCACACCCATAGTCTAACACCCCCGAGCAGGCCAGCGGTCAGGGATTGGGTTGTCCAGCCAACCCAGACTGCCATCAAACTGTTCCCAGCCTGGCCTCATCGGCCAGGTCGGGCATTTCTTCTTCTGACTTTTCTTCTGATTTATGTGCTTTTTTACCCTTACCCGGTTTGCGATCGAGCTTGCGCACTTCCTCGATAAAGTTTTCCAGGCTATCAAACTCGCGGTAAACCGAAGCAAAGCGAATGTAGGCCACCGGGTCTAGCTCCTTGAGGAAAGCCAGCGAGCGCAGGCCGATCTCCTCGGAGGTAATTTCCATTTCCTTGACAGTATCTTCAAAGCCAAAGGCGAACTCCTGCAAAACCTCTGGGTCGATGGGCCGCTTCTGGGCCGCCAGGCTTAAGCCCCGCAGCAGTTTGTTGGGGTCGAAGGTCTCCTTGCGCCCCGAGCGCTTGATGACCAATAGCGGCTCTACCTGGGCCCGCTCGTAGGTGGTGAAGCGGCGCTTGCAGGCAGGGCACTCGCGGCGGCGGCGAATTACCGAGCCCTCATCGGAAGGGCGCGAGTCCAGCACGCGGCTGTCGGGGTTTCCACAAAAAGGACAGTTCATAGGCTTTGCGAACCTGCGGGGCCTAAAGCAGCACCCCGCACCTTCACGGCAGCTCCCTCAGCAGGTCGTAGATTTCGGGCTGGTGGGGGGGGTCGGGCAGCAAAACCTCCAGGAGCTGGCCCCGAACCCCCTCGGAGACCATCGAGCCCAGGGCCACCGCTACCCGCACCAGGGATCGGTCGTGCTCCTCCCCTACGGGGTCGCGGTTGGGTATCACCCCATTGACCCGCACATTGGTCGGGAAGATATGGGTTGCCCCCTCGATCAGGCCCGACACCGCCCCGCGAATCGCCGCAACGTGGGGTTGTTCCCGCTGCAACGGGGGCAGCACCAGGGTTACGAAGCCGCCCCCACTCAGGTAGCGCAAGCCCTGCTGCAACACGTACAGGCTCGACTTCACATCGGCATTAAGCAGGTCGTACCACTCCCCCTCGAGCAGCTCCACAAAGGGGGTTTTGCTCTCGGCGCTGGTTACGTGGACAATCCCATCCAGCACTCCGAAAAGCTCCTCGATTTTCTCGAAGGTGTTCATTACGTCGAGCACCACCGACATATCCCCCCGGATGGGAATGGCTGGGGCACCTAGCTGCTCAACCTCGGAGGCGATGGCGGTAGCCATCTCTACGTCGGGGTCAACGGTGATGACCGTGGCCCCGTTGCGGGCGTAGGAACGGGCGATGGAGCGGCCAAAGCCCCGCCCCGCCCCCGTCACCATGACGATGCGCTGCTCCAAACCTAACAAATCTCGTGAAAATTCGGCCATTGCTCCTTATCATAGCGCAAAAAGCTGTGTGGGGCGTAACGCAAGTAACAACAAAAACCAAAACTGCCTTGCCAAGCCCCCGTACCCTGTGCTACACTCCCAGCAGTCGCGTAAGCTTCGCCAAGGAGGTGAACCCATCATGATCTCCCATTTTCAGTCCATCCCCGGAACATCGGTGGTTTGCCGCCCTATGGTTGCGTTGATGTCGTAACAAACAGCCGTATATCCAGGCGGGGGGCAAACCAAATGCCCCCGCTTTTTTTGGAGCTTTATGCGCATACAACCCTTTGATTTCTCTTCCGAACACTACCAGGCCTATGCTTCCATTCGCCAGGCCGCCCACCCGGAGAGCCCCCTGGATCTCGCCGGGCTGAAGCACCTGGATCAGACCCGCGCAGAAGGTGACCTGCTCGAGCGCTTTTTGGTCGAACAAAATGGGCAGGCGGTGGGCCTGCTGGAGTACGCCACCCCCTACTACGATCCCAAGCCGGGGGTGCTCGAGGTGCAGTACTACCTGCGCCCCGAAGCCCAGGCCTTGCAGGCGCAGCTCTGGGCCTTCCTGCTGGAGCGGCTGGCCCCTCACTCACCCCGCGAACTCTGGGCGCAGGCCAGGGAAGACTGGCCGGAGTACCGCTTTTGGCTCGAGCAGGGTTTTGCCGAGGTGGAGCGCCGCTGGCAGTCGGTGCTGGACCTGGCCGCCTTCGACCCCACCCCCCTGGTGCGCCCCCTGCCGCCTGGCATTGCGCTGGCCTCCCTGAGCGAGCTGCCCTGGCAGGAGGAGGGATTCCTGCGGGCCTTATACGAGCTGGAAATCGAGCTGCTGGGCGATGTGCCTGCAGCCGAACCCATTACCCCCTGGCCCTTTGAGGTCTGGCAAAAGCGCACCCTGGAAGACCCGAACCTGCTGCCCGAGGGGTTCTTTGTGGCCCTGGAGGGCGAGCGGCTGGTGGGGGTGAGTATGCTCTTTAAGTCCCACCGCCCCCAGACCCTGCAAACCGGCCTGACCGGGGTACGCAAAAGCCACCGCCGCAAGGGCCTGGCGCTGGCCCTCAAGCTGCGGGCCGCAGCCTTCGCCAAAGCCTATGGGGCGCGGTACATCCGCACCTCCAACCACCAGGCCAACCGGCCCATGCTGGCCATCAACGAGGCCCTGGGCTTTGTCAAGGAGCCGGCTACGGTGTTTTTGCGCCAAACACCCCCGTGGTCATGATGGCGGCCAGCTTTTGGCGGGTCTTTTTCTAGCGTAGCATTGCGAGGTGCATATGGAACCCAACCCAGTCGTTCGACCTTTTGCGGACCGCGACTACCCCGCCGTTGTGGAGGTGCTGAAAGCAGCCTGGCCCGACGAAGCGCACAGTGAGGCCGGCCTGCGCGAGCACGACGACCACGCCCCCCAGATCAGGTGGGGCCGCTTTGTGGCCGAGGTAGAAGGCCAGGTGGTGGGCGTGGGCGACTACACCCAGTTTGAGGGCATGTACCACCCGCAGAAGTTTGGGGTCTGGGTCACGGTGAAGCCCACGTTCCGCAGCCAGGGCATTGGCAAAGCGCTGTACCGGCAGGTGTTAAGCGCCCTTGAGCCCCACCACCCCATCTCGATTCTGAGCAGCACCCGCGAAGACCAGCCCCACGCCCTGGCCTGGCTGGGAAAGCTGGGCTTTGTGGAGAAGATGCGCTACTGGGAGTCACGCCTGGACGTGCAGCGCTTCGACTTCGCACCCTGGGCGGGCCGGATGGAGGCGGTGGAAGCAGCGGGGTTTGCGCTCAAGAGCTTGCAGGAGCTCGAGGCCGACAAAGAGCACCGGCAAAAGCTCTACGACCTCTGGCTCGAGGCCCGCCTGGACGTACCCCGCCCCGAGGAGATCAGCGAGGTGAGCTTCGAGGACTACTGCAAGTGGGTGTTCGAGAGCCGCTACTACCTGCCCGAGGGTCATTTTGTGGCCATAGACAAAACCACCGGCCAGTACGTAGCCCTGAGCACCCTCTGGAAAACCGACGGCGACTACCTGCAAACCGGCCTCACCGGCACCCGCCGGGCCTACCGCCGCAAAGGCCTGGCCCTGGCGCTCAAATTGAAGGGGATACGCTTCGCCAAAGCCTATGGTGCAAAAGAAATCCGCACCGGCAACGAGACCGGCAACCGGGCCATGCTCTCCATCAACGAGGCCCTGGGCTTCGTCAAACAGCCTGCCTGGATCGATTATGTGCTGACCCTTCAAGAGACCTCGAGCCCCGCCGAACAGGAGCCGTCATAAGCCCTTCTAGGCCATCAGCCTTGACACCCCACGCTCTGGTTCCGCCATGCCGGGTAGACAGGAGAAATGTCATGGAGCTTAAATCGCTGGGCCTCCGCACCGAGCTGATGCTGCGTAGCTTCGAGAGCCATATCGAAGTCAGGCCCAGCCACATCGTGGTGCGTACTCCGCAAAACCCCACCTACCGCTGGGGCAACTATCTGATTTTCCAAGCCCCGCCCAAACCCGGCGATTTGCAGCGCTGGAAGCAGATTTTTCACCATGAGCTGGGCCCACTGAACCACTTTGTGTTCGCCTGGGACCAGGTGAATGGCGCTCAGGGGGCAGCGCAGGAATTCCTGGAGGCGGGTTTTTGGCTGGAACAGACCGTGGTACAAACAGCCCAGAAGGTTCATCCCCCCCGCACCCTAAACGCCCATTGCCAGTGCCGCGCCTTCCACTCGGACGCCGACTGGGCACAGTGGCTGGAGCTGGCGCTGATCCAAAACGCCGCCCTGCCCACCGAAGACCGGGAGGGCGAAGGGTATGAAATCTTTCTGAGGCGCAAAGCTGCCGAGTACCGGCGCATGATTGCCGCAGGTTGGGGAAACTGGTTCGGGGCCTTTGTGGGTGGGCAACTGGCAGCTTCCATGGGGCTATTTGTCAAGGACGGGCTGGGGCGTTTTCAGAGCGTGGACACCCATCCCGCCTTTCGCCGCCAGGGGCTGGCTGGAACGCTGCTATACCACGTTGCCCAATACGGCCTTGGCGAGCTGGGTGCAAAAGACCTGGTAATCCTGGCCGACCTGCACTACTTCGCCAAAGACCTCTACGCCTCGGTAGGGTTTCGACCCACCGAGCATCTGGTCGCCCTCGAGTGGACCTCGGCGTAAAGTCAACCGCGCTACCAAAGCCCCACCAGCAGCCCCAGCAGCCCCCCTCCAGCGATTACGGTTGCCACACCCACACCGCGGTAAATCAGGAAACCGAAGAGCAGCACCCCAGCACCCCAGAAGAGTGATTCCACACTGAGCTGAACCAGCACCAAGACCATGCTGGCACCCAGGCCCATGCTGATGGGCACCAGGGCCTTGCGTAGGGCCCGGCTCCACCGGGCTTTGGACATCCACTGCCAGCCCCACACCAGCCACATGGCCCCCACCGCACCCGGCAGAAACATGCCCAGGGCGGCGGCCAGAGCCCCACCCAACCCCGCCGCACTGAGGCCATAGAAGAGCACCGCCAGCATATTCGGGCCTGGCACAAACTGCCCCAGGGCAAAACCGTCGGCGAACTCCTGGCGGGTTACCCAGCCGTTGCCGATGATGACCCGGGCCATCTCGGGCAGGTTGGCCATGCCCCCGCCAAAGCTGAGCACCCCAAAGCGCAGGAAGGCCAGGAAGACCTCGAGCCCCTCAGCCACGCGGTTCCCCCTCCGGGTTCCAGGCCCGGGCTGCCTCCTGCCAGTACAAAGCCATGCCCACCGGCACAAACAAGAGCAGCACCAGCAACAGCGGCCAGTGCAGCAGGCCATAGGTCGCAAAGACCCCCAGGGCCAGCCCCATGGCCTTAAGGGAGTCCAACGCAATGGGAGCCTGGCGCAGCATGGTGGCTAGAATCAGCCCGATGGCCGCCGCCGCCACCCCATTCAGGGCGCTTTCGGCCAGCGAGCCGGGGACTGCGCCAAAGCGGAAGTAGGCAAAACTTAGCAACAGCATCAGCATGGCCCCCGGGGTCAAGACCCCCAGCAGGGCCAGCAGGCCCCCCGGCACACCCCCCAGGCGCATCCCCAGATGGGCCGCGGTGTTGGCGAATACCGGCCCCGGCAGAATACGGCACAGCGCGGTGGTCTCTAGGAACTCCCGCTCCTCCATCCAGCCCCGCTTCAGCACAATGGCCTGGTACAGCTGGGCCGTGCCCCCACCGCCAAAAGCCACCAACCCCACCTGCAAAAACGCCCAGAAAAGCTTGCCAGGCGGCACTTTCATGCCTCGGATGATACACTGTTCGGCGGTGCATTACGTGGTTGGTGGTGTACACGGCTACCTTGAAGCCCTCATCCTGCTCTTGCAGCGCGCAGGGTTCGTAGGGGGGGAACTCCAGTAGGGGCGGCCACTTGTGTTCAATCTGAGCCGCCAGGGCGCATAATGGCAGGGGATATGCTGCCCTATTTGCGACTCTCCGGCCCCCCTTACGACCAGGGCCACCAGCAAGGTGCGGCCTGGGCCGAGCGGATTGCCCACAACCTCGAGCTCTACTTCCGCCGCTTCGAGGTCGAGTGCAAGCTCTCCCCCACCGAGGCCCGCGAACGGGGGGCGCGCTACCTCCAGGCCATCCAACAACAGAATCCAGCCTATGCAGAGGGCCTCGAGGGCATCGCAGCGGGGTCGGGGCAGCCGCTGGTGGACATCGCCACCCTCAACGTGCGCTACGAGATCGTCTACTACCAGTTCGCCCAGGACACCCCCCCGGTCTACCTACCCCACGAGGCCCCCAACGGCTGCACGGTTTTTGCCCTGATGCCCGCCCACAGCGCCGACGGCTACCTGTGGCTGGGCCAGAACTGGGACTGGATGGAAGGGGTGCAGGGGGCCCTGCAGCACATCACCGAGCCCGACGGAACCCGGATACTGGCCTTTACCGAGGCGGGCATCTTTGGCGGCAAGATCGGGCTCAACTCCCACGGCCTGGGCCTGTGCATCAACGGGCTGGTCTCAGTGGGCGACAACTGGGCCGGGCTGGGCAAGCCCTTCCACCTGCGCACCTACGAGGTGCTGCGGCAGAAAACCCTACAGGCCGCCCAGGCCGTGGTGCTGGAAGAACCCCGCACCGCTTCGGGCAATTTCCTGCTGGGGCAGGGCCAGCGAGCCCTGGACATAGAGGTCTCGCCCAGCGGGGTGGCCTTTTGGGAAGACCCGCGCCAGCTGGTGCACGCCAACCACTACATCGCCCCCGAGCGCTTCGGCATCGAGGTGCCCCCCATCGAGTGGCTCGACCGCTCGCACCACCGGGCCGAACGGCTGGCCCTGCGGCTCGCTCAGGTGGAAAAGCCCGGCCTGGAAGACCTGCAAGCCGCCCTGCGCGACCGGGAGGGGGCGCCCTACGCGGTCTGCCGCACCGCCAGCCCAGAAGAATACGAGCAAGGCGAGCCCTACCGCACCCTGGCTTCGGTGATCATGAACCTGGGCACGCTGGAGCTGTGGGTTTCCGACGGCCCGCCCCACCAAAACCCCTACACCCGCTACCAAGTTTGATGGCCTGTTAGCTAAAAAATTTCCGCCATCGGGTTCCAGAACCGCACCCCCTGCGCCCGTGGGGAAGTCTTCCCATAGCACCTGGAACTGCCGGGCCTGGCTATAACGGCCTGTTTAAGAGGCCGCTCCCCAACGGCGGGGCGATTTTTATATGGGCTTTGCCCAGTACGGAGGGGTTGGGCGAAGGAAGTTGGGCAAGGTCGGGGTTGTATGAGCATTCGGATCGGACAAAATCCAGGTATATGGGTTAGATGGGCCGCACCCAGTCTCCGTATCGGCTAAGCCGGTGATCGGCAGTGAGCAGAACCAGCCGCTCCTGGCGGGCCTGAGCAATCAGGAGCCGGTCGAAAGGGTCGCTGTGGTACTGGGGCAGGGTCTCCACGGCCAGGGCGTGGGCTACGCTGATGGGAAGAGGGGTATAGCGGTGGTAGCGCAGATGGGCTTCGAAATCCCCCGGCAGGCTGAGCTTGCCCAGGGCTTTTTTGATGGCGATTTCCCAGGCGGAAGCCGCACTCGCATAGACCAGGTTTTCACCATTGGTGATGAGGTCGCGGGCCTCAGGAGAAAGCCGTGGATCATCTGCAAATGCCCACAACAATACGTGGGTATCAAGAAGCAGGTTCAACCTCGCCCCCCTCGAAGATGCGCTGGATTTCCTGGTCGCACGCGTCGAAGTCCGGCGCAATCCAGATCTGCCCCTTGAGCCCCCCCAAGGGACGCGGCTCCCTGGTCTCCTGGTAGGGCACCAACATGGCTACCGGGCGGTCGTTGCGCCCGATGATGATGGTCTCCCCGCGCTCGGCCCGTTCCACCAGCTGGGAAAGCCGGGCCTTGGCCTCGGAGATGTTGGTTACGACAGCCATGCCCTTACTGTACCAGGTCTGGTCTGGTCTGACCAGACTTCAGATACAATCGAGGGCCATGGCATGGCCGCCCGCCTTGCCAGGTCGGGGATGAGAACCGCGTTCAGCGCTGTGGGAGATAAGCGGAACCACCCGCCCGGTGGCCTGGAAGTTAGGCTGGCGGTATACTGAGTGCTATACTTGTAAAGCAATGCTTGCCATCCGCTTGCCCAGGGAAATCGAGGAGCGCCTCGAAAAGCTCGCCCAGAAGACCGGGCGCAGCAAGAGCTACTACGTGCGCCAGGCCATCCTGGAGCACTTGGACGATCTCGAGGACTATTACCTTGCGGTAGAACGGCTCGAGGCTCACCTCCCCGCCATCCCCTTAGACGAAGTGGAGCGCCGCCTTGGGCTACAGGATTGAGTTCGACCCGCGAGCCGAGAAAGAGCTTGGAAAGCTAGACCCCGAGGCAGCCCGCCGCATCCTGCGCTTCTTGCGCGAGCGGGTGGCGGTTCTGGATGACCCGCGCAGCATTGGAGAAGCCTTGCACGGGCCGGAGCTGGGCAAATTCTGGAAGTACCGCGTGGGCGATTACCGGCTGGTCTGCCACATCCGCGACCAAAGCATCACCATCCTGGTCTTGCGGGTGGGCCACCGGCGGGACATCTACCGCTGAGCGGTTGCCCCAAAAGCAAGTTTCTTACCCCCCTCTTGGAGCGCTGGACAGCGGAAAGAGGGCAAGAAGCCGTCAACAAAACGAAGGCTTGATCTCCCAGGCCAACCTGACAGGCGCTGGCAAAGCGCCGCTAGCCCTGCCGAAGCGAGCGAAACAGGCGGGCCGTATTGGCCGCCGCCGTCGCATAGAGCAAGGCCCCAGCAAAAAAGGGCAGCCCCAGCAGCCCGTAGGCCAGGTCGGGCTTTGCCACCAGGGAAAACAGCACCCCGCCCAGCAACCCCCCCACCGCCACCGTGAGACTTTGCAGCCCGGCCAGGGCCCCTTGCAGGGTTCCCTGTTCCTGCGGCGAGACCTCGCGGGTCAGAAAGGACTGGATGAGGGGCTGGCCCAGGTTGCTCAGGGCGGCCAGGGCGATGGTGGCGTACATCATCCAGCCCTGGGTAGCCAGGCCATACAGGGTAAAGGAGAAAAACCCCACGCTCTGGGCCAGGGTCAGCGCCCGGCGCTCGCCCAGGCGGGCCACCACCGGCCTGACCAGCCCGGCCTGGACAATCACCCCCCCCAACCCCACCAGAAACAGCGATAAGCCCACCTCGAGCGGCCTCCAGCCAAACTTGTAGGCGGTGTACAGCACCCAGACGCTCTGCAAAACCCCAAAGGCCAGAAAGATGAGCGAGAGGCTAAAGGATAGGCCCCGCAGGATGGGGGTTTTCCGTAAGACCAAAAGGGCCACAAACGGGTTGAGCGAGCGGGCCTGGGTGTTGCGGTTTTCGGGTTTAAGCGACTCGGGCAGCACAAAATAGCCATACAGGAAGTTGAGAAAGGCCAGCCCCGCGGCAAAGTAGAAAGGCAGGCGCAGGTCGATGTTGCCCAAAAATCCCCCCAGCACCGGCCCCAGCACGAAGCCCATCCCGAAAGTCGCGCCAATCAGGCCAAAGTTGCGGGCGCGTTCCTCGGGCCGGGAGATATCGGCAATGTAGGCGTTGGCGGTCGAAAGGCTGGCCCCCAGGGCTCCGGCAATCACTCGAGCTGCAAACAGCACCCAGATGGACTGGGTGAGGGCGGCAATCAAATAGTCAATGCCGGTGCCCACCAGCGAGGCCAGCAACACCGGGCGGCGCCCGTAGCGGTCGGAAAGCATGCCCAGAATGGGGCCAAAGGCAAACTGCATCACCGCATATACCGCAAAAAACAGGCCGTTGAGCCGAGCCCCCAGCTCCACGCCCCCCGCCAGGGTCTCGATAAGCTTGGGCAACACCGGAATCACCAGCCCCAGGCCCATCACGTTAATCAGCACCGAGATAAGAATGAACGGTATGGAGGCGTTTTTGGACATGACCGCGCCATTATGACAGCCCCAAGCCCAGGCGGATTGAGGGAATATACGCATTTGGGTGCATCTCTGAAAATCCGTATGCCAGAATAAAGCATGAAAGAGTGGAAAACGAAAGCTCGCCAA
>NZ_JBEVAL010000074.1:0-13108 GCF_051297115.1 Meiothermus cerbereus
GGGGGTGGCGGGGTTCGGGTGGATTCCTGAAGAATGACTATCTATCTAAGGTTGGTATGATATATGGCACACCTGCTCAAGCAGGTTTTAGCTCGACCACCCGGTCTACCAACGGAAGCCAGCTTTTGTCGTGGGTCGCGATGACCACCCCTCCGAACGACCGGGCATAGCTCACCAGGTTTTCCAGCAAGCCTCGCCCTTCTGCGTCCAGCGCTGCCTCGGGCTCGTCTAGCAGCCAGATGTCTGGGTTTTGCAGGCGCAGTCTTGCCATGGCCAGTCGCTTTTTCATGCCGCTGCTATAACTCAACACAGGCTTATCGAAGGGAAGCCCAACCTGGGCTAAGGCCGCCTGAATCTCGCTGCGGCTGTCGGCCCGCCCATCGAGCCGCAGGGCGTAATGCAGGTTTTCGGATCCAGTAAAGTGCCGATGAAAAGCCGGTGGATTGGCCAGAAAACCCACCCTGCCGCCCAGTTTGACCGAGCCCTGGGTGGGGCGCACCAGCCCAGCCAGCACCCGCAGCAAAGTGGTTTTACCCACACCGTTGGGCCCTACCAGGGCTAGGGCTTCGTGTTTAGCCAGCTGGAAATCCAGGTTGCGTAGCACCCAGTCCCGTCCGTAGCGCTTGGAAACCGATACCGCCTCGATCAGCATGGAACTCATCATACGCGCAGATTATTGACCGATTAGGCTCTTCTCCAGGTTCAGCAGCCACTCAGGGGTAATTTTTAGGAAGAAGCTGTTGAGTTGCGTGAAAGAGCCGGTAAGCATCAGAATCCCCACCGCAACCAGAACCACCCCAGCCAGCACTTCGGCCCCATGAGAAAGGCGGGCTGCCCTGCGCAGTGCGGGGCGGATGCGGTCGGCAAAAAGGGCCACCAGCAAAAACGGGACGGCCAGCCCCAGGATATAAGCCAGGAGAAAGCCGACCCCGCCACCCGTGGCCGTGAGGGTTAGAATACTCCCCAGAATCGGGCCAATGCAGGGTGTCCAGCCCAGACCCAGAACCAGGCCGAGCATAAAGGCCCCCCAGGGGCGGCTGGTATCCCCCTGGTAGCGCAAATTAACCCCCCACCTGGGCTTCAGGCCCAGCATGTATAGTCCAAACAACACCAGAATTACCCCGCCCACCTGCCCCAGCAATTGCCGATTCTCGGACAACAGCCCTCCCAGGATGGTGAAGGGCAGCCCCAACAACAAGAACACCAGCGAGAACCCGCCCACAAAGAAGAAGGCGTTGAAAAGGGGCCGTCCCCGCTCCCCGCCCAAATAAAGCAAATAGGTGGGCACCAGCGGTAATACGCAGGGGGACAAAAAAGATAGAATTCCGGCCAGAAAAGCGGCGATCAGGCTCATGTAAGTCAGGATAGCCCAGAAGGATTAGGACATTCGTAATTTTTTCAAGGGTTGCTGGGTATGATCTGGGTGATGCGAGACAATATTCTGGAATATCAGCGTGAACAGCGTATTCGCGCCATATTGGAGGCTATTCCGGACGATATGATGCTGGTGGATTCAGAAGGCAACATCCGCGAATACAAGGCAGGAAAGAGTTCCAGCCATCTGCCTATGGATCGCTTCCTGGGGACAACCCTGGGCGAGCTTTTTGTTCAAAAGGTGGCCCAGGCGCTCCAACAGGCAGTTCGGGCTGTGCTGGCAGGTGAGCAGTCTGAGGAGCTAGAGCTTAACCTGGAGGGGCGGGACTTTGAGGCCCGGACTGTTCCCATGGAAAGCGACACGGCCCTGATTCTTTTTCGGGATGTTACGCATGAGCGTGAGGCCGAGCGGCTAAAGTCGGAGTTTATTGCGGCGGTTTCACACGAGCTTAAAACGCCGCTGGCTTCCATTTTGGGTTTTAGCGAGCTGCTGCTTAACGATAACTATAGTCCTTCCGAGCTCAGGGGTTTTTTGGAGAATATTCAGCACAGTAGCCTGCGGCTGAAGGATATGGTCAACAACCTGCTGGACACCTCGCGCCTGGAAGCTGGTCGGTTTAGCATTGGTAAGCAGCCAGTAGACCTGCAGGCTACCCTGGCCCAGATTGCCCGGAGCTTTGCCGGGGTAGCCAAGCTCAGCCAGATTCAATTCACCCTGGAACTCGCCACACTGCCCATCATCGAGGCCGACCCGGAGCGCATTGGCCAGGTGGTAGGCAACCTGCTTTCCAATGCCTTCAAGTTCTGTCCACGCCAAGGTGCCATCTGGTTGCGGGCTAGGCCACACGATGGGGTGTTAATCGAGGTCGAAGACACTGGCCCTGGCATCCCGCTGGAGGAGCAGGGCCAGCTTTTTCAGCGCTACAGCCGTACCAGAAGCGCCATCGCCAGGGGCATTGTGGGTACGGGCCTGGGGCTTTACATTTCCAAGGCCATTGTTGAGGCCCACCAGGGGCGCATCTGGGTGGACTCGCAGGAGGGCCGGGGGGCCAAGTTTAGTATCTGGCTGCCACTATAGGGGCAGGTGTGAGGAAGTTTGGCGGTTTTCGCTAGCCCACACAGATCCAAGCGCACCCGACCTCGAGATAAAACACTTCCTGAACCGTTTGCTGTAGGCTAGAACCATGCTGCGCTTGGTGGGGCTTGGAAAGAGCTATCCAGGTTTCAGGCTTTTGGCCTCGCTCGAGGTCAGCCCAGGGCAAACCCTGGCCTTGCTGGGGCCTTCGGGTAGCGGCAAAAGCACGCTCTTGCGGCTGGTTGCCGGTCTGGAAATGCCAGAGGCGGGTCAGGTTTGGCTGGACGAGACCGAGATCACCCTGTTGGCGCCTGAAGCGCGTCGGGTGGGGTTTGTGTTCCAGGACTATGCCCTGTTTCCACACCTGACGGTATGGGAAAACATCGCTTTTGGCTTACGGGAGGCCCGCTGGGATGGGGCTAGAATCCGGGAGCGGGTGGCCTTTTTGCTGGAGTTGACCCATCTGGAGCCCCATGCCCAAAAGCGCCCCGACCAGCTCTCGGGTGGCGAACGTCAGCGGGTTGCGCTGGCTCGAGCCCTGGCCAACCAGCCCCGCTTGCTGTTGTTGGACGAGCCACTGGGAGCGCTGGATTTGAAGCTGCGGCAGGAGCTGTTGCTGGAGTTACGGGCCATTTTGCAGCAGATTAGGGTGCCGACCATTGTGGTTACACACGACCAGTCCGAAGCGTTTGTGATAGCCGCACAGGTGGCCTTGCTGAGGGGGGGCTCCATTGTGCAGCAGGGCTCACCCGAGCGGCTTTTTCGCCAGCCCAGGAACTACTGGGTAGCCAGTTTTCTGGGCCACCGCAACTTGTTCACTGCCCAGCAGAGCCGCCAGCTGGGCCTTCCGGCCCAGCCACACCTGCTGCCCCAGGAGGCCATAATGCTGGGCCAGGGAGAAGAAGCGCTTGTTCGAGAGCGCATTTTCAAGGGTTTTGTGGTAGCCCTCGAGCTGGCCTGGCGGGGCCAGAGGCTATACCTGGAAGGCCCGGAGCAGGGGCTTTACCCTGGCGACACCACCCGGATAAGGGTAGATTGGTCAAAGGTGGTTGCGCTGGAAGAAGAGCCGGAGAATGGGCAAGCGCAGATAAGACAACCCCTTGCAGGCCCGGCGGCAAAAAACCATAGCTGAACCTTACCCCACATGCACCCGTTTACCATTCTCTTAAACGGTTCAATCGTTGTAACCCCGCGGCTCAAGGCCCAGGTTAGTGGGAGCCGGGTGATTGTGGCGGATGGTGGTATGGTTCATGCCCAACCTTTGGGGCTCCAGCCGGAGTTGTGGGTGGGCGACTTCGACTCGGCCTCGCCGGAACTCCAGCAAGCCTATCACCACATACCACGTGAAGAACATCCCGTGAACAAGGACTTTACCGATGGGGAACTGGCTATCGAGGCGGCCCTGGCCCGGGGGGCCGATAAGCTGATTCTGGTAGGGGCCCTGGGGGGTCAGACCGACCAGACCATGGCCCATCTGCTGCTGGGCATCCGGCTGGCCCGACAGGGCATTGCCACCCTGCTGACTTCAGGTAGTGAAGAGGCCCATCCGCTGGTGCCGGGGACGCTACAGCTGGATCTGCCGCAACACTCCAGGCTCAGTTTGTTGCCACTGGGCGGCTTTATTGGCCTGAGTATTCGCGGTGTCCGCTGGCCGCTGCAAAAAACCGAGGTGCACCTGGGCAGCACCCGCACCCTTTCCAATGTGGTTTTGGGGCGGGTGGAGATTGAGCTCGAGGCCGGCTATGGGGTGGTATTGGCTTATCCCGAACCTGCAACTTTGTGAAACTCGTCCAAAAACAACCCCAGCTCTTCGGCCAGGTGTTCTTGCTCGAGCATGGCCTGCCCAAAAACCGCAGGGTCGTCCAGCAAGCTGGGCAAGCGTAGCCAGCCCAGGTAATACCGGCCCGCCAAACCCGGCTCCTTTAGCCGCAGCCGCTCGGTGTGCGAGAGGAGGGTCTCGAAGGCTTCGGGGCTAGCAAGCACCGGGCATTGCTGTGGGGATAAACGCTTTAGAAAGGCTTTGAGCAAGCCAGGGTTCGACCAGAAACCATAGTTGATGTCGTCGGTGATTTGCTCGATGCGCGACAAAAGCGCAGGATCGCCCTGGCGGCCTACCAGCCTGCGCACGAGCTCACTGCGCCGCAGGCGCAAGGTCGCATACTCGCTTAGCGAGTAGAGCCTGCCGGGAAAAAAGTCCAGGGCCTCGCGCAGGCGGTGCGCTATCACGTAGTCCTGGTATTCCCTGAAGGGATCCACGACCCTATTGTGCGACAAGACGACAGCTTAATGGAAGATTACCCCCGTTTGTGGGTTGGGCCCCCGGGCTGTTCCTAAATCCAGTCGGTCTTGACCTGTGCTAAACAGAAAGCTTCGGGTGGGGTGAAACCTGTATGGGTATATCGCGGTATATTCAGGTATGGATACCCGCGGCTGGGTTCTCAAAGCCATCGAGACACTACAGTTTGCCAGCGAAAAGGATATTGTGCGCTGGTTGGATGAAGAGGGTGAAAACCTCTCCAGAGACGAGCTTCGGCGCACCCTCGAGCTTCTGCTCAAAGAAGGGGTGCTCGAGCTAAAAAACGACCTCTTTCGCCTCAAGCGCAAGAACAGCAATCAGCAGGCCTTTGACAAGCTGTTCAAGGACTAGACGTCTTCATATGGTGTTTTCGCCCTGCAACCCATCCAACTCATGTGCTGGATGACTAGATTGAGACATGGGTAAAAACGCGTTCTTGCGGGCAGCTTTAGGGCTGGTGGCCTTTGCGTTACTGGCGCTGGCCCAGGCCTTTTCGCTCGAGCGAATGCAGGCCGACCTGCAGGCCTTGCTATCGCAGGGGCCGCGGGTAGCGGGTACCCCGGCGGCGGCAGCGGCAGGCGAGTACCTGGCCGCAGAACTTCGCAAGGTAGGCTACACTGTGGAGTTTTTTCCCTTTGCCTACAACCGCACCCGCGACCAGGGCTCGAGCCTTCAGGTGGGAGGGGTCAGTTTTCCGGTCAGCAGCGTGGCGGGCAGCCCTGGCCGACGGGTTGAAGGGCCGCTGGTGGTGGTACCGGGTGCGGGTCTGGCGGCAGACTTTGCCAACCTGAACCTGCAAAACAGCATTGTGGTGGTGCGCCGGGGTGGAATTCCAGGCCTGGAGAAGGCCCAGCTGGCCGCCCAGCGGGGGGCCCAGGGCGTTGTCCTGGTGACCGAAGAACCCAGCGGTACCCGTTTTAGCTTTGGGGGCAACAGCCCCATCCCGGGCGTGACCATCTCCTCTGGCGACGGGGAGGCACTTTTTGCTCTGACGGGAAGTCGGGCCGTACTGGATGCGCGCATCGTGACCGAGGAGGTGCAGGGGCGTAACGTGATCGCCAGGCGGGGCAGCCAGAACCCCCTGGCCATTGTGGGGGCGCACTACGACTCGGTGCCTGGCAGCCCGGGCGCCAACGACAACGCCTCGGGTGCCGTGACGGTGCTCGAGCTGGCCCGCCAGCTGGCAAATAGCCCCCTCTCCGAGCACATCTGGTTCATGTTTTTCGATGGTGAAGAGGATGGCCTGTGGGGCTCGAGGCGCTTTGTGGAACAGCACCTCGAGCTCGTACGGGGCCTCAAGGCCATGCTCAACCTGGACATGGTGGGGGTGGACGTGAACGGCAGCCTGGGCATTGGCGGCAGCCAGGAACTGCGGGCCTTGGCCGACTGTAACGCCCTGCAGGTGGCCTGTGGTAGCGCACCGGGGGGTGGCAGCGACCACGTACCTTTTGCCCAGGCCGGGGTGCCGGTGCTCTTCTTCTTCCGGGGCCTGGACCCCAACTACCACCGCCCCACCGACACCGTGGCCGACCCGGTGCTCATGGCCCAGACCGGCCAGCTGGTGCAGGGGATTTTGCAGCGCTTGCTGCGCTAAAACAAGCCGCGAATCTGCCCCGTCTCGTCCAGCCCAATGCTAAGGGCCGCGGGTTCTTTGGGCAGGCCCGGCATGGTCATAATCTCACCCATATAGGCCACCACAAAGCCAGCCCCGCACTTGGGCTTGAGGTCGGTGACTGTCACGCTAAAGCCCTCCGGGCGGCCCCGCAGCCTGGGGTTGTCGGACAGGGAGCTGGCGGCTTTGGCAATAATGACCGGCAGGCTGCCCCAGCCTTCTTTTTCCAGCCGCTTGAGGGCTTTGCGGGCCTCCTGGGTGTACTCGACCCTGGCCGCGCCGTAGACCTGAAGGGCCACCTGGGCAATCTTTTCTTCCAGGGGCTGCTCCAGCGCATAGGTAAACCTGGGCTGGCCGGGGTTTTCCAGGGCCTTCAAGACCATCTGGGCCAGCTCCACCCCACCAGCCCCCCCGCGGGCGTGTACCTCGCTGAAGGAGACCTGCACGCCCTGCTGGGCTGCAAATTCCTGTACCAGGCGGAGTTCTTGTGGGGTATCGTTGGGGAAGCGGTTGAAGGCCAGCACCGGCTGGTAGCCCAGGAGCCGCACATTTTCCAGGTGCTTGGCCAGGTTGGCCAGCCCTCTGCGCACAGCCTCCGGGTTGGGCTGGGCGTACTCGTCGTGTCCACCGTGGAAACGCAGGGCTCGCATGGTAGCCACCAGTACCACCGCCTGTGGTGCGAAACCCGCCTGACGACAGACCAGGTTGATGTATTTCTCGGCCCCCAGGTCGGAGCCAAACCCGGCTTCGGTTACCACATAGTCGGCATACCCCAGGGCCATGCGGGTCGCCGCTACCGAGTTGGTGCCGTGGGCAATGTTGCCAAAGGGCCCCATGTGCACAAAGGCGGGCTGGTGCTCGAGGGTCTGTACCAGGTTGGGGAAAAAGGCCTGCTTTAGCAGTACGGTCATGGCCCCCTCGGCGCCCAGGTCGCGGGCGAACACGGGCTGCCCCCCCAGGTTGTAACCGATGCGGATGCGCCCCAGGCGTTCTTGCAGGTCGGCCAGGCTGGTGGCCAGGCTCATGATGGCCATTACCTCGCTGGCCACTGTGATCTCAAACCCGGCCTCGCGGGGTATGCCCTGGCTGGGCCCGCCCAACCCCACAATGACCTGCCGCAAAGCCCTATCGTTCATATCCAGGGCGCGCTTGACCTCGATGCGGCGCACATCCAGTCCCAGTGCGTTGCCCTGGTGCAGGTGGTTGTCTACCAGGGCCGAAAGCAGGTTGACTGCGCTGGTAACGGCATGAAAATCGCCGGTGAAGTGCAGGTTGATCTCCTCCATGGGCAGCACCTGGGCATACCCGCCGCCGGTGGCCCCGCCCTTGATGCCAAACACCGGCCCCAGGGAAGGCTCCCGCAGGGCCACCGCTACCTTTTTCCCCAGCTTGCCCAGGGCCTGGGTCAGGCCTATCGCCACGGTGGTCTTGCCTTCGCCTGCCGGAGTCGGGGTCATGGCCGTAACCAGGATGAGCTTGCCCTTAGGCGCGGGCGGCGCGCCCAGCACTTTGGCCATGTGAGGGCCATAGTGGAACAGCGCCTGGGAGGGGATGCCCAGACTGGCGGCCACTTCTTCGATGGGTTTGAGTCTGGTCTGACGGGCGATCTCGAGGTCGCTCGGTGTGGCAGTGGTTTCCATGCCTCTAGGGTACGCCCAGAAGCTGGCGATAAAAGTCCCTTGCAGGGCAAGCGGTCAATACTTTTTGAACCTGGCATTTAGGGATCAGGGCATCCAGTTGCCGCCACACACGATCACTGCGACACGCTCGGGCAGGTCGTAGTGCATGAGCAGGGGCCCTAAAGCCAGCCCGGCGGTGGGCTCCACCACCTGTTTGAGCCGTTGCATCATCAGGTGCTGGGCCTGCAGGGTTACCTCGTCGGGTACGGTAAGGATGCGGTCTACATGGCTCTGCATGACCGGGAAGGTTTTCTCCCCAACCACCAGCGTGCGCACCCCATCGGCCACGGTCTGGGGGGCCTGCGCCAGCTTAACCCGCACGCCCGCCCGGAGGCTTTGCTGGGCGTCGTTGGCCCCCTCGGGCTCCACCCCAATCACCGCGCATTCCGGGCGCAGGGTTTTAATTACGGTAGCAATGCCAGAAATCAGCCCTCCACCCCCTACCGCTACCAGCACAGCCTCCAGCTCAGGCACCTGCTCCAGGAGCTCGAGGGCCTGCGTACCCTGCCCGGCCATGACCCGCAGGTCGTCAAAGGGATGGATAACCTCATAGCCAGTCTGCTCGGCCAGCCCTCGCATCACCTGCTCGCGGTTCTCCACCGTTACCCCCTGGTCGAAGACCTCGGCCCCATAGGCGCGGGTGGCGGCTTTTTTGGTAGGGGAGGCGTCCTCCGGCATCACCACCAGGGCGGGAACCCCAATCACCTGGGCCGCATAGGCCACCCCCTGGGCGTGATTACCCGACGAGACCGCAATCAGGCCCCGAGGGTTTTTCAACTGAAGGGCTGCGTTGAGGGCGCCCCGGGCCTTGAAACTGCCGGTTTTTTGCAGGTGTTCGGCCTTAAAGAAAAGGGTCTTGCCCAGCAGTGCATTGAGCCCCCAGCTGCTAAAAACCGGGGTTTGGTGAATATAGGGGGCAATGCGGCGGGCTGCCTGTTGGATGTCGTCCAGGGTTAGCACAGCCCCATGCTAACAGGAGGGCACGTAACGCCCAAGGCTTTTGTAACGCTCAGAAAATCCCTTGCTGTAAAACGGTTTGCCCTACAGTGGTTCCATGCGGATACTTGCCGAGGCTATTTACCAACTCGAGCCCGGTCAAATGCTGGTCGGTCAAACCCCCACCGCGCGGGAGCTGCTCAAGCTCTGGATTCGCCGGCACCAGACGGGCTTCGACCTGTACGTGACCAGCATTTTAGAAGCCCAGGAATCCCCAACCCTGCGGCCACGCAACATAGTGAGTAACGACCTGGTCTCCTGTGCGGAAGTGCTGGAGGCTTTGCACTACCTCGAGGACGTGTACCCGATTGCATTTCATGTACTAAAGAACCTTCCCGTGACGCTGCGTGAGGCCACCCCCGAACTTTTGCAGATGCTCGAGGAGCAGATGTTGCGCGTGGCCCGGAGCACCGTAACGGGCGAGTCTGGCCCCGACGACCCCCCGGCCCAGGTGGTGCGCTTAAAACCACTGTGCGTGCTGGAGGAACACGAGTCCGATGACGACTTCGCCGCGCTCGTCCTCACCGACCCTTGACCGAACCTCCCCCACTGCCCCACAATGCCCCTGATGGAAGGGGTGCGGCTGGCGGTAAAAACCCTGGGCTGCAAGGTTAACCAGGTGGAATCGGATGCCCTGGTGGGCCTGCTCAAACCTTTGCACCCGGTGGTGGTGCCCCTGGAAAGCGGCGCCGACCTGGTGGTTATCAACACCTGTGCTGTAACCACCAGCGCCGAGGCCGATGCCCGCAAGGAGGTGCGTCGGGCCCGCCGGGCCAACCCGGCGGCTTTTATCGTGGTTACGGGCTGCTATGCCGAGCTGGCCCCCGAGCAACTGGCCGAGCTGGGGGCCGATGCGGTACTGCCCAACAGCCGCAAAGCCGAGCTTCCCGGCGTTATCCTGCAGCACTTTGGCCTTCCCGCCGACCCCATCACCACACCCCCCAACGAGTTCTGGGGAGCGGGTGAGCGGGGCCTTTTGAACAACTATGTGCGGGCTTTCCTCAAGGTGCAGGATGGCTGTAACGTGGGCTGCGCCTACTGTATCATCCCCCGCCTGCGTGGGCGCGAACGCCACCGGGGGCACCAGGAGGCCCTGCGGGAAGCCGAGGCCTTGCTGCAAGCAGGGGTTCAGGAAATTGTGCTTACCGGCGTTCGCCTGGGCTCCTACAAGGGCCATCCCGGCGGGATTGCCGGGCTGGTAGAAGAGCTGGCCCTGATGGGCGCTAAGGTGCGCCTGTCTTCCATCGAGCCTGAGGACACCGGGGAAGAGCTGCTCCAGGTGATGGGCCGCTTTGCGCCCCAGGTGCGCCCCCACCTGCACCTCAGCCTGCAAACAGGGTCGGCCCGCTTGCTGGCCCTGATGGGCCGTCGCTACGATAAAAACTACTACCGTGCCCTGGTAGAGCGGGCTTCTTTGCTTATCCCCGGCTTCGCCCTCACCACCGATGTGATTGCCGGCCTACCCACCGAGACCGAGGAGGAACACCAGGAAACCCTGGCCTTCCTGGAGGAAGTACGGCCCAGCCGCGTTCATGTGTTCACCTACACCCCCCGTCCCAAAACCCGTGCAGCCGCGCTACCTCAGGTGCCCATCGAGGTGCGCAAGCGCCGCAATAGGGAGCTTCAGGTCCTCGCGGCCCGCCTGGCCGAAGCGCGGGTGCGGCCCAAGCTGGGCCACCGGCTCGAGGTGCTGGTGGAAAGCTTTCGCGGCGGCAGGGCCTATGGTCACACCCCGGACTACTACGAGGCCGAGCTTACCGGGCCGGTACGGGTGGGCCAGACCGTCTGGGTAAGGGTAGAGGCCATTGCAGGTTATACCCTGCAGGGGCGGCTGGAAGCCATTAAGGAAGAGCCCGCCCGCATGCTGCTACCGGTGCTCTAGCTCTTGCGCCGGCGCTCTACCCAAAAGCGCACCACAAACCCCAAGCAGATGAACAAGGTGGCAAACTGGGCCATAACTGCGATGGGGCGTTCTACCGTGCCGCCACCCAGGATGGTAATGAAGCCGGGAATGCCCTGCAGCGAACCCAGGACACCCAGCACGGCCAGGCCCAGGGCAATATTCATGGCAAGGGTTTTGTGGCTGGGGGACTTATCGGCCCAGATGCCCAACAGGGCAATGGCCAGGCCCAACGCCCCCGGAATCAGGGCGGTAGGGGTGAGGCTGGTGCTCATGACGGCCAGGGTGGAAACCAGAATCAGAAAAACGCCGGTCCAAAGGGCTCTGGCTGGCAGACTGTTACCCATCTGAAACCTCCTGGTGTTTCCCGAAAAGTGGGGGGCATATATGCAGGCTGGGGGTTGACATGGTCAAAGCCTAAGCGGGGTGGCGAGAAATTACTGTAACCGCATCGGTCATCGGCAGGGGGTTTCCCGGAGACTGGGCGGTGGCGCTTTGATGTGGCCTGCACCTCGGCCACTGCGGTAGATTATGCCCCATGGAGAACCCTACCGTTTTTGGCAAAATCATCCGCCGGGAACTGCCAGCCAGCATCGTTTACGAGGACGAAGAGTTTATTGCCTTCAAGGACATTCGCCCGCGCTCTAAGGTGCATATTCTGGTCTGCCCCAAAGAGTACATCCCCACCCTGGCCGACTACCCCGACACCGAGGAGGGCGCCCTCAAGCTGGGCAGGCTTATGCTCACGGCCAACAGGATCGCCAAGCAGATGGGCCTCGAGGGCTACTTCATCCGTATTCATGTGGGGGAGAAGGGCGGGCAGGAGGTTTTTCACGTGCACGTGCACCTGCGCTCGGATGCCTGATGTGGGGGCAAGCAGGAGCGATGCAACTCGCTACGGCCTCCTGAGCTCTACCTGGTCTATGACGTCGTTTTTATCGTTGTAGGCCGTAACCTGTAGCCACTGTGCGGTGGCCTCGAGGACGAGGTAGTTGGGGCTTTTGAGCCGCACTTTGCTTTGGGGGCGCACGCTCACAAAACCGCGCAGCCAGGCGCCGCCGCCGCCCGAAACGATGTGAACAACGCCTTTGGCCAGGAGCCGCTCGTAGCTATGTTCGTGGCCGGTGAGTACCAGCGCTACGCGGTACTGGGTGAGCAGGGGCTCGAGGGCCTGGCGTAAGGCCCGGCTTCCCCCATGCAGCCCCGAAGAGTAGAGGGGCCGGTGCAGCACCACCACCCGCCAGGGTGCTTGGGCTTTGCGCAGGGTGTCCTCGAGCCAGCGCCGCTGGGCGAGGGAAAAGTCTTCGCTGTACAGCACGATTATATCCAGGTTTTCGATGCGGACGTGATAGTAGGCCTGTTCCTGAGCAAAAAGCCTTAGCTGGCTGGTCAGGGCGGGGACGTCGTGGTTGCCAAAGGCGGGGTAGATGCGCACAGGGGGAAGCTCGTCGAGGTAGCGTTGTACCGGCTCGCCCCGGGGGTAGAAATTGTCGCCCAGGGTGAGCAGGGCTACAAAGGGCCTGGCCTGGTGTTGTTGCTGGATGGCCTGGGCCACCAGCGGACGGTGCGGGGTCTCGGCCCCCCAGTCGCCCAGCACGGCCAGCCGCTGGGCCAGCCCAGGCAGACCCAGGGCCAGCCCAAGCAGAAGGGCCGGCAGCAGCCTCATGCCTTGGGGGGCTCTCCCTGGCGGGTCAGCTGCGACTCTTTTATCCCAGCCTGCTCGAGGACCTGTTCAGCAATCAGGATGGGAGCCCCAGCCCGGATGGCCAGGGCGATGCCGTCGGAGGGGCGGCAGTCTATCTCGTATTCCAGGCCGCGCTGTTCCAGCACCAGCCTTCCGTAAAAGGTGCCGTCTTTCAGTTCGACAATCTCGAGCCGCAGTACCTTTACCCCGAGGAGCTCGAGGGTGTTGTAGAACAGGTCGGGGCCCAATGGGCGGGGTGGTTTCTCACCCGAGAGGTGCACCATGATGTTCTGGGTTTCCAGAGCCCCGATCACCACAGGTAGCAACAGGTCGTTCTCGGCCTTGAGCATCACGATCAGGTTGCCGTTTCCTGGGTCTACCCCCATACCTTCGATACGTGCGGGTACCATGCTTTGAGTATACGCACCTGGCCCGGGAGCCAGGCTCTTATCATATACAGCATGAACCCGAACAAACCCATACCCAGCCCCA
>NZ_JBEVAL010000075.1:0-13096 GCF_051297115.1 Meiothermus cerbereus
CACATCGTGGGCAGTCCTCGTTGAACCAAGAATCCCACTGGCTTTAGCCGTGGGAGTGTCAACCAAATAAAGCGGGCGGTATGGTAACCGCCCTCACTTCACCCCGCGGCCAATCTGGCATAAGGTTTGACCCGTGAACGATCTTGCATCCAGAGCCGACATCGCGGTAGTGGTCGACGCTTTTTATGCCAAAGCCATCCAGGACGAGCAAATCGGCCATCTGTTCGAGGGCCTGGACTTAATGCACCACCTGCCGGTCATCCACGACTTCTGGGAGAACATCTTGTGGCGCACCGGCGCCTACAGGGGTGGCATGATGTACAAGCACCTGCTGCTAAACGCCCGCAAACCCCTCAAGCTCGAGCACTTCGAGCGCTGGCTCGAGCTGTTCACCCAGACTGTCGATGCACACTACCAGGGCCCCAATGCCAGCGCCATGAAGCAGCTGGCATATTCCATAGCCCGTAGCATTTACGCTCGAGTTTCCCAGCAAAATAGCGTCCCGATGGGCGTTCAGGATGCCCCTAGCGAAACCAGCGCAGAAGCAGGCTCAAGGCCAGGCTAACCAGCAGCATGGAGGTGAGGGGAAAGTAAAAGCGAAAACCCTCGCGCTCGATACGAATGTCTCCGGGCAGGCGGCCAAACCAGCCCAGAAGCCCAGGGGCGTACAGCCAGATCAGGCCCAGAACCACCAGCACCAGGCCCAACACCAGCAGCAAGCGCCCAACTTCCATGCTCTAATGGTAGCCCAGTTCCCGCAGGGCTTCGGGGTCCTTACGCCAGTTGGGGTAAACCTTGACCTGTAGGTCCAGGTAGACCTTGCGCGATAAAAAGACCTCGAGCTGCTTACGGGCCGCCGCCCCAATTTCCTTGAGCTTTCGCCCCCCGGCTCCAATCAGAATGGGCTTGTGGTTCTCGCGCTCGACATAGATATTCACCTGGATGTAAAACATTCCCCCACCCCCGCCGGCGGGGGCGGGGCGCAGCTCGAATTCTTCGGTTTTGGTGGCAATGGTGTAAGGAAGCTCTTCCTTAAGGCGCTTCATGGCCTCTTCGCGCACAATCTCGGCGGCCCATTCCTCCGGGGTCTGGTCGCCTTTGGCGAAGTCGGGCGGGAAGAAAAAGGGGCCTTCGGGCAAAAGGGAGAGCACTTCGTCGCGCAGTGCTTTGGCGTCGCGCTCGTTCTGGGCCGAAATCATGCGGGCTTCCAGGCCTGGCAGTAGCTCGGCATAAGCCTGCATGGCCGACTCGGGGTACTTGGCAGCATCGGCCTTGTTGCCCACCAGAATAATGGGTATCTGCCCCTTCAGGGGGCGCAGGGCACGCGCCACCAGCTCGTCTTCGTGGGTAGGCGGATGGCGCAGGTCCACCAGCCACAGCACCAGGTTAACCTCGGCCAGGGCCTCGGTTATCTGGCGGATCATGTACTCGCTCAGGGCGTCGGTGGCCTCGTGCCAGCCAGGGGTATCCACAAACACAATCTGGCGGTTGCCCTCGGTATGGATGCCGCGCACCCGTTTGCGGGTGGTCTGTGGCTTGGGGCTGATGGGGGCGATTTTTACGCCCAGCATAGAGTTGACCAGGGTAGACTTGCCCACATTGGGCTTGCCCACCACGGCTACAAATCCGGAGTAGGTCGTTCCTTCATTCACGGTTCTAGTATAGGGGCAGGTCGGGAACGAACCCCCGTGCGCTCCTTCATCGGCTATCCTGATGCGAGCTATGCCCGACCCCCTGGCCCTTGCACTCACCCCCCAGATTGGCCCCAGTCGTCTTAAACAAGCCCTTGCTACCGACCTGAGTGTGGCAGCCATTGCCGAACTGCTGGGCTCCGAAATTGCCGCGGCCTATGCCAGAACGCTCGAGCAAGGCCTGGCCGAAAAAGAGCGCGAAAAAGCAGCCCGGCTGGGCCTGTGGCTGGTTGGCATGTGGGATCGTGATTACCCCGAAGTCTTGCTGCACCTCGAGAGCCCCCCAGCGGTGCTGTATCTAAAAGGGGAACTGCCGCCCAGCGAGCGCAACATCGGCATCGTGGGCACCCGCAAGGCCAGCCCCTGGGCCCTGGCCTGGACGCACAAGGTAGCCCGTGAGCTGGCCGAGGCCGGGGTGGGCATTATCTCGGGGCTGGCTTTGGGAATAGATGCCGCTTCGCACAAAGGCGCACTGGAAGGGGGCGGCTACACCCTGGGGGTGCTGGGTAGCGCGATGGACCGCTTCTATCCACCCCAGAACCGGGCCCTGGCCGAACAGATGAACGTGCTCTCGGAGTTTCCGCTGGGAACCCCCCCGCAGGCTGGGCTGTTCCCCCGGCGCAACCGGATTGTGGCGGCCTTCGCCAAAGCGGTGCTGGTGGTGGAAGCTGGAGAAAAGAGCGGCAGCCTGATTACTGCGCGGTTTGCTGCCGAACTGGGCCGCGATGTGCTGGCCGTACCGGGTCGGCCCGGCGATGCCTTTTCGCTGGGAAGCAACCGGCTGATTCAGGATGGGGCCGGGCTGGTGCTAAATACCGAGGACGTGCTGAATGCCCTGGGGGTGCTGGCCCCCAAAAAGCAGGCCGTGCAGTTGGAGGGCAGCGAGGCCCAGGTGTACCGGGCTTTGCTCGAGCTTTCCGAAGCCCTGCCCGACGACCTGGCCCAGACCACCGGCCTTTCCACCGCCGAGACCCTCTCGGTGCTGATGATGCTCGAGCTCAAGGGTCTGGTGCAAAGCAGCGCCGGACGCTACAGCCCGCTGTAATGCCAGTGCTTTGGCACCAGCTCGTACTTTCTATTTCCGTTACAAACTGGTGTACGGCCATCATCTTTGCCTACGGGAACTGCCTGACCGAAGACCAGACCAGCCCCTGCGCGCCCACAGCACCTAATAGCTCATACCAGCCAGGTTTGAGTCCGGGGGGCACAGGAAAACTGGCCGGAAGCGCCCGGAATTTGCTTCCATCGAAGTAGGCCACCACCCGCACCTGGGCCTGTTCGCTGGCGGTCTGCAGGGCCATAAAAGGATCGGAGCGGTTGTTAGAAAGCCAGGCCGAAACAAACGGGTACTGCCAAGCCCCCACCAGACTGCCCGGGCCCTGGTAAAAAGCCCAGGGTGTAGGGCTGTGCAGTTTGACCTCAGTGGCGACAAACACTTCGCCTTCCCAGACCCCATTGGCCTCGAGCCACATACCGGGAATGGCCAGGCTCAGCCAGGGGGAGTTGCTCTGGATACGCACATTCCCCGAAATGATCTGGCCGCCCGCGTTCAGCGTCACCTGCCCCATGTAGCTGCGAGGCTGGCGGGCGCTCGAGGGGTTGGGGTTGGCATTTGAGTTGGGACTGGGCCCTGGGTTGTCGCTGTTTTTGCTGTTGGAACCGCCGCTGTTGCCACCTTTATTGCTGTTGCTGCTGCCCTTACCGTTACCCTGGACCAGGGTGGGGAGATCGGGGGAAAGCCCGGACTGGCTGCTGGCCGAGGCGCTGACGGCCCATACCGGGGATAGCAGCAAAACCAGAACCACCCACAACCAGAAGGCTATGCGAAGGCTATCCACGGCGCACCTCGAGTCCGGGTAGGCTCAGGATGACCTCGAGGCCACCCCCTGGCCGGTTGCGAAACTCGAGCCTGCCCCCCAGTAAGGTTGTTATATGCCGAACCAGGGCCAGCCCCAAGCCCATTCCCTCCACCCTGGGCTGAAGCCGCAAGAAGGGGTTGCCCAGGCGCAGCAGGTCTTCCTCGCGTACCCCCGGCCCCCGATCACGGATGAAAATATGGGTCATGTCCGCCTGTCTGACTTCGACCTGCACCTCCCCCTGACTGAACTTGAGCGCGTTGCTGAGCAGGTTGTCCAGGGCCTGCTGCAAAAGTTCTCCATAACCCAGCACCTGAGCCCCCAGGTCACCTTTCAGGGTAATACGCTGCTGTTCTTTGCTGGAAAGGTTTTGCACCACCGAGCGTAAGGCTATGCCCACATCAAGCGGCTCGGGGTCTTTCTGGGGGCTGCGGGTCAGGGCCAGCAAGCCCGCCAGCAGGCGCTCCAGACGTTCAAGGCTCCCCTTGATGGCCGGCAACGACTCCTGCGGGGTAAGCAACCCCTGCTCCAGGGCCTCTATCTGCACCCGCAGGGTTGCCAGGGGGGTGCGCAGCTCGTGCGAGGTATAGCGGGAAAAATTGCGCTCTCGCTCCAAAAAACCTTCCACCGCCCGGGTCATGCGGTTGAAGCTCTCGGCCAGATCGGAGAGCTCATCCTGGCCTGGCGGCACCGGAACGGGCTTGGGAAAACGCTGCTGGGCGATGGCGTGGGCGGCTTCGGTTAGGTGTCGGATGGGTCGCATCAGATAATCAACAAGCAGGTAGGCCGCAACCAGCGCCAGCAGCAGCGAAAGCGGCAGAACCAGCAGTTCAGTGCGCCAGAAAGCCCGCAAGGCTTCGTTCTGGCTGCGGATATCGAGCGCAGCCTGCAGCACAAACCCTTGCTCGAGCAAGCGTTCCGTTTTGAGCCAGTTTAAACTTTCTGAAGGGAATCGCCCACCGATTTCCAAAAAGACCTGCTCGCCCCGCATCACCCGAAACCGGCTGCTGCTCAGTTCGACCAGCCTGGGCAGGCGGCCCGGGTCGAGCACGACCCGTTCAGGGGTGATGACCAGGGCTTGTTCTACCGCACTGGTTATGGAGTTGAGATCCTGCTTGGCTACCTGGCTCAGGGTGGCCTGAAAGCGCACAAACCCCACCCCACCCACCAGCAACGCCGTCAGCAAAACCACTGCCAACATGCTAAGCATCAGGCGGCTGCGAAAGCCCCCCCACAACCTTCCTTTTGCTCTGGGCGGGGCCAGCCGGATGGTCTGGGCAGCTTTGCGCGGCAACACTCGCACCTGTTAGACCCCCAGAACATAGCCCCCGGGCAGGGTGGCTATTACATTCTCCCCCATCTTCTCCCTCAAGCGATGCACGTATACCCGCAGAATCCGGTGGCCCGACTCGGTGTTGGGAAATAACTTCTCCAGCAGCTCATCCACCCCAAAGACCCGTTCAGGGTGCAGGGCCAGGCGCTCCAGCAGGGCAAACTCTTTGTCTGAGAGTGAAACCAACCGTTGATTCCAGTACACCTTGCGGCTGTCAAACTCTATCCGCAGGGGACCGCGCTCGAGCACAGTCTGGCGCGTGGTACCCCCCCGCCGTAGCAAAGCCCGCACCCGCGCCAGCAACTCCTCGAGGGAAAAAGGTTTTACCAGGTAATCGTCTCCGCCCAGATCCAGCCCCAGCACCCGGTCTTCCACGGCATCACGGGCGGTAAGAAACAAGATGGCCCCCTCAAATCCCCCCTGGCGGAGTTGCTGGGCCAGGCGAAAACCCGCATCGTCTCCCTCTGGCAGCATCACATCCAGGGCAATCAGGTCGGGCTCGAGCTCATCCACCAGCTTCTGGGCCTGGTCACGGCTATCGGCCCACTCTACCTCGTAGCGCTCCCGTCGCAGCAAGGCCAGCAGGGGCCCTGCCAGACCCGCTTCGTCCTCGACCAGTAAAATCCGCATGGTTGATCCTTACTAAATTCTACAGCGCGTATCGGTAAGCGGACAGCTCTTCCTGAGCCTTTGACCCTGTCGGCTTTTATCACCAGCCTAGAACCAGGTGGTAAACAGGAAATTAATCTGTAGTCAGCGAGACAAGGGGCTTATCGGCGCGCCGGTCGGCTTCAGCCTGTACTTGCTCGAGGGCCTGGCGCAGCACCTCAACCCCGGCCCCCCGCCGACAAGCCCGCTCCGAAAGCAGCCTGCGCCACAAGCGGCCCCCCGGCTGCCCCTTGAACAGGTTCAGCATGTGGCGGGCAATGGCCCACAGGGGCGTTCCCTGCTCGAGCTGGGCTTCGGCGTAGCGCAGCATGGCCTGGGCTACCTCGAGCCGGCTTGGCGAGCGGTTCAGGCCAAAAAATCGTGCATCGGCGTGCTCGAGCACAAAGGGGTTCTCGTAAACCGCCCGTCCCAGCATGACCCCATCTACCCGCTCCAGGTGGGCCTGGGCTTCGTCCAGGGTTCGCACCCCCCCGTTCAGCACAATGGTCAGGTGGGGGAAGTCCTGCTTGAGCTGGTAGACCCACCCATAGCGCAGGGGCGGCACGGTGCGGTTTTCGGCGGGCGAAAGCCCCTTGAGGTAAGCCTTGCGGGCATGGATGATAAAGACCTCTATACCCACATCCGCCAGCTTTTCAATGAAGCGCGCCACATAGCGGTAGTCTTCTAGCTCATCTACCCCCAGGCGGTGCTTGGCCGTAACGGGGATACGCACCGCCTGCCGCATGGCGGCCATACACTCGGCCACCAGGTCGGGCTCTAGCATCAAGCAGGCCCCAAAACCTCCTCCCTGCACCCGCTCCGAAGGGCAGCCCAGGTTCAGGTTAATCTCATCGTAGCCCCACTGTTCGCCAATATGCGCTGCGGCTGCCAGTTTTTCCGGCTGCGAACCCCCAAGCTGCAAAGCCACCGGGTGCTCCTCGGGGTTGAAATCCAGCAGCCGGGGACGGTTCCCCAGCAGGATGGACTGATCCACCACCATCTCGGTATAAAGCCGCGTCCGCCGGGTTACGAGCCGCAACAGGTAGCGAAAGTGCCGGTCTGTCCAGTCCAGCATGGGCGCGACAGAAAGCACGTGAGGGCTTGGGTTCGGGGTGATCGGGGCCATCATCAAACCTTGAGCGGCGCCTGGTTGGGCCGGCTAGCCAAACAGGGCACCACCAAATTTACTTTTCGCATCCAGCCCACCGCTTTCCTGGCGTTTAGATTCGGCTGGCCAGCACTTCCTGGGGCGATACCCGTTTTGGCTCGCGGAACTCGATATCTTCCCACTCGCCTTCCTCGATGACCTCGAGGCCAGGGTTCTGCTGGCGGAAGTAGGCCACCACCTCCTGCACCAGGTCGTCCGGGGTAGAAGCCGCCGAGGTAATGCCCACCGAGCGCACCCCCTCGAGCCACTCAGGGCGGATGTCCGCTGCTGTATTGATGCGCTCAGCCCGGCCCACCAGGTTCTGGGCCAATTCCAGTAGCCGCATCCCGTTCGATGAGGTCAGGCTGGTCAGCACCAAAAACATATCCACCTTGGGCGCAATATGCTTTACGGCATCCTGGCGGTTCTTGGTGGCATAGCACAGATCGTGGCGGCTGGGCACCACCAGCCTGGGGAAGCGCTGTTTGAGAATTTCAATGGTCGCCAGGGTATCGTCTACCGAAAGGGTGGTCTGGGTCAGCACCACCACCTTCTCGGGGTCAGGCACCTCAACGGTGCGGGGGTCGGCCAGGCGAGGGTCACGCCCCACATGGGTATGCACCGCCACCAGAATGGTGTGCTCCGGCGCCTCGCCACGGGTTCCCTTAATCTCTTGGTGGTCCGCAGAGTCGCCAATGAGCAAAATCCAGTAGCCCTCCTTTGCATAGCGTTTGGCCTCGCTGTGAACTTTGGTGACCAGGGGGCAGGTTGCATCAATCTGGTGCAGGTTGCGCTCGGCCGCCTCGGTACGCAGCCAGGGGGGAATCCCATGCGCCGAGAAAACCACAGTATCGCTGAGCTTCTTACCCGCTTTTGCCAGCTCGCCGCGCAACTGCTCCACCTCGACCAGGTCTTCGACAAAATGCACGCGGTGTTGTTCCTGCAGGCGTCTAAGCACAATGTCGTTGTGGACGATGGCGTGGTACACCACCAGCTCCCCCTCATCCTGAAGTTCTTTAGCCGCCTTTTCCACTGCCTCAATGGCCATCACCACCCCAGCACAAAAACCCCTGGGCTTGGCCAGATACACGCGCTCCACCATACCAAGAGCCTACCTTAGCACAGGATGACCGCTGGCGCTGTAAGCAAAGGCCACTGCGCGATCATGGCGCGAAGAGCTTTCCCACTCCAGTGGGTTTTAGGCTGCACTAAACATTGGGCTGGGGGTCATATCAGACCCCATAAAGCGCCGAGTATTTAAGGTTCAGGTAGTCGATCAAGAACTGTGGGTTCAGATCCTGGCCGGTTACCTCGCGCACCAGATCGCGGGGCCAGTAGCGGCTACCCTGGTGGTGGATGTTCTTGCGCGTCCATTCCAGCAGGGGGGTGAACTCCCCCTGGGCAAACTGCACCTCGAGCGACCCCAGCTCCTGTTCGGCCCTGGCAAAAAACTGCGCTGCGTAGAGGTTGCCCAGGGTGTAGGTGGGGAAGTAGCCGATCAGCCCCGCCGACCAGTGCACGTCTTGCATTACCCCATCCTGGATTTCCGGCGAACGAACCCCTAAGTATTCCTGGTATTTGGTATCCCAGGCCTCGGGCGCATCGTCTATGGATAACTCACCGCGCAGGAGGGCCAGCTCTACCTCGAAGCGAATCATGATGTGCAGGTTGTAGGTTACCTCGTCGGCCTCTACCCGGATCAGGCTCGGCTTGACCTCGTTGATGGCGAAGTGAAAATCCTCGAGGCGCACATCGCCCAGCGATGGGAAGTGCTGCTGGGCTCTGGGCCAGAAGTAGCGCCAGAAGCCCAGGCTACGGGCCACCAGGTTTTCCCAGGTACGGCTTTGCGACTCGTGAATACCCAACGAGATTTCGCTGCCCATGGGGGTACCAAAGTGCTCGGGCAAGAGCCCCTGTCCATAGAGCCCGTGCCCCATCTCGTGCACAATGCCAAAAAATCCGGCGTTGAAGTAGTCCTCATAGTAGCGGGTGGTCAGGCGCACGTCGCCGGGGCCGATGCCCTGCATAAAAGGGTGGGCCACCACGTCGAGGCGGCCCGCCTCCAGGTCAAAGCCTATTTTTGCCACGACCTCCCGCCCAAAGGCCTCCTGGGCGCTTTGGGGAAAGTGGCGGTGCAAAATGCCGGTGTCGGGCTTGCGTGTGCTGCCCTCCAGCCGCTTCAGCAGCTCCACGGTGGCCTGGCGCAGGCGGGCAAAGACCGGCTCGAGCTGCTTTGTGGTAGCCCCCGGCTCGTACTGGTCGAGCAGGGCATCGTAGGGCTCGTCCTGGTAGCCAATGGCATCGGCAAGCTCGCGGGTAAGGCCAAAGATTTTTTTGAGCGTTGGCTTAAAAGCCTCCCAGTCGTTCTTGGGCCGGGCCTCCTGCCAGATGGCCTCACCCTCGCTGGTGGCCTGGGCCAGTTCAACCGCCAACCGCTGGGGAATTTTGCATGCGCGGTCGTAGGCCCTGCGCCACTCCCGCACATTCACCGCCTCCACCGACTCCGGGGGCCCCAGCCAGTCCGAGCCCTCTACCACCGCCAGCATCTCGCCAATGCGGGGGTCGGTGGCCCGCTGGTGCAGGAGCTTGGCCAGCGCGGCCTGCATCTGGGCCCGGTGGGCGTGGCCCTTGCGCGGGATATAGGTGGCCTGATCCCAGCCGGCCAGCCTGCCAAAGGAGGCCAGATAGGCGGTTTCTCTGCTGTGTTCCCAAAGCCATCGGTATGCTTCTTGCATCATACCTACCCATCATAGCGGTTCGTTCTTTTTGCTGGGGCCCCCGCCTCAAGTACCGCTGAGGGCTGCTCCCAAATCCAGTCGGTTTTGACCTGCGCCAAACAGAAACTTGAGGTGGGGTACATATCGCAATCTCCCAGTTCAGTGGCCCGCACAGAATGCATCCCTCGAGCAAGCTTACCCTTTCACCGCTCCAGCGGTTAGCCCGGCCACGATGCGCTGCTGGAAGATGAGCACCATAATCACCAGGGGCACCGTCACCACCACCGAAGCGGCCATAATTGAGCCCCAGGGAACCTCGTAGGGGCTGGCGCCACCAAATGAGGCAATGGCAACCGGTACCGTGCGCACATTGTTTCCAATGGTAAAGGTGAGGGCAAAAAGGTACTCGTTCCAAGCACCAATAAAAGCCAGCAGGCCCGTAGTGACCAGGCCAGGGCCAGTAAGGGGCAACATCACCCGGAGCAGGGTTTGTATGGGTGTTGCACCATCCACATAGGCGGCCTCCTCGAGCTCCCGCGGTAAACCACGGAAGTAGCCGGTCAGCACCCAGACGGTAAAGGGCAGGACAAACAACAAATACGACAGAATCAGGCCGGCGTGGGTGTTGAACAGGCCGGTCTCCCGCAACAACACAAACATACCCGAGAGCACCGATACCTGTGGGAACATGGTCATGGCCAGCACCAGGTAGAGCACGGCGTTTTTGGGAGGAAAGCGCAGCCGGCCCAGCGCGTAGGCCGCCATCACGCCCATAACCAGGCAAATCAGGGTGGCACCCCCTGCCACAATCAGTGAGTTGAGCAGGTTCCGGCCAAACTCCGCCCCACTGAAAACGTTCTGGTAGTGCGAAAGGGTAAATGGGACGGGCAGGAAGCTCGGGTTCGGGCTAAACAGGGCATCACTGGTCTTAAAGCTGCTGATGATGGCCCAGTAAAAGGGAAACACGCTGTAGACCACAATAAATACCACCAGCGCATAGAACAGCAGCCGCCCCAGGTAGTAGCTCACACCTTTAGTCCTCACCGCGCACCCCCTTTCCGGCTGCACGCATGTACAGCACAACAAAGATAAAGATGATAACCAGGATGGCTACCGATACGGCGGAACCGTAACCCAAGTCCTGAAAATCAATCAGGGTCTGGCGGTTGTAGATAGCCAGGCTGCGGGTAGCGGTGTTGACCCCCACCATCACAAAAATTACGTCGAAGACCCGCAAGGCATCCAGGGTGCGGAAAATAAGGGCCACCACCAAAGCCGGGGTCAAGAGCGGCAGGGTTAACGTCCAGAACTGCTGCCAACGGCTGGCCCCATCGATGTCGGCCGCCTCGTAGATGTCCGAAGGGATGAGCTGCAAACCGGCCAGCAACAACAAGGCCATAAACGGCGTGGTTTTCCAAACATCCACCGCAACCATGGCCCACAACACCGTATTGGGGTTAGCCAGGAAGGCAATCTTGTTGGCCACCAGACCGGTGTTGATCAGGATCACGTTGATGACCCCGTAGATGTCGTTGAGCATCCACTGCCACATCTTGGCTGAGACCACCGTGGGGATGGCCCAGGGAATCAGGATGGCAGCCCGCACGATACCCCGACCCCTGAAGTTGGAGTGAATCACCAGGGCAATAGCCAGGCCCAGCACCGTCTCCAGAAAGACTGAGGCCACGGTAAAACGCAGGGTATTCCAGAGCGCACCTCTAAAGTCGGGGTCTTGCAGCAAGAAAATGTAATTCTTGAAACCAACAAACTCGGTCGGTTCTACAAAAGAGATATCGGCCCGGTGAAACGAGTAGTAAAAAACCTGAGCCAGCGGATAGCCCGCCACAAACGCCACCACCAGTAGCGTAGGCAATACCAGTAGCCAGGCTAAACGGGTTTGTCGAATAGTGAGCATCTATCACCTCCGCCCCAGCTAATCTTCAAAAGGAGCATGGCGGTATTGTTGCAAGACACCGCTACTATACTTGGTTGTTGTAGCCATATTCCAAAGAACCCTTATGACGCGTTAAAACCTGCTCTCTGACAAAAGAATGGGGCCGGATATCCGACCCCATTCCCAACCAAGCTTTACCAAAGGCCTAGCGCAGGATACGCCGCAAGGCGGCTTCAATATCCTGCACAGCCTGGGCAGCCGGCTTGCGTCCGGTAATGGCTTCGTGAACACCCGTCCAGAAGGCTTCGGAGACCTGGTTATAGCGGGCTCCCGCTACGCCCGAAGGGCGGCCGATGGCGTTTTGGAATACCGGCAGCAGATCCTTGAAGAAGGCGTTCTTGGCCAGCACCTGGGGGTCGTTGTACAGGGCGGGCCGGGTGGGCAGGCGCGAAAGGTTAATGGCGTTGTCTTTTTGAACCTCCACACTGGTCAGGTACTTGACCAGGTCAGCGGCTGCCTTTTGGTTCTTGGAGTAGGCGGAAACCATTAGCTGCCAGCCACCCAGGGTGGCTGCATTGCGGCCACCCTGACCTGCACCACGGGGCAGCACCGTCACGCCAATTTTGCCTCGCACCGCGCTACCCTCGCTCTGGCCCAGGCTGTAAGCGTAGGGCCAGTTGCGCATAAAGGCGGCGTTGCCCGTCTGGAAGGTATTGCGGGCTTCTTCTTCGGCATAGCTGGTCACACCTGGAGGCGAGATACGGCCCACCCAGCTACGAACCATGTTCAAAGCAGCAATGGCCTGGGGGTTGTTGATGCTAATGCGGCCATCTGGCTCAACGATGCGGCCACCGCCCATGGAGAAAATCCACTCGAGGGCGTCGCAGGTCAGGCCTTCGTAGGCTTTACCCTGCCAGACAAAGCCCCAGAAGTCGCGGTTGCCCGCCTGGCGCTCCCCGGCCTGAATCTTGGTGGCCATCTGGTCAAGTTCGGTCCAGGTCTGGGGTGGGCGCTGGTACCCATACTTTTGCAGCAGGTCGGTGCGGTAGTAGAGCAGGCCCGCATCGGTGAAGAAGGGGATCGAGGTCAGCTTGCCCCGGATGGTGTTGTTTTCCACGATGCGGGGGAAGAACTGGCCCAGCTCGGCTTCGGTAAAGAACTGCTTGAGATCGGCTGCGTGAGGGGCCACAATACCGGGCCAGATCACGTCAATCATGTACACATCCACATCGGCACTACGGGCTGCCCAGTACTGCTGGTACAGGGCCAGCCGGTCGTTGGTGTCGGCTGGGGAGTCGATGTACTCGATTTTGTTGCCGGTTTTTTTAGCCCACTCTTCCGCCTTGGCCTTCATCCAGCGGCCACCCTCGCCCACTGCGGTTGAGTCACCCGCAACACGGATGGTTACCCCCTGGGCGAAGGCCAGCCCACCCACGGTAAGGGTCAGGGCCAATGCACCTACAAGCCACTTCTTCATGTTTCCTCCTGTTTCATTGGAAGTGCTTCCAAAGCTAACCAGCCAGCGCTGATTTAGGCACTTCATCATTTGGAAATACTTCCTTGGCGAAGTCTATTACCTGCTACCCCGATTGTCAACCCCACATTCCGCACCCCTCAACCTTGACTTTAGGATTTTGGGGTGGAAACCAATGCTGATCTTCAGGTCTACGACTTGGCCAACCTGGGTCTGGTGGCTGGAATCATGGATCGGATGAAGCTGGTGGAGACGGTGGATCATCAGGTAGGGCCTCGCCCCAACGAGAAGGTCTCCACCGGCGTGGCCCTGAAGGCCGCTGTGCTGAACGTCCTG
>NZ_JBEVAL010000076.1:0-13002 GCF_051297115.1 Meiothermus cerbereus
ATCTTTGCCCACAACTTCAAGCGTCTGGCCAGCGTTTTGTAGGTAGCAACTTGGGTTATAATATATTGGGCGTTATGCGCGTTATTGTAATTGGAGCCAGGGCCAGCTTGCTGGCACAAGCCCAGACCCGCTGGGTGGTGGAACGCCTGAAAGAAAACTGGCCCGAGACCGAGTTCAAAATACGCACCGTACAATCTAAAAACACCTCTGAAAGCAGCGCAGCAGAAGCTTTGCGGCAGGCGCTCGGCAGGCGGGAGGTGGATATCGCGGTGTATTCGCTCAAACACCTACCCACCCAGGAGGTTCCTGGAATCAATCTGGTTGCAGTTCCAAAGCGCGTTGAACCCCGCGAGGCCCTGGTAGGACGCACAGCCAAGCGACTGGAGGATTTGGGCAAAGGGGCCGTGGTAGGGGTCAACAGCCTGCGTCGTAAAGCCCAGCTGCTGGCCTACCGCCCTGACCTGAACCTGCGCGACCTCGAGGGTGACGTAGACGACCGCCTGAGTGCACTTGGAACGGGCGAGTACGATGCGGTCATTATCAGTGCAGCCAGCCTGATGCGGCTGGATTTGAGAAACCGCATCGACCAGCTAATAGACCCTGAAATCGCACTGCCCGCGCCCGGCCAGGGTGCCCTGGGCCTCGAGGTACGCCAGGGCGATGACTGGGCCGAAGAGCTGGCCTACAGCCTCAACCACCGGGCCTCCTTTGTGCGGGTTACAGCCGAGCGGGCCTTCTTGAGGGCCTTGGGGGCAGGCGATGAATGCGCCGCTGCCGCGCTGGCTACCCTGGAAAGCGACGACACCTTGCTCTTGCAGGGTGTGGTGGCCAGGCCCGATGGCCGCGAGCTAATCCGGGCCGAGATCGAGGGCGACGCCGAAGAAGCCGCTGAGCTGGGTCACGATCTGGCCCAGGATTTGCTGGCCGAAGGTGGGCGGGAGCTGCTGGACGCGGTACAAGCCCACTAGTCTTAGGGTGTTTTGCCCACCAACCCACTTTCGGGCTGCAGTTTTGCGGTAAACTCGAGGTAACCGGTCGGGATTACTTGATTGTTCCGGCGGGTCATATTTGAAGGATAACCATGGGAATGAAGCGCCTGACCAAGCAGCGCAAGGCCGTGCTCGAGGTGGTTCGTAGCGCTAAAAATCACCACCCCGATGCTGCTTGGGTGTACACAGAAGTACGCAAGAAAGTACCCAGCATTAGCCTGGGCACCGTCTACCGTACCCTGGACACGCTCACCGAAGAAGGCTACCTGGTACCCCTCTCCCGCCCTGGGGAGGCCCTGCGCTACGAGGCCAACCTCGACGGGCACCTGCACATGGTCTGTCGCAAGTGCAACCAGTTCTTCGACATCATGCATCCACTGCCCGATCTGCTCAGCGAGGTTAAGGCCAGGTACCCCACCTTCGCGTTTGAAGACGTCCAGGTGGAATACCACGGCATCTGCCCTACATGCCGGGTCGAGCAGGAGCTGCTACTGCAAAATAAGCCGGGCCAGCTCTAAAGGTTTTTCCTGCTGTGGCAGATGCCCGCAGCCAGGAATCACCTGCAGCTTCGCGCCCGGTATAAAGCGCTGTAGAGCCCTGGCCGCCTCGAGGGAAATTACGGCATCCTGCTCGCCCCATACCAGCAGCGTGGGGGCCTTTATCTGGCTAAGGCGGGCCGGGCTGGGCTGGCCCAGTAAACCCTCGAGGGCCATCCAACGAAGGGTTGAAAAGTAGGCCCGCCGCTGGTCATCGCTCCAGACCCTGTCCCAGACCCGCTCCCGCAAAAACTGGCGGTCTTCTGGGGGCAAGGCGTCAAGGTTGGCGTAGTAAGGCCGCAGGCTCTCAAAGGCGGCCTCCTGCGAGCTACGAAAGCTGTTGTATAGCTTTTCGCCCTGGCCCGGAAGCAAAAGCATCAGCTGCACCCTGCTAAGCTTGCTCCGCAGCGGTGGGCCATCCACCAGTACCAGCCGCTCCACCAGGTCGGCACGCCGTTGTGTCAGCCGCAGGGCCACCGCAGCTCCGACCGAGTTTCCGACCAGGGTGGCCTGCGAAACCCTGAGGCCTTCCAGCAGGGCCGCTACGGTATCGGCAAAAAAGTTAAGGGTATAAGCCCGCCGGGGGTGATCTGAGCGGCCAAACCCCGGCAGGTCGAGCGCCACCACCCGCCCCCGCCCCATCAAGAGCGGAAACACCTTGCGCCAGCTATCGGCGTCGTCGCCCAGACCATGTATGAGCAAAAAGGTGGGATCCTGGGCCGGGGCGGCGCCCGAGTCGTAGAGGTGGAGGCCAACCCCGTTCGCGGTCAGCCTGCGCTGGTAGGGCTTCAAATGGTCGGGAACAGTAAATCTGGGTTTCATCGGTGGGTTATCGCTCCACTGTACTGCTCAAAGCGCATCCGCCAGGCGCCTGTAGGCCTCAGGCATCTGGGGCCTGTTGCCCCCATCGGCCCAGCTAAAGCGCATGTCGATCAGGTTGCCCGGCCCTACCCCCATACCGTTCGGGAAAAACCCGGTGTAGTCCGGCGGCTCTTGGACTTCCTCGCCGCCAAAGGTTTCCGCGAAGCGCCTGACCTCGAGCGGGTGTCCAAAATGAAAGGCATAGGTATAGCCCCGCTCCTGCCACAAAAAGCGCGGCTTGAAGGGGGCCTGGGCCAGCTCACCCTGGCGCCGCAAAAACAGCCAGGCCCGCCCTGGGCGCAGGCGAAGGGTGGCCTCCAGCACATCGCCCATAGCCCCAAAACTGCCCACAAAGGGGCGCACCAGGTCGTAGCCCTGGACGTTTTTCACCGTGAGGCCTCCCGCCCGGATGGTGTGGCCCTTGGGCGAGCGCAAGGTAAGCCCCAGCACCTCGCTCCCCACAAAAAAGGTCTGGGCGAAGCCCCCCCGCTTGAGCAGGCCATCCAGGCCCCCTGGCAGTTCGACTGGAGGAAATGGCGGAAAAAGCCCTTCGGGAAGAGCCTCCCAAACCTCGAGCAATGGCGTATCGCCGGTAGCGATGAGGTACTGGTCGGCAGCGGAAACCTTGAGAACCGGCACCCTTCTATGCTATTCAGTCCGGTTTAGCGAAACAACCCGCAGCGCTTGGGGTAGGGGTCGGGTATCAGGCCGGGCCGGGCCTCAAAACCCATCGCATAGCCGCTTCTGGTTTCGGGCCAGCCCTGCAAAAATGGCTCGCCGGTGCGGGCAAAGTTGATCCACTGCGACTGGAGTGCCCGGGCCAGGGGCCTGGAGGAGTCCATGGCCTCTGCGCTCAGGAACAGCGCCAGCGAGGGCCAGCTCAGCTCGGTGCCAAACAGGAAGGGTAGCTCGATTCCATGAAAACTGCCCAGCACTTCCAGCACCGGCGATACCCAGCCCACCAGGTAGCTGTAGGTGGGGGCGTGCTCGGCCTGGGCCGCCCCAGCAGCCAGCGTGGGACACAGCAGAGTACGGTCGGTCTGAAAGTAGGCCCAGGCTTCGGCAGGGGAAGCATAGCGGGCCTGGTAAAGCTGCCGGGCCTGCGCCCCCCGCCCCGGCAGTCTGCTCTCGACCAGCCTGGCAAAGCCCGCCCAGTCGGAAGGGCCCGACAGGCGATCGCCCCAGGTCTCCTGGGTGGTGGCGCCCACGATGAGGGGAATCCCCGCTGCTGCACCTTCCCGCAGGGCCTGCAAGGGTGTTTTGTTCAGCCAAACCCCATCCAGGTGAGGTTTCCAGGGCCCCTCGGCAAACTCCCCAGCTTCGACCCGCTGCAACAGCGCCCCGATGCTGCGGTCTTCGGGGGGAAAGAGCCGCTCGAGAGGAAGCTGGCGTAAGCAGGCCAGATCCCCCGCAGGGCAGCCCATCTGGGTGGCCCAACGCTCACCCCAGGCAAAGCCCTGTTGCAGGGTTCGCACGTATTCGCAACCCCCCGACTGGATGATGGCCTTGTGGAAGAGTTCCCGGGCCTCAGGAACAGCCAGCAGGGTACAAACCGCCATCCCCCCCGCCGAGTGTCCAAAGAGGGTTACGTTGTCCGGGTTACCACCAAAGGCAGCAATGTTTCGCGCTACCCAGCGCAGGGCCTCGAGCATATCCAAAAGCCCGTAGTTGCCTGTGGAACCGCGGGGGTCTTCCCTTTGCAGCCCGGGCAAGGCCAGCCAGCCCAGCGAGCCCAGGCGGTAGTTGAAGCCCACCACCACCACGCCCTGGGAGGCCAGCGCGGTGCCATCGTAGAGCGGCTCGGCCCAGCTCCCCCCGGTGTAGCTGCCCCCGTGAACCCAGACCATTACCGGGTAGCCCTCCGGTGGGGGCGGGGCCAGCGGCATCCAGACCCCCAGGTTCAGACAGTCTTCGCTCTGCGGGGGAATATAGCCACCCAGCCGGGTGGTAAAGACGCCGCGTTGGGGACAGGCGTGCCCTGGCTGCGTGGCCTTGAATACGCCCTGCAGGCGCAACACCGGCTGTGGCGTTTTCCAGCGCCCGGCCTGGGCATATGGAATGCCTAGAAAATAGGCCACCTGGGCTTTTTGGTTGAGGCCTCCCTGCAAGCGTCCCTGGGGGGTGAGCACAAAAACCGCATGCCCGTGAGCAATTCCCAGCAGAACCGCCAGAGCCAGCATCCAGCGCATAGGTGTAGTGTGGCCCAGCTAAAGGATTTTTGCCTGTGTGCTAGAGCCCAAAGCACTGGGGGTGGCTGCCGGGAAGCTCGGGTTCAGGAGCAGGCTCGGCAGCCTCAAAATGCCAGGAGGCCTCCCCCAGCCTTCCACTTGGCACACGCTACCAGAGGTACAGCAGCGCAACCTTGAAATTGTAGCGGTCGGAAATGCCCACCTCGAGGGCCACCGGGTCGAGGTAAAGCCGGCCCCCCAGGCCATAAGCCAGGTTGAAGCCCCCTTCAACGCCCAGGCCTAGATAGCCCGAGATGGCCCCACCGGGAATCTCGAGGCTGGCCACCGGCCCCAGGTGCAGGCCAAATTTGCCATCCGCAGTGTTGTAGCTCAGGTCCAGGCCCAGACCCGCCGACAGCGAGAGGTCGGCCACGGTAAGGGCAGGCAGCAGATTGGCTTTTAAGAGCGCCCAGACCTCTACATTGTCAAAACTGGTGGGTACGATAACCTCCATATCCAGCCCGGTATCTATCCCCAGCGGGCTAAAGGGCAGACCCAGGCTGCCCTGCACCATCAACCCGCGTCCAATCCCAAATCCCACCCCCACGGTGTTCTCGGGGTAGGCCGGGGCTTGAGCAAAGGCGAAACCCACTACCAGGACCAACAAGGCAAACACTCGCTTCATAGCTCCTCCAAGTCTGCCCCATCATAACAGGGCAGCCCGGCACCACATAACGACCCATGCTGGACAATGCCTTGACCCGGCATCAAGAAGCAAGACAGGCATCTTTGGGCACAGGGGTTCAAAATAATAGCCTCCGGGTCTTCAGTTTGGTTTTTTCGAAAAAAATTGTGACCGCCGCCTCCAGGCAAGAATGAGGGGTTCTTTCCGCAAACCCCTCACCTACTTCAAGGCCTGCGCCAGTAGTCGGTGGAAATGGTGCACCCCCTGCTCCCGCCTGACGCTGAAGCGCCCCCGGTCGTAAAAGCGGGACCTGACCCCCTTCTGCACAGCCTCGACGACCACTTCGTCTTCGCGCTCCACCCGGTCGAGGGCTGCGCCTGCACCGGCATCCAGCTTGCTGGCATCCCAGACATAGGGCAAAAACGAGACCTTGGTGAGCTCGGGTCCCAGCGGACGCACCACATTGACCGAGAGGCCCCAGGGGTAGAAGTTTAGCATCAGGTTGGGGAAGATCCAGTAGTAGTAGGCCGCAATGCGCTGGCCAAAGTCGGGAGAGCCCTTGGGCAGGTCGAAACATGGCTCACCCGGCGCAGCCACGCCGAGCTGCAGGTTGCACCAGTCGTACACCTCGGTGGTATAGCTGCCGTAGTCGATGGCAGTGTTGAGTGAGGCATGGATATAGGGGATGTGAAAGCCCTCGAGGTAGTTGTCGCAGTAAAGCGCCCAGTTGGCCCGCACCAGGTAGTCGCGGGCGCGGGAGGGCTCGAAGTAAAACTGCTCGAAGGGCATCCAGCCCACCCGCTCCTGAACGGGCCGCAGCACCTCCTCTAGCGAAACCCTGGGGTTCAAGCTGGCTAAAAGAAACTTGCCCTTGCCCCAGGTCTCGAAAGCCACTTTGGGCAGGTCATCCCTGGGGCTGGGGAAGCCCTGCACCCCTTCGAACTCCGGCATGGCCTGGAAGCAGCCGTCCAGCGCAAATCGCCGCCCGTGGTAGCGGCAGCGCAGGTAGCGGGCGTTGCCCCCGGTCTCGGCCACCAGCATGCCCCGGTGGGTGCAGACGTTGGACAAAAGGTGAAGCTGGTCGTCGTGGTCGCGGGTAAGCACCAATGGCTCGTCCAGGAAGCCCTCCAGCAGGATAAAAGGCTTAACCGTGCCGGGGGCTTTGAGGTCGTCGGTGTCGCCCACCCACTGCCAGCTCTGGGCAAAAACCTTCTCCTTTACCGCTTCATACACCTGGGGATCCTGATAAAAACGGGCTGGAAGGGTTGAGGCCTGGGCAATGTCGGGGTGAACCTCGAGGTTGTTCATGTTTACTCCTTTGGCATCAGGGGGTGAGGGCCAAGAAAACAAAGCCCGTACAGCCAGGGTTCGACTGTACGAAAACAAAAATGCTGCTATTTGCCTGCGGCAACAATGGCCCTGGCAAAACGCAGGAGCTTGGTGTGTGTATCGGGCCAGGAGTGCATTTGCCCCAATTATAAAGCCCCCCGCGCCTCCAGCGGGGAGCCTCAACAGGATGGGTGTGCTATCTACCCCATTCCAGCTTGACCACCATCTCGCCCCCTCGAGGGGACACGCTCACCTCGAGCCTGTCACCTCCCCGGCGGTACTCGGCTTCATAGGTCTGGTTCTTCTTACCACCTTTGGACTTAAAGTTCACCCTGACCCAGCCCTTGGACATAAGGTCGCGGTGGTAGTAGCTGAAAATCTGCTCCACATCGCCCCCCCGGTAGGCCACGCGGTACTCGGTGTCTTCGCGGTCCTCCCATACCACCCAGTAGCCTGGCATGGGGGTGATGAAGAAGATGGGCGGTCTGGGCGTTGCCACCGGTGGCTGGGGGTTGCTGGACAGGCGGGGCTGCACGCTATAACGCACCACGTCGCTCACCCAGTCGCGCTCAGGCAGCGGGGTAACCACTATCGAAAGTGCTCTGGCCAGGTTGCTGGCCCCCTGTAAGCGCATCTGCCCGCTTTTTATGTCGGCAATCTGCACAAGCGAGAGCGGCGAACGGCTGGCCACAGCCAGCACCTGATCTACCCCCGCAGGCCCGCTGATGGTGAACTCATAGCGGGCTCCAGTCTCGGGGAAGCTGTAAGTCTCGCCCGCCCGCAGGTAGTTGTTGGGATTGTAGGCGTTGGGCAGGATCAGGTCGATCTGGCCATCGGCGTTGATATTGAAGAGATAGACGTAGGCGTTCTGGTTAACGCGGGTGAAAATCTTGATTTTGTCGCCGAAATAGTAAACCGAGTTGCCGAAACCCTGGGGGTCGCGGTCTACCCAGGTCTGCACCTCGAGGTCGGTGGGTATTGGGTTGACGATAATGCCCTGGGGGCTTAGAACTGGCGTGGCATAGGCCATCAGGCTCAACAGTCCGGCGATGCATGTTGCAATCCGTCGCTTCATCGCTTTCCTCCTAGCCCCAGGGTAGGAAAGAAAAAGCCCGCTGCTATGAAGCCAGCGTCAGCAAAACTTAACTTTCACCTTGAGCCATTCTTTACCGATCTTGTTTCGTCAAAGTAGAACGAAAACGAGAATAGAACAATCCCCTTTGGGACAGACCGCTACCGCATCTGTTCACCAATGGGACGATCCCCTCCAGGACAGACGTAGGCACTCAGACCATAGCTGCATCTTGACCAGGGAGCACAGGGTTGTGAAAACCCCCTCGAGAACGGCGCTCGAGGGGGAGTAAGTTTGCTATCTCTTTGCTATCTCTGTACGGTCAGGGTGTAAGAACCCGAACCGCTGTAGGAGTAGACCCACCAGCGATAAGTACCTGCACTGGCCGAGTAGGTGATGCTCTCGTTGGAGGTAGCGCTCTCCGAACGGGCTACCGTAGTCCAGCTCCCCAAGCTGTTGCGTCTTTGCAAATAAAGATCGAAGTCTGCATTTGAGGGGCCGGTAAGGGTGCCCCTGAGGGTGCCGCCAGCGTAGCTAAAGCCAGCAGTGCCAGGGTGGTAGCTGGACTGGCCGGTGCTGCTGAGGGTACCGGTGTAGGTCTCCCCCGAGGACGGGGGGGGCGGGGTGCTGCCAAGCAGAGAATAGAGCAGCAGGTTGGGCGAACCACTGCCCACGCTCGAGAGGCGGCCCGAGGTAGCACTACCAATAATGGCGCTTGCCACAGCGCTGGGGGTGGCGCTGGGGTTGGCCTGCAGGTAAAGCGCTGCCACGCCTGCGACGTGCGGTGCTGCCATCGAGGTACCGTTGATGGTGTTGGTGGCGGTGTCGGAGGTGTGCCAGGCCGAGGTGATGGAAGAGCCTGGAGCGAATAGGTCGAGACAGCTGCCGTAGTTGGAGAAGGAGGAGCGGGCATCGGAAGAGGTGCTCGAGCCCACAGTAATGGCATTGCCCACACGGGCAGGAGAGTAGTTGCAGGCGTTGGCGTTGGAGTTGCCTGCAGCCACAACGAAGGTTACACCAGCCCCAATGGCATTGTTGACCGCAGTGTCAAGCGCGCTGGATGCCCCGCCGCCCAGACTCATGTTGGCAACAGCAGGCTTGCGGTGGTTCTGGGCAACCCAATCCACTCCAGCAATTACGCCCGAATTGGAACCTGAGCCGTTGCAATCAAGTACACGTACCGGGTGCAAGATTACACCCTTGGCAACGCCATAGGTGCTGCCACCTACAGTGCCCGCCACATGGGTGCCGTGGCCGTTGCAATCATCCGCAGTACCCCCCGGTGTCACCGCGTCGTATCCGTTGTCCATACGCCCACTAAACTCGACATGGGTGCGGCGGATACCAGAGTCAATGATGTAGGCGCGAACCCCGGTGCCTGTGTAGTTATAGGTGTAGCTGTTCGACAGCGGAAGGTCACGTTGATCAATGCGGTCAAGGCCCCAGGTGGCCGGGCTTTGGGTAGCCCAAGCCTCCATGATCTGGTCAGCCTCAATATAGGCAATGCGGTCATCCTGCCGCAGGCGACTGAGCTGTTCAGCAGACAGGCGTACAGCCACGCCCTGTAAGGCAGTGGTATAGGCCTGGCGCACTTGAGCCCCCTCGAGCCCCAGGCTCTGCAACGTCTGGCCCTGCACCACACCCATGCTCAAACCAGCCTTCAGGCTTTGCAGCGCGGGCAGCACTCCTGCATCCTTCTTATAAACCACAATGTACTGCCCCGGAATCGCTCGAGGATTGTCCAACCCCAAAACTGGGACGCCCACTTCCTCGGTTGTTTGGGGACTGGACGTGCAGGCAGCCAGAAACAGAAAGACCATTGCCAACAGCGTAAATCGGCGCATATCAGCCTCCAGAAGAGATTGGGATTTGAAGCCCGTGGAAAATCCTAAGCTGTAGCGTGAATTTGGTCAACACAATTTAGCCATAGGCCTGCCTCCCGGTATACGAATCGGCAGGACTTTGCACTGGCAGCAAGATAAAACCCTTTATGCAAGAGCAGCACAAAGGGTTTTTTCGTCTGCGATTTGGTGGGCGACGAGGGACTCGAACCCCCGACTTCATCCTTGTAAGGGATGCACTCTACCAGCTGAGTTAGTCGCCCGTTTTGGTGACCCCAAGGGGATTCGAACCCCTGTTACCGCCGTGAGAGGGCGGCGTCCTAGGCCACTAGACGATGGGGCCGCTGGAGCCTTTATTAGGTCTGTGGGAATGGGCCCACAAACTAGACCGTCCATAAGGGTAGCACAGGGTCGTCCATTCGTAAAGACAAACCCCCGGATTCGCCGGGGGTCTTTTGGTGGACCGCACAGGACTCGAACCTGTGACCAACCGATTAAAAGTCGGTTGCTCTACCAACTGAGCTAGCGGTCCAGTTTTTGAGCCTTGGGAGCAAAAAACTCCCAGCAGCCTTAGAGATTATAGGCAAACGGCCCAAAGTTGTCTATAGCGTGAATGGCTAAAAAAAAGCCGGGGGCCAGAACCCTGCTGGCCCCCAGTCCCAGGCAAACCTACCAGATGTAGAAGATGGTCACGATAAAGAGCCAGACCGCATCCACCAGGTGCCAGTACATCGAGGAGCCCTCGAGGGTACCCTGCTCGTGGCTGTCGATCTTGCCCGCCAGGCCTTGGGCATAGACCAGGGCAAGGCCCGTTCCACCAATAAGCACGTGTGCCCCGTGCAGGCCCACAATCAGGAAGAAAACGTTGTACCACAAGGCCGCCTTCTGGGCCGCCTCCGACTGGCCCGCGGCGTTCAGGGCTTCTACATAGTGCCCAGAGGCTATGGCAAACTCCCAGATCTGGAAGAGGAAGAACACCACCCCCAGCAGGATGCTAATCAGCATACCCAGCTTAAAGGGCGAGAACTTGTTGTTGCGCAGGTCGTGGTGGGCATAATGCACGGTGAAGGAGCTGGCCACCAGGAAGAAGGTGTTCAAGAGGGCCAGCCACAAGGCCGGGCGGTGCTCCTCGGGCGGCACCGCAGCCCCAGTAAGGCGCAGGTAAAGGTAGCCTGCAATCAGGATGCCGAAGAGGGCGATTTCCGAAACAATGAACCAGGCCATGCCCACCCAGGCATTGGACTTGCCAGTAACCGTGTGGTGCACCACCGGGTGGTCGTACTCTTTACGCAAAGCCCACTGGAAAAGGCTGTAAAAGAACAGCACCAACCCCGCTGCCAGCCAGCCACCCCAACCCGCAACCCCACCCACCGGGGCATTGCCCAGGTCGGGGGCCAGGGAAATCCCGATACCAGCAATCAAGAGCCCCACCGCAGTCATGAAGGGCCAGATGGTAGGAGCCGGCAGGTGGATGGTGGCAGGGTCTACCGGAGTCGGCTTCAGGCCTTCTTTTTCCCAGTCGTATAGGGGCCGCTCAGACTTGAACACCGTGGGGAATTGCACGGCAAAGTTGTACGACGGAGGGGGTGAGGAAGTAGCCCACTCGAGCGTGTGCCCACCCCAGGGGTTGTCCGGGGCCTTCACGTTCTGGCGGAAGCTCTGGATCATTGCAACCAACCAGGCAATACCGCCCAGGGCCAGAATGATGGCCCCAACCGTAGAAGCAAAGTTAAGCTCGTTCCACAGGTAGGTTCCATCGGGGTAGGTGTAGTAGCGGCGGGGCATTCCCAGGAAGCCCAGCACATACTGGGGCATAAAGGTGAGCAGGTAGCCCACCAAAAAGAGCCAGAAGTGCACCTTGCCCCAGAACTCGGGGTACATGCGCCCGGTAATCTTGGGCCACCAGTAGTATAGGCCCGCAAAAGCCAGGAAGCCCGAGCCCGCCATCAAGACGTTGTGGAAGTGGGCCACCACAAAGTAGCTGTCCTGCACCTGGTAGTCGAAGGGCGTCACCGCCAGCATGACCCCGGTAATACCCCCCAGCAGGAAGTTGAACATAAAGCCCATCACGAAGAGCAAGGGGGTCTTAAAGTCGAGCTGGCCGCCCCACAAGGTTCCCAGCAGGTTAAATACCTTCACACCTGTTGGCACCGCCACCAGCACGGTGAAGAAGACAAACACCAGCTGGAACAGCAGGCTCTCGCCCACCGTGAACATGTGGTGCGCCCAGACCAAAAAGCCCACCACCGCAATGCCCACCAGGGCAAAGACCATAAAGCGATAGCCAAACACCGGCTTGCGCGAGAAGGTCGAGGCGATCTCGGCAGCGATGCCCAGGTAGGGCAGCAGCATGATGTAGACCGCCGGGTGCGAGTAGAACCAGAAGAACTGCTGGTACAGGACAGGGTCGCCGCCAATAGCGGGGTCGTAGAGGCTCAGGCCCAGCTTACGCGAGAGCAGGACGGTCAGGCTGGCCGCAGTAATACCAGCCAGGGCAAACAGCGAGAGCATAGAGGTGGCAAAGATGCCCCACACGAAGATGGGCATCTTCCACAGGCCCATGCCCTTGGTCCGCAGGTTGTACACCGTGGCGGCAAAGTTGGCCGAACCCAGCAGGCTCGACAAACCCACCAGCAGCACCCCCATCATGAAGAAGTCGGTGCCGAGGCCGGTGGTGCGCGAAAAGGGGTAGTAGAAGGTCCAGCCCACGTCCGGCGCCCCACCGAAGAAAAGCGAGGTGTAGATGAGCACCGCCGAAAACACGAAAAGCCAGGCCGCAAAGGCGTTGATGCGCGGCAGGGCCACGTCTCGCTCACCCAGCATCAGGGGCAGGATGAAGTTGCCAAACCCTGCCAGGCCCGCCGGAATGATGAAGAAAAAGAGCATGGTGGCGCCGTGCAGGGTAAGCATCTGGTTGTAGGCATCCCCTACCAGGAACTGCTGCTCGGGGCCAGCCAGCTGCCAGCGAATGGCCACCGCCATCAGGCCCGAAAGTCCGAAGGCCACGAAGGAAGTGACCAGGTAAATCATCCCGACTTTTTTGTGGTCGCTGGTGGTCAGCAGATCCCAGACCGAAGCCCAGAAACCCATACGGGAAGCGCTTTGTGGGGTTGCGACAGCCATAATTTGTTCAATCCTCCCGTTAGAATTTTTCCAGCTTGCTAAAGTCGAAGCCATCCACTTTATGGCTCATCAGATAAGCAGCGATGGCCTTTACATCTTCATCGGACAGATTGGTGAAGGCTGGCATCTTGACGCCAGGCTTCATGCCGGGAGAGTTTCTGATCCAGGGCTCGAGGTACTCCGGCACGTTGGGCCACATTCCAGCCCCTACGGTGGTGCGGTTGCCAAAGAAGGTCAGGTCGGGGTTGTTGGGCAGCCCCTGGGAAACGCCCTTGATGGCGTGGCAGGCTGCACATTGCTGCTTGTACAGCTCTTCCCCACGTACCAGGCTCTTATCATATACAGCATGAACCCGAACAAACCCATACCCAGCCCCATTCCTTACCTGATGCAAGTAC
>NZ_JBEVAL010000077.1:0-12948 GCF_051297115.1 Meiothermus cerbereus
AAGGAATGGGGCTGGGTATGGGTTTGTTCGGGTTCATGCTGTATATGATAAGAGCCTGATACCTGGGGGCCAATTACGACATCCTTTCCAATCTGACCTTCAATCCTGAATTCGGTTTCAGCAACTTCGACTTTAATACCGCCTACCTGCTGTTGCGCTTTGCCATCAAGCTCTAAACCCAATCCCACAAAAAAACCAGCCGCGTTGCTCGGCTGGTTTTTACCTTAACGGGGCTTAGATTAGCTTCTCTTCCCAACGGGCAAGGGCCTCGAGGGCAGGTTTTAGCGCCTCCCCCCTGGGGGTTAGGGCATACTCTACGCGCGGTGGAACCTCCTGGTACTCGGTTCGGCTAATCAGGCCCATCTCCTCGAGCTCTTTGAGGCGCAACGACAGGCTTCTGGGGGGCAGGGCAGTGGCTTGCTGTAATGCGCCAAAGCGCAATGCACGCTGCTCTAATGAGCGCAATATGGTATACACCCCGCGTTGACCCAATACTTCCAGCACATCTTCGAGGTGCAGTTCTTTAGATTTAACCATAGCTCTAGCCTACCCAAGACCTTTCCAACCCAGGTATATTGGCGCTACAAAGCAACCATACGGTCGGTTTGGAAATGATTCTCGCAAATGCAACCGAATCAACACCGGCAAGGGTACAGCTTGCCAAGCAGATGCGGATGGTTCTACCAACCGATTGATTACTCGGCTGGCCCAGGAAGGTACTGGCGTCCCCAGCGGTCTATGGCCTCTATAACGGCCTGTAAAGCCTGCCCGGCCTCCGTTAGGGCATAGCTGGTTCGCGGGGGCATGGTGGAGTGAATGGTTTTAGAGATGATGCCCAGGTGCTCTAACTTTTCAACGCGCTGGGCCAGGGTTGCCGGGTTGCAGCCGCCGACCGCCCTGGATAACTCGTTAAAGCCTTTGGGGCCATTCAATAGGCTGCGAATAATATGCAAAGTCCATTTCTCCTGTAATACGTTAATCGCTTCGTAAACAGGACAAAAGTTGTGGTCTGCCTCTGTGGCTTCTGAAGCGATAGCTTTAGCCATACTGCTCCAATGATAGCACACTTATTACTTTTTTTGCCCAAACGCTTGACAGAACAAAGCGCTATATAATAGCATACACTAGCTGATCCGAAATGACCCAGCGGATCGAAGCAGGAGGAGCGTTACTATGAACTGGAATCTGGATAGCAGCCACACCACCGTTGCCTTCGCTGTAAAGCACATGGGCTTTTTTACCGTACGCGGCCAGTTCAAAAAAGTTGCTGGCACTGTTTTGACAGACGAACAGGGTGCCCCGAGCAAAATTGAAGTGTCGATTGATGCCGCCAGCATTGAAACAGGTGACGCCCAGCGCGACACCCACCTGCGCTCCCCCGATTTTCTGGATGCCGAGCAATACCCCGTAATACGCTTTGAAAGCAGCCAAATTGAAGCACTGGGCCAGAACAAATACAAAATTCACGGCCAGCTAACGATTCGTAATACCGCCCGGCCGGTGGTGTTTGAGGCCGAGGTGAGCCCTGCCATCAAGGACCCCTGGGGTATGACCCGTACCGGCGCGACGGCTTCGGGGGTCATTAACCGCAAGGACTGGGGGCTTACCTGGAACCAGGTACTCGAGTTCGGGGCATTGCTGGTGGGGGAAGAGGTGAGGTTCGAGATCGAAGTCGAGGCGGTTGCGGCCCAGTCTGAGGTTGCTGCGTGATATTCTGGCTGGTAGCTGCGGGTTTCGCCTCATTCCAGGGCCAAGAACAAGGGGGCTCATGCTTGTTTAAGTGTCTCCATAAGCGAAATACAAGATGCCGTACCGAAAGTTCGCTTTAGGTTGCGCCAGGTATGCATTGACTCATTCCGCTGGTTTTGCCAATCTGCCCTGGCGCAACTTGCCTCCATACGAAAGGAGCTGGAGTGAAAACCGTCAACGGACTTCACCACATCACCGCCATTGCCGGTAAGGCCCAGCGTAACCTGGATTTTTACGCGGGGGTGTTGGGGCTGCGCCTGGTCAAGAAGAGCGTCAACCAGGATGACCCGGGCACCTACCACCTTTTCTACGCCGATGCAGAGGGGCGTCCCGGTACCGACCTGACCTTTTTTCCCTGGGAAAGCATGGCCCCTGCCCGCAAAGGCACCGGGCTTGCGGTGGAGGTGCAGCTCGCTGTACCGCAGGGAAGCCTGGCTTTTTGGGAGGCCCGCTTGCAGGGCTACGGGGTGCGGCTGGGGGCTGCCGAGGAGCGCTTTGGCGAGAAGGCCCTGCCCTTCCGCGACCCCGATGGCCTCGAGCTGGCCCTGGTCGAGACCACGCCCCGTCCCTTTAGCCCCTGGGAACGTACCGATGTGCCGGAAAACCGCCAGATTATGGGCTTGCACGGCGCTCGGCTGTGGCAGCAGGCCCTGGCCCCCAGCGCCGATTTTCTGACCCAGGTGATGGGGTTTGAGTTTGCCGGACACGAGGCAGGCTGGAGCCGCTACACGGTAGCGGGCGGCGGCTCGGGAAGGTTTGTGGACATCAAAGAACTGCCCAACCTTCCCAGGGGCCAGTGGGGAACCGGCAGCATTCACCACCTGGCCTGGAGCGTAGACGACACCGCCCACGAGATGGAGGTGCGCAAACAGATTCTGGCGGCGGGAATCCCGGCCACCCGACAGATCGATCGCTTCTGGTTCAAGTCGGTTTACTTCAATGAGCCGGGAGGCGTGGTGTTCGAGCTGGCCACCGATGGCCCGGGTTTTGCCGTGGACGAAGACCCCGCCCAACTGGGGGAAGCGCTGGTGCTGCCCCCCTGGCTGGAACCGCAGCGCCCGCAAATTGAGGCGGTGTTGCCCAGGCTCGAGGCCCCCAACCCGAGCTTGCCAAAACCTTGATGCTCTTCCCGGCGGCTGGTATGACCCCCTTATCTTTTGTTCACCACTTTGAGGCTGGAACCTCGAGCCACACGCTACTGCTGCTGCACGGCACCGGCGGCAACGAACACGATCTGGTGCCGATGGCCCACCAACTTGCGCCCGGTGCGGCGGTTCTTTCACCCAGAGGTAAAGTGCTGGAAAACGGTGCTCCGCGCTTTTTTAGGCGCCTGGCCATGGGTGTTTTCGACGAAGAAGACCTCAAAGCCCAGGCCGCCGACCTGGCCCAGTTTGTTTGGGAGGCCACCCGTCGCTATGGCCTGGATGCCAGCCAGGTATATGCGCTCGGGTATTCCAACGGCGCGAACATGGCTGCGGCCCTGATGCTCCTGCACCCTGAGGTACTGGCAGGGGCGATTTTGCTGCGTCCGGTGTTGCCTTTGGAGGTAGCGCCACTTCCCAATCTGATCGGGAAAACCGCCTTTCTGGCCGCCGGAACCCAGGACGCTTGGTCGCCTGTGGCACGGGTGCAGGCCCTGGCAGACCGCCTGGAAAACGCCGGTGCGCGGGTTCAGCTACGCTGGCAACAGGGGGGCCATCAACTCCATCCGGAGGAATTGTCGGCAGCCAAAGCCTGGCTGGATCTGAATCTGGCCTGAGCTGATGTGGCCTTTCGTCAACACGCACAGCAAAATGCCGCGCATTTATGGGAATCGCCCTATGGCCCCTTTCGCCTGGCTCCGGTATTCCAGGCCAGGTGTTCGGCAATCCGGGGAAACCAGCGGGCCAGGAGGTCGAAGGCGTAGAGTTGCCAGGGCACAAACATAATCCTGGCCTCGAGCTCGATGGCCCGCGCGATGCCTAAGGCAGCCTGGCGTGAGGTGATCTCGGGAATTAACCGCCCCACCCTGGGGATGCGGTTTTCGGTATGGGTGTTGCGGATGAAATACTCGCTATCGCTAATTTTGCCCGAAAAAAAAGCACAAACCTTGAGATGGCTGTGATGCAAATCGGCCCGCAGGGCCTCGGTCAGGCCATGCAGGGCCCAGCGGGCAGCCACGTAACCGGTAGCCCCCGGCCAGACCAGCCGGCTGGCAGGCGAACAGACCGAGAGAATGAAGCCCTGGTTTCGTTTCAGCATGGCGGGCAGAAAAACCCGGGTCAGGTAGGCAGCGGTGAAATAGGGGGTGTCCATCAGGCGCTGTAGGTCTTCTATGGGGGTTTCGTCCAGAAAGCGCCACTCACCTGCTCCGGCACTGTGAATCAGAATATCGGGGGTGCCCAGTTCCCCAAGCACCTGTTCGCCCAGACGGAATGCCTCCTGGGGCTTGCTCAGGTCGGCGGGAAAGGCCCAGGCCTGCCCACCCCCAGCCTGAATCTGACTGGATAGCTCCAGCAGTACCTCTGCTCGGCGGGCCACCAGTACCACCCGGGCCCCGCGTGCGGCGAGCTCGAGGGCCGTGGCTTTGCCAATGCCACTGCTGGCTCCACTGACGACGCACAGTCTTCCTGAAACATTCATAGCTCGATCAGCGTGTACGCAAAGGCGTTGATGACCCGCACCCCCTCGGGGGACGTGTACTCACGCCTGGGCTGGGCTTCGTAGAGGTGAATATGGCCATGTACATGTATTTTGGGTCGGTACAGGCGGTGGAACAAGCCCAGGGCCGTGCTGCCCCGGTGGGCAAAGTCGGACCCGGCGTGAGGCCCCGGGGGTGGGGCGTGGCTAAGCAGGATATCTACCCCGTGCCCCGTGCGCAAACGGCGTGGCAGCAAAATCGGATACCAGGACAAAAACCGGGCTTTGGCGTCGATTTCGCTGTACTGGCCGATGTCGCGGTCGTTGTAGCGGGGACACCCCCCCCAGCCCGCAATTCTGACCCCCGCCACCTCCACAATGCGCCCATGGGCCTTGATGGCGCCCCCAGGGGCCGTGAGGTTACCCAGGTAATCCTGGACGTACTCTTCTTTATGGTTGCCGTGCACATACACCACCGGAACCCGCACCTTGGTAGCCACAAACTCGATAAAACTGCCCGGAAGGTCTCCGGCCAGCAACACCAGATCGAAAGCGGGCAGGTTGTAGGGAAAGCGCTCCTGATAGATAAATGGATGAACCTGGTCGGAGAGCGCTAAGATACGCATTGCGGGATGCTCCTGTTGCAGTCTGCTATTTTTGCCAAAGCCAGCGACAAAAAACCTTGGCCGCAGAGCAAGTAGACCTTTGTGGCCTTGCGGCGTTTTTTCTGAAAACCATTCTAAAATGCGAGGCTCGAAAGGCAATCGGTTTCACAAATAGACCCAAACATAGACCAGCATTGTTGAGTTTGTCAAATCCTGGCGCGGGGCGGGATTGGTGCATTTGGCATGCTGGTTGGGTTTGCGAGGCTATAGTATCGGCAGCATGAAGCATACTGTGGTAGACCTCGAGGCCAAACCAGTGCAGCGGGTCTGGGGAGGAACCCGCATTGCCGAGCGGCTTGGCCTGCAAAGCAAAGACCCCATTGGGGAGCTGTGGCTGGCTTACGACCAGAACCGCATTCGCTCAGGGCCGCTGGCGGGAAAAACCTTAGTGGAAGTTTTACCAGAACTTGGTGCCGACTTTATCGGCCAGGCCGCTTACAGCAAGTATGGCCTCGAGCTGCCCTTGCTGGTCAAATTCCTCGATACGGCCGAGTGGCTCTCGGTGCAGGTACACCCCGACGATGCCTATGCGCACAGCGTGGAGGCGGCCAGTGGTTTTCATGGCAAGACCGAGGCCTGGTACATCCTCGAGGGCGAGGGCGAGATCATCTATGGCTTGCGTGAGCCCTTGGAGCGCCAAAGCCTGGCCCAGGCGGCCCAGGACGGCACCCTCTGGGACTGGCTCTGGCGCGAGTGGGTGACATCGGAGCAGGTGATCCCCGTGCCGGCGGGAACCATTCATGCGCTGGGGCCCGGTTTGCTGCTCTACGAGGTACAGCAGCGCTCCGACCTGACCTACCGCCTCTACGACTACGGGCGGCCCCGCGAACTGCATCTGGAGAAAGGGCTCGACGTTGCGAAGCTCGAGCCCACCCCACTTCCGCACCTTACCCCGCTGCCTGCGCATCACAAAGAAATCCTGCTGGCCTGCGAGGCCTTTGTGCTCGAGCGTTACAATTTGCGGGGTAGGCTTACCCTCAGAGCGCCCGAGGACAGTTTCTTGCTCCTGACCCTAGTTGTGGGAGGGGCAGAATGGCTGGAAGGGTCGCTCGCTTGGGGCGATACCCTGCTGGTTGGAGCGGGCGAGGCCATCGAACTTACCGGACAGGCTCGGTTGCTGGGCACGTTTGTTCCTTCGGTAGACTGGTTGGACTGGTATCCGAACTCGGTTCGATTTGTTTAGTGAGTGCTAATTGCGCTTTGCTGCACAAATTTTGCTAGCATAAAGCCATGCTTCAGTACGACCAGCTTTCCCTAGGCACCCGCCTGATCGACGCTGAATTACCCGACCTTTCGGGGCAGAGCATCAAGCTTTCGGCCTTTGGCGAGCCGTTTTTGGTGGTGATGTTCATCTGCAACCACTGCCCTTATGTCAAGGGCTCTATCCGAGAAATTGTTGCGTTGGCCGAAAAATACCGGGGTAAGGTGGCTTTTGTGGGCATCAACCCCAACGATTACGAGCGCTACCCAGAAGATTCACCTGAGGCCATGCAGACCTTTGCCACGGCGCACAACTTCAACTTCCCCTACCTGCTCGACCGGACCCAGGCCACCGCAAAGGCCTATAAAGCCCTGCGTACCCCAGAAGTCTTCGTCTTCGACCGGAGCCGCAAGCTCTGCTACCACGGGCGGGTCAACGACGCCCCCAAAGACCCCTCCAGTGTGCGAGAGCATACCCTGGATCTGGTGTTGGCGGCCCTGGTACAGGGGCAGGAGCCCCCCGTTACCGAAGCCAACGCCATTGGCTGCACCATCAAGTGGAAGCCCGGCAACGAGCCTAGCGTGACCATTGGCTGAAGGCAGCGCACAGGAAAAGCGGCGGCCCAGGCCGCCGCTTTTTTTCTTTGCCGCTGCACTATTCGTGGTTCAGGTCGTAGGTTTCGATGGCCTCACCCCAGGCCCTATTCATGCGGAAGCCATCCCAGATGGCTTTCACGGAGCTCTTGGCGGGGGGACGGCTGAGAATCAGGCGCGCGGGACGGATCAGGCGGCTCGAGCCCTGGTACTGCGTCACTGGGGTGTTGCTGCTCTGAATCAGGGTGGTCTCCATGGTATTCCCTCCTTGGATACCAGGTTAGGGCAAATTGTGTCATTTATGTAAACGCAAATCCGAACACTTATACACCATAGGCAAAATATACACAAAAACTGCAACACAAAAGTTATTGTAGAAACCAATACATTACACAAAAGTCGGCCTAAAATGGTGTAACCAGACCTACTGCTACTCGAACTGCTGCCGTACTTGCCCTGGGTGTACTCCAAAAACACCAGCCGACCACAAGAAAGGCGGCTGGACGGGTGGGGTCTTCGTGGAAGCGGGCTAGGCCATCTGCTTGCCAAAGCGCTTCTGAATGTATTCTTCCACCATGCCCATAAACTCCTCGGCGATCTGGTCGCCCTTGAGGGTGGTGGCAAGCTGTCCGTCTATATACACCGGGGCGCGGGGGGCCTCGCCGGTGCCGGGCAGCGAAATTCCGATGTCGGCGTGCTTGGACTCACCAGGGCCGTTGACCACGCACCCCATTACCGCCACCTTGAGGTTCTCGACACCAGGGTACTGGTTTTTCCAGACCGGCATCTGGGTGCTCAGGCGGGTGGAAACCTGCAGGGCCAGCTCTTGAAAGAAGGTGCTGGTGGTGCGTCCGCAACCAGGGCAACTGGCTACGCTGGGGGTAAACTGCCGCACCCCAATGGATTGCAGGATTTCCAGGGCTACTTCTACTTCCTTGGTGCGGGGCTCGCCGGGGGCCGGGGTGATGGAGACCCGAATGGTGTCGCCGATACCTTCGGCCAGCAGGGGAACCAGGCCCGCGGTGCTGGTCACGATGCCGCTCACGCCCATACCGGCCTCGGTTAGCCCTAAATGCAGCGGCGCATGGGTACGCCGGGCCAGCTCGCGGTAGACCCACCAGAGGTCGGGGGCGTTAGAAATCTTGGCCGATAGGATGATTTTATCCTCGCTGAGGCCATACTTCAGGGCCCATTCGTAGCTACGAACCGCCGACTCTACGATGGCCTCGAGCGTGACCTGGTGGGCATCTTTGGGTTCGGGCAGGGCGGCATTGGCGTCCATCATCTCCTCGAGCAAGCCTGCGTCCAGCGAACCCCAGTTCACCCCAATCCGCACCGGCTTGCCATATTCCACCGCCACCTCGCACATGATGCGGAAGTTGGGGTCTTGTTGTTTGCCTTTTCCCACTGTTCCCGGGTTGATGCGGTACTTGTCCAGGGCCAGCGCCATCTGGGGGTACTTGCGCAAGAGAATATGGCCGTTGAAGTGAAAATCGCCCACCAGGGGCACATCCACACCCAGGTCGGCCAGGCGACGCTTGATTTCCGGCACGGCCAGAGCGGCTTCGTCATTGTTGACGGTCATGCGCACGACTTCGGAGCCCGCGCGGGCCAGGGCCCAGACCTGAGCTACGGTGGCCTCGATGTCGGCAGTGTCGGTATTGGTCATAGATTGCACCACCACAGGGTGGTCGCCCCCTTTGGGTACTTTCCCCACCCAGACCGTCGGCGTTTTGCGGCGTTTGACTACCATACCTTCAAGTCTAATATCCTTCGGTCGAGCGAAAAGTAGACCAGGGCATGGGTTGGCCCGAACAGCGGCCCATTGGGCGTGTTGGATTGGGGGGAGCGCTTCCCCGAAAAAATTGGGTAATCTTGGGCTATGGCGATTCACGTAGGAGACCGTCTACCCGAGGTAACCGTGTTCAACACTTCTGCCGAGCCGGTATCGCTGGCGGGGCTGGCACAAGGAAGGCCAGGGGTGCTGCTTTTTTTTCCGGCAGCACACACCCGGGTGTGCGAAAAGGAGCTGTGCACCTTCCGCGATGGGCTGGCGGAGTACAACCAGCTTGGGGTTGAGGTGTATGGCTTGAGTGTGGACACGCCCTGGACCCTGGCCGCTTATGCCAGGTCGTTGGGTCTGGCCTTTCCGCTGCTCTCCGATTATAACCGGGAAGCCACCCGGGCCTTTGGGCTCGAGATTAGCCTGCGGGGTCTACCCGGCTTTTCCCAGCGGGCGGCCTATGTGTTCGATGCTTCTGGCCGCATTACCTGGGCCTGGGTAGCCGAGGTGGCGTCCCAGGAGCCCCCCTACCCGGAGGTGGCCGAAGCGGTGAAGGCCCTGGTCGGGGCCAGGGTTTAATGGCATCCGGTTAGAGCAGCTCGAGCCGAGGCCAGCCCAGAAGTAAGTCCTGCTCGGTGAGGGCTTCACCCTCGGACTCGGGGGTCCAGGCCACGTAGGCGGCCAGGGTGTTTACTGGGCTCGAGGTGGCCAGGGCCATCAGGGCCTGCCGCACCCCCTCGCGGCGCAAGGGGGTGGGTACTGGGGGCAGGCTGCCGCTCACGGCCAGCAACAGCGTTACCAGAAGGTAGCGCCCATCGGGTTCGGCCCTGGGCTGATAAGCGCCCTGAACCACTTCTTCGCCTTCGAAGTGCCGGTAGGTTTCAATAAACTCCGAACGGGTCTCGGTCATCCAGGCATCGAACTGCCCCTCGGCTTTGTCCAGGCTGCCGCTCCAGACCTCATACATGCCATACCGCCAGCCAGCCTGCTCACGCAGCAGCAACACGGCGGTATTGTCTATCAGGTCGGCCAGCCCCCGCACGCTTTCGGTGTCGGCTGCCTCGGCGGTGTGGCGCAGGCTGGCCTGCAACTGGGGGCTGTAGAGGGTGGCCAGTCGAAGCCGGGCCACTGTGCTCTCGGGCTCGCTGCCTGCCCCAGGGCCAGTTGCGGCCCGTTGCAACCCCCGCACCATCGATAAGCTGACCACAACGATGCCCACAATGAACACTAGCGCGATCAGGTCGAAGTTGTAGCCCGCTCCTGGAGTTACAAAAATGGGCGGTCGGGTGCTGGGGTAGCCTGGGGCACTGGGGGGGTAGTAGTCGCGGGGGTAGGTGGGGTAGCTGGGATAGCGGCGTGGGGTTGGCAGGGGCAGGGAGGGAGAAGGCGAGGGATTGACCCTGGGAATGGAGGGGCTCGAGCGGGGTGCCGAAAAGCCGCCCCGGCCACCTGCGCCACCCCCACTGCGCTGGGCGACGGCCCCGCTCCATCCCGGCCCGCCCAGACTGTTACCGGCAGGGCTGCCGGGCCAGGAAACCAGGGCCCATAGCAATAGAAGAACCCAAACCCCAGTGCGTCTCATCTGTTTCAGCATACGGCATTGTGCTGGGGGTTCTTATTGCCATTGATATAATCAGTAAACTTGATAATAATACACTCAGGGTGTGGACCCACTCGAGCAAAACCCCCAATGTTGGGACTGCCTGTACACTTGCGATAGATACGGAGTTGATTATGAACGACAAAACCGAAAAAAATAACACAAACCTTCCCGAGAGGCTCCCGGTATGTCCGGTACGGGGCTCGGTAATTTACCCCAGCATGGTCATGCCCATCGATGCGGGGCGGGCTATATCCATACGGGCCATCGAGGCCGCTCTGTCCCAGGAGCGGGTTATTCTGATTGTCAGCCAGCGGGACAAAGAAGTTGAGGAACCCGGCGCGGACGACCTGTACGACGTGGGCACCGCCTGCAACATCCTCCGCATGCGCAAAAACGCCGATGGTTCGGTGCAGATGTTGGTGCAGGCCTTTGCCCGGGTACGGGTACAGCAGTATTACCAGGCCACCGGCTACCTGGAGGCCAGCGTGATGCGGCTGCCCGAGGTTGAAGGCAAAACCACCGAGGTGACGGCGCTATTCCGAGAGGTCAAGGAGCGCTTTGAGAACCTGCTGCGCGAGGGCAAGTATGTCTCGCCTGAGGTGGCGCAGTTTGTGCTGAACCTGGAAGACCCTTCGCAGCTGGCTGATTACATTGCCTTCCACCTCGACTTCAAGCTGGAAGACAAGCAGCAGATTCTGGCTACCTCCTCGGTGGTGGATCGCCTCAAGCGCATTGCCATCTTGCTGGATGCTGAGCTGGACCTGGTGGAGACCCAGCGCCGTATTCAGCAGCAGGTGAAAGAAGAAATTGATAAAAATCAGCGGGAGTTTTATCTGCGCGAGCAGATGAAGGCCATCCAGCGCGAGCTTCACGGTGAAGAGGGCGAGGTGGAGGTGGAGGAGTTCCGCCAGAAAATTGCCGCTTTGAACCTGCCTGCAAATGTTTTGCCCGAAGTAGAGCGCGAGCTTTCCCGCTTTGCCCGCATGCACCCCGACTCGGCTGAAGCCAGCGTGGTGCGCACCTATCTGGACTGGATCATCAACCTTCCCTGGAACTCCCGCACCCAGGATCAGATTGACCTGCGGGAAGCCAAAAAAATCCTGGATGAAGACCATTATGGGCTGGAAAAGGTCAAGGATCGGGTGCTGGAGTACCTGGCGGTGCGCAAGCTGAAGCTCGAGCGCCAGCAAAAGGGCGAAATTCCGCCAGAGGAGGTTTCCAAAGGCCCCATCTTGCTGTTTGTGGGGCCGCCAGGGGTAGGGAAGACCTCCATCGCCAAGTCCATCGCCAAGAGCCTGGGCCGTAAATACCACCGCATCTCACTGGGTGGGGCCCGCGACGAGTCCGATATTCGAGGCCACCGCCGTACCTACATCGGGGCCATGCCAGGGCGCATCATCCAGGGCATGCGCCAGGCTGGCAGCAAGAACCCCGTCATCTTGCTGGACGAGGTAGACAAACTGGGGGTTTCTTACCAGGGCGACCCGGCAGCGGCCTTGCTCGAGTTGCTTGACCCCGCGCAAAACAAGGAGTTCACCGACCACTACCTGGGCGTTCCGTTTGACATGAGCGAGGTGCTCTTTATTTGCACCGCCAACTTCCCCGAGAACATTCCGGGGCCCCTGTTCGACCGCATGGAGCTGATCGAGTTTACCAGCTACATCGAGCAGGAAAAGCTCGAGATCGCCAAGCGGTATCTGCTGCCCCGTCAGATGAGCGAGAATGGGCTTAAGGAAAACCAGGTACACCTCACCGAGGCTGCCCTGATGCGCCTGATTACCCACTACACCCGCGAGGCCGGGGTACGCAACCTCGAGCGCGAGATCGGCACCTTGTTGCGCAAGTCTGCCCGCGCCATTCTGGAAAGCGGGAAAAAGCGGGTACGCATCACCGAAGCCGACCTGGAAAAATACCTGGGCCCGGCGCGCTTCCAGCCCGAATCTGAGGCCAGAACGCCCCAGATTGGGGTGGCCACGGGGATGTTCTACACCCCGGTGGGGGGCGACATCATGTTTATCGAGGTCTCGGTCATGCCGGGCAAAGGCAACCTGATTCTGACCGGCCAGCTTGGCGACGTAATGAAGGAGTCGGCGCGTGCAGCCCTTTCTTACGCCAAGAAAAACGCGGCTCGCTTTGGTATCCCCCTCGAGCGCTTCGATAACTCAGACGTGCATATCCATGTTCCAGCGGGTGCCGTGCCCAAAGAAGGCCCCTCGGCGGGCATTGCCATTACTGCGGCGCTGGTCTCGGCCCTGGCCGAAATCCCGGTGCGCAACGATGTGGCCATGACCGGAGAAATTACCCTTACCGGGCGGGTGCTGCCCATTGGGGGTGTGAAAGAAAAAGTGCTGGGCGCTCGCCGTGCGGGAATCCGCGAGGTGATTCTGCCTAAGCAAAACCAGCCCGACCTTTCAGACATCCCTGCCTACCTGCGCCAGAACCTTCAGTTTCACTTTGCCGAGGCGCTGGACCAGGTGCTGGACTGGACGCTGGTAGGGGGGCTGCGGGCCCTCGAGCGCAAGGCGGCACCTCCCTCGAAGAAGACCCGCCGGAGCAAAGAACAGCCTGTGGCAAGGGCTTAGAGCGGTCTTCAGAGAGCATGCTGCAATCCCAATTCATAAAAAGGGCTGTCTCAAGAGAGGTTTCCATATGCTGGGTATTCGTGGGAACCGCTCTCATATCGCCCACATTCCGCACCCCTCAACCTTGACTTTAGGATTTTGGGGTGGAAACCA
>NZ_JBEVAL010000078.1:0-12768 GCF_051297115.1 Meiothermus cerbereus
CTCGGCTTTCGTTTCCTCTCCGCATTGAAATGCGGAGCATCCACGAAAGGAGTCTTGTGACATATGGCACATCCTTTGGAACACCTCGAGGGCTATCAGAAGTTCCGCGTGTTGCTGAGCGAGCTATTCCAGCTTGACCTGGCCGACCTTGATTTTGGCCTCTACCGGCTGCTGAAACAGCGCCGTAGAGCTATCGAGGACTACTTTGCCAAAGAACTACCTGAGCGCTTGTATAACCACATCCACGCCTTGAGCCAGCAGGCCAAAGCTGATCTCGAGGCTGAGCTCAAAGCAGCGACGGATAAGCTCAGGCAACTGACACCCAATGCCATTGAGCCTGACGGTACCCTGACCCCCATTGCCGATACCCTGGCCCAGGCCGGTGGGCAGATTGGTAACCTGATTGATCGGATTCGCCAGATTCGTAGCATCCTAGGCGAACAGGTACTCGCAGAGAACCAGGTCAACGACGTGCTCCTGCTCGTTCATGATTTTTTTCGCCGTTACTACGATGAGGGTGACTTCATCCCCCAGCCGCGCTTTTCTTACGGTGAGGGTTATGCCATTGAGTCATACGGGGATCGCGGCTTAGCGCCGCTACCCCAGGACTTCCCCGGTGCGGTCTACCGTGGTGAGGATGTGTACTTCCACTGGCCTACCCGTGGGATGCACTATGCCAAGAGCGACACCTACCTGAAAAACTACAGCTTCAGGGTAGAAACCCAGGGCCTCGAGCCCCAAACCTTTACGGTGCAGTTCGTCCTGGCCCATGTAGAAGCCGTCAGGGATAACAACCGGGCTTCCCGCTACTTCTTCCCCAAGCCTGAGGTAAAGCTCGAGGGCCATGCCCTGACCATTCCCTTTGACTACCGAAGCAAGAGGGAGGGCGACCCCGCCAGTCAGGAGAAGATCCTCGAGGCCGCCCTACCCGCCGTGCTGGCCACCATCCCCGATCCCGACCTTCGGGCGGCCTTGGAGAACACCGGCGACAACGGCAAAAGCCTGCTTTACCGCCGGGCCCGCCACTTTAGCGCCCTGGGCAGCAAGGACTTCTTCATCCACCCCCACCTCGAGGACTTCCTTCAGGCCGAGCTGGACTACTTCACCAAATCCCAGGCCCTGCGCCACGCCGAGTTGGAGGACGACCGCCTGTTGCGCCGCCGCCTAGCCACCCTCAAAGCCTTCAGGGGGATCACCCAGGACCTGATCCGCTTCCTGGGCCAGCTCGAGCGCATCCAAACCCAGCTTTTCGAGAAAAAGCGTCTGGTCTACCGCACGGACTACATCGTGCCTATTCGCCACATCCCCCAGAGCCTGTGGCCGGAGATTCTGGCAAACGAGGCGCAAATCCGGTACTGGCGGGACGATATGGGCTTCGCCGAGATCAACCAGCAAATCCTTGAGACCCACCCCTCCCTGCCGGTCTTTACCGGCAACTTCAACCCCGGCTTTGCTCGGAAGCTGCTGGCGGCCCTGAGCGAGCACTGGGATCTGGACGAGGCTACTGACGGGGTCCTGGTACACGCGGAAAACTATGGCGCCCTCCGCACCCTGGAAGCCCGCTGGCGTGAGCAGGTTAAGGTGGTCTACATTGATCCCCCTTACAATACGAAGTCCTCGGAAATCCCCTATAAGAATGGCTTTAAGCACGCCACCTTCGCTACGCTCATGGAAGGACGGGTGCGCCCCGCTCGCGACTTCCTGAGAAAAGACGGGGTGATGCTGGTAAGCATTGACCTCGAGGAGCGCACGGTCGTAGAGCACGTGCTGCGGGACACCTTTGGCAGTTGGAACCAGGTGGAAGAACTCATCTGGGCCATGAACACCACCAACAGCCAGGTGCCCACCTACTCCACCAACCACGAGTACGTACTGGTCTGGGCCAAAGACCTGCCGACTGTGGCCAGCGATCCCCAGATGTTCCGCGAACCCAAGCCGGGTTACGAGGAGGTGATGGCCCTCATCGAGGAACTGAACCCCAGCTACCCGCCCCTATCCGAGGTGGAAAAGGCCCTGCGCGAACTCTACCAGCGGCACCAAGCCGAGTACCGTCAGCAGGTGGAGGCTCAGGGGTTGAAGTGGGAAGAGGAGAAGAAAAACGATCCTTGGAAGGGGATCTACCCCTACAAGCGCGCTGAGTACCGGAATGCGAAGGGGGAGCTCGTGCCCGAGGAACGGGCGCGGGAGGAGCGCGCCTCCATATGGGTGTGGCAAGAGGACAATTTGGCCATGCCAGCGGGGAAACAAGCAGCCAGTACAAAGGATCCCAGCAGCCCCAACTACCGCTTCTACAAGCCCCTTCACTCCATCACGGGCAGGCCCGTACCGCACCCTAAAAGTGGATGGAAGTTACCCTATGAGCAAAGAGATTTAGAGGAGGGCCGCTCTTTCAGAGAGCTGGACGCCCAGGGCCGCATTGTCTGGGGCCAGGATGAGCAGAAGGTGCCTCGGATCAAGCGCTTTCTCCACGAGGTGGAGACCAACGTGGGCAAAAGCGTGATCGTGGACTATAGCGACGGGGAGAAGGAGACCTCGGCCCTGTTCGGCCGCTCCGGGGTGTTTTTTGCCCCCAAGCCTACCAGCCTCATCATGCGCCTGCTCCAGCAAACCACTCCCTATAAGGAGGGCATGGTGCTGGATTACTTTGGGGGCTCCGGCACCACCGCCCACGCGGTCATCCGGCTCAACCGGGAAGATGGTGGCAGACGCAAGTTCATCCTGGTAGAGATGGGCGACCACTTCGACAGCGTGGTGCTGCGGCGGGTACAGAAGGTGATGTATGCGCCCGCCTGGGCCGATGGAAGGCCCAAACCGGAGCCTATAGTGGAAGGCCAAGTCTATCAGGCGGGTTTAGAGAGCAAGGGTGGGATGAGCCCCCTACCCCAGTGGATGGAACGCTCACCCCGCCTGGTCAAGGTGCTGCGCTTGGAGAGCTACGAGGACGCCCTGTTCAACCTACAAACCGAGCCTTCCCCGCGCGAGACAGCCTATGCCGAAAACCTGAGCGCGGTGGAGCGGCCCCATGAGTTCTTGACCCGTGAGAATGCCTATCTCCTCTCCTACTTCGCCGAGGTCGTACAAGACGGGAATCCCACGCTGCTACGACCCATGCTGAATGGAGAGGCGCTTACCGAATGGCACTATCCTGCAGCCATCCGGATCAAGCGGCCCGAAAAGGGAGGCTACCGGGAAGAAGAAGTGGATTGGCTGGAAACAGCCGCGCTTTGGCTGGGGCTCAGAATCCGCAATTATGCGGAGATGGAAGCGAACGGGCATCTCTACAGGGTCATGTACGCTACCTCGCTCGATGAGGCACAACCGGTTGCTCTAATCTTGCGCGAGCGCAAGCCCGACCTTGACTTGCATGCGGAGCGGGTCTGGCTGGAACAGACTTTTCCCGGCCACCGGGTGATCCTCAATGCACCCCCGATAGCTGCCTTTGAAGCGCTAGAGGAGGTACTTCTGGACGCCATGATGGAGGGGTCCAAGTGAGCCTGGATGCTCATCTGGTGCTGGCTCGCTTTTTCCTGAGCAAGTTGCGGGTTAGCAACATCAACGAATTGCGGAGCTGGCAGGCCCTGGAGGACACCCAGGCCACCGGGGCGCAAACGGTGTTCTTCAACGCGGCCTTGGGCATGGCCACCCCGGATTTGGCCCAGCGGCTCCCCCTCTATGACGCCAACCTGCGCGAGTACGAGAGCCGCCTGGCCCGCCGTCGCAAAGAGTTCGCGGGGTTTAAGTATTTCCAGTATATTGCTCTTCTAGCCTCGGAGTACCACTTGGATCAGCTGACGGGCGATCCTGAGAAATACGTGGATGAGCTCAATGAATTTCAGGCTGCGGATCTACACCGCGCCCAGTTCACACTGCCCGATTTGCGCCGCCTGGCCTTTTACCTGGCCACAGGTGCAGGTAAAACCCTGCTCCTTCATGTGCATTACTGGCAGCTGTTGCACTACTTTAAAGCCGGAAGCAAAAAAGAGGCCCTGACCACCGAGGCTGGGTTTGGGAACATCCTCTTGCTAACTCCTAACGCGGGTTTGGCCGAACAACACCGCCAAGATCTTGAAAGAAGCGGCATCCCGGCTCGTTACCTGACCGAGGTCAAGCACAACCCCAGCAGCGTGTTACCCGGTACGGTGCTGGTGGTGGATATGCCCAAGCTCCGCGACAAACGCGCTAAGGACGAGACAGAGACTGAAGGGCTCTACTACCCCATCCTGGGACAGGCCAACCTGGTCTTTGCCGATGAGGGTCATAAGGGCACCGCCTCCCTGGACAAGGGCTGGCGTCAAATCCGTGAGTGGTTGAGCGAAAAGGGAATGCTCCTGGAGTACAGCGCTACCTTTGCCCAGGTCTTGAAGAGTGGAGAGATGTTAAGGGAGTACGGCAAGCGGATTCTTGCCGACTACCAGTACCGCTACTTCTACCAGGATCAGTATGGCAAGGATTTTCAGTCTATAGAAGCCAACCCTGGTGACCTCAACCCCACCGCTGAGGAGGAAGCCGCGTTAATGGGGGGCTTGCTCCTCTACTACGTGCAGCTAAGGCATTACCTGAGCCTGGGGAACCGGGCCCGCGAGTACAACTTGGAAAAGCCGCTTTGGACGTTCGTGGGCCACACCGTCATCAAGAGCAGCAAGGGCAAGGAGGGCGAGTTAGAGGAAGACGCCGAGACCTTAGCCGACGTGGCCAAGGTGGTGCGCTTCCTCAAGCGCTTGACGGACGATCCTCAGTGGGCCCAGGGCTTGATGGCGGGTGCAGTGACCAGCGGAGAGTTCATCGGCAACTCCAACCCTTTTGCAGCCCATCTGACCGAGCTACAAACGCAGGCTCCGCGCCAGCTCTACTACGAGGTGCTGGAGACGGTGATGCTAGGGCGCGGAGCCCTGGAGCTTCACCTGATGCCCGCTCAGGGCGAGATTGGCCTGAAGACCTCAGGAGCCAGAGAGTACTTCGGGGTCATCAACATCGGGGACACCGCGGGTTTCAAGAAGCAGCTTGAGCAGAATCTGAAGCTGGCCGTAGGGGAAAACCCGCTTTATGGTTACAGCCTCTTTCAGCAGATCAACCAGCCCAACAGCCCCATTCAAGTGCTCATAGGCTCCAGAAAGTTCGTAGAGGGCTGGAGTAGCTGGCGGGTCTCTACCATGACCCTGCTCAACATCGGGAAGAACCAGGGGCCCCTCATTATTCAGCTCTTTGGCCGGGGGGTGCGGCTGTTGGGGCAGAACCACTCGCTCAAGCGCTCAGGGAAGCATGAGGTTAAACGACTGGAGACCCTGTACGTGCTGGGTCTCAACGCCAATTACATAAAGCGTTTTCTGGAAACCATCCAATCTGAGGAAATCAACCTGGAGCGGATACATTTAGAACTCCAAATCAACCAATCGGCACTCGCCAAACCCCTACCCCTGCCCCGGCTGCCTGAGAATTTCGGCTTTGAGTCGCGCACCCTGGTTTTTGAACCTGATAACATCACTAAGCCCAGCGTCACTTTGGCAGCCAGGATCAGCGTGCTGGAAAACCAGGAGCTGGTAAGCCAGACCGCAGGCCAGCGCCAACCCTTGGAGCCCAAGCACTTAGCCATGCTGGACTGGGTGAGTTTGCGGCAGAAACTGCTGATCTACGCCAGGGCCGAGCGCATTGGCAATCTGAGCTTTTCCACTAAAAAGTTACAGCAGGTCTTGCAGCAGGGCTGGTACAGCCTGGTTGCTTCCGAGGGTGACTTAGCGAGTCCCAAAGCCCTCGAACAAGCCGTGCTGGCCATCCTTCGCAAATACCTGAGCGAATACTATAGGCGCGAGCTCAACGATGCCCAGGCCAGAGAAATTCTGCCTGGCAAACTACAACAGGAGGACCTCGAGACTATTGGTGGGAGAACGCGGGGATGAGGCCAATATTCGAACAATCATCCTTGGAAAGCGACAGAACTAATCCCCTCTGAACACCCGTCGGTAGCTTTCTCCCACCTGCTCCAGCGAACTCTCGGCGTAGATCTGGGTGGTCTTGAGGTCCCGGTGCCCCAAAAACTTCTGCAGCTGCTCCAGGGGCATCCCCCGGTCGAGGAGAATCTGCGCCACCGAGTGCCTGAGCAGGTGGGGGTAGACCCGCTTCTCGATGCCCGCCTCCTGCGCGGCCCGCCGGATGAGCTTCTGGATGGCCCGGGGGGAGTAGCGCTCATGGCGGTTGGACTCGAAGAGGTAGCCCCGGGTGCGCCCCGCCAGGTGAACCCGCAGCTCCTGGGCCAGGGCGGGCAGGATCGGGACATACCGCACCGAGTCCTTCTTGGCCTTGTGGACGTAGAGGTGGGGGGCCTCCCCGTCGAGGTGGACATCCTGGGCCCGCAAAAAGACGAACTCCGAGACCCGGACTCCGGTGTAGAAGAGGGTCTTGAGCATCAGGCCGTAGACCGGCTTCCTGGGGTGGAGGCGGTAGGCGGCCTCGAGCAGGCGCTCGACCTCCTCGCGGCTGAGCCGCTCGACCACCCGGCGGCGCTTGGCGGGCGGGTCGAGCTCCAGCAGGCGGCGCACCCGCTCGACCACATACTTGCTCTGGTCATAGTCCAGGTGGGCCTTACGCCAAAGTTTGGCCGTCTCAGCAATGAGGGCCTCGAGTTCGGAGTTCGCCTTCGCTTTTTTACCGCGCACTTCGGCCAGCTTGAGGGGGGTTGCGCTCTCCATGACCCCCTCAGTCTAGCCGGAAAAGTTCGCTGTATGAGTATTGTGCGAAATCTTGCTCGCTCGCCGATCTTGAAAAAGGCACATCTGGGTACAAGCTTTTGCTAGGCAGAGTTGCAGGATCACATCAGCGAGATTCAGCAAAGATTGGTCTAGCCACCACCCTTGACCCCAGGTGGTTCTTGCACGTATTCTCAGAGAAAATACTTGTAACCTTACAGGTATAGGGATGCCATGCAACTCTCCAGGGGCCAACAGAAGGTAGTCCAGCAGATGTCCGCGCTGAAGCGGAAACTCGGGCGCATGCCCAGTGTGCCCGAGCTCAGTGCCGCGCTGGGCTACTCCTACCAGGCCTTGCGGCAGCACCTAACTGCGCTGGAGCGCAAGGGGCTGCTGGAGGTCATCTCGCGCGGCCAGGGTCGCACTTCCGAGATCATCCTCACCCCGCAAGGAAAGTTGCTTTTGGGTCAGGGCATCCCTGTTCTGGGCTACATCGCAGCAGGGCCGATGGCCCCGGCTGTGCAGCAGCAACTGGGCCTGCTGGAGCTGCCGGGCAGCCCCGACACCTTCGCCCTGGTGGTGGATGGCGATTCGATGGCTGACTTCTTTCTGGCTGGGGATGTGGTGGTGGTGCACAGGGTGGCCCGCCCCCCCCGCCGCCGGGAGATCTGCGCGGTCATCGACAGCGAGACCGGCCGGGCCAGCCTCAAGTATGTAACCCTTCAGGGGGATATAGCTTTGCTCGAGCCCCACAACCCCGACTATCCCAGCCTGGAGCTACCGGCCCGCGAGCTACGCCTCCTGGGCGTGTTTGAATACATGTTGCGTGGCAAAAGCCCCGAGCAACTGCTCTCTACCCTGGGGGTGGTTATGTAACCCTTTCCTAGCCCACGACTCGAGGGCGCGTTCAGCCTGCCAGCCATTTCGCGCCCTCCCCCATAGCATCCAGGGCAATGCTCCGGAGCGGTCTTCTATTGGTCTTGTCAGTATAGCAGAAATCCCCCATGCCCCAAAGCCGTTCTCATCGTCCAGAGCTCGATCATCACCCCTATACCGAAGGGGTCGCGGCCCTGCTGTTCGACCCCTGGCCGCTGTATGTGGCCCGCTGCCTGAACCCTGGGCTGCCCGAAGAACCCGTAGCGGTCACACTAGGGGATCGGGTGGTTGCGGCCACCCCCGCGGTGCGCAAAGCGGGGGTAAACCTGGGGATGCGGGGTTCGGTCGCTTTGGCCAGGCTGGCCGGGCTACGCCTGATTCGACTGGAAACCCCAATGCTGCACGCTACCTGGGAGGTGCTGCTGGAGGAGATGCCAGCCTTCAGTCCCTGGGTCGAGCTCCTCAGTCCTGGACGGTTGCTGTTGCGGGTAGACATGGCAGCGGCCCGGGTGCTGGCAGAAGTGTACAGGGTAAGGGTTGGTTTCGCCCGGTACCGCGAGGTCGCCCTGCTGGCCGCACTGTCCGCCCGCCCAGGCCGGGTTCGGACAGTCCCACCGGGCGAAGAGAAAAGCCGGACGGATCGGCTGCCGCTCTACCTGCTCAAGGGGCTGGGCCTGGGGGCGCGCTCCCTGGAATGGCTCGCGCAGCTGGGGCAGCACACCCTGGGCGACCTGCGGCAATGGAGCAAAGCGCAGCTGGAGCGCACGCTGCCGGAGTACGGGGCCCTCGAGCGCTACCTGTTGGGCCCCTGGAGTTCCCAGGTAAACCGTGCCCGGCTTCCTGAAACCATGCGGGTAGAACACCCCTTTGCCGAGGCCGCCCTCGAGCCCAGGGAGTTCGAGCCGGTACTGAAGCACCTGGCCGCGCAGCTATCCCGTGCGCTCCAGGGCAAAGGCAAAGCTGCTTTCCGGCTAAAGGTGCTCGCAACGGCCTGCGGCAATCTGCATTCTGCGGCCCGCCAGAGCAAAGTTCCACTCCAGCAGGCCGACCCCATCTACCGCCTGGCCCGCCTGACCCTGGAAGACACCGGCGCCCTGGGGCTACCCCTCGAGCAGATCTCCCTCGAGCTCTCGAGCCTGCGCCGCCCTGGGGTTCAGGGGGCCCTGTGGGAAAGCCGCCCGCAAAGCCTGGCTATCCAGGCGGTGGCCGAGCAGTTCCCCTGGACGCTGGTACAGGCGCGGGAGCTCGACCCCTACGCCCTGGCCGCCGATCAGCGCGCGGTCTGGATTCGGCTGCTGGAAGGGGATCCCTGATGCGCCGGGTAGGTCTTGCGGTTACGGTGGAGGCCCACCCCGACGGGCGGCCAGGGGCGGTGGTCTACCGCTACCGGCGGCTAGTGCTGCGCTGGTTGAAGCGCTGGCGCAGCAAGGGACGCTGGTTTCTAGGAGAGGGGCCCCGCGCCTACTGGTGGGTCGAGGTCGAGGGCGGTCTGACCCTGGAGGTCTACCACCAGGAGGGAAGCGGTCTATGGGTGCTCACGCGGATTCTCGACTGAAGCCCGCGGCCCTGCACGTACACTCCTACTTTTCCGAGGGGGGTGGGGTGAGCAGCCCAGCCCGGCTAGCCCGACAGGCCGCCGAACTCGGATACGGGGCGCTGGCCCTGACCGACTGGCTTTCGCTGGCGAGCGTGGTGGAGCTGCACCAGGCCTGCCACAGCCTGGGCCTGCAGGCCCTCACCGGGGCCACCGTGCCGCTCCGGGTACATTCGCAGATCTATCCGGTGGTGCTGCTGGCGGCCTCGCGGCGGGGCTACGGCCACCTCGGCGAACTCATTACCCGAGCCCGGCAGCGGGACACCCCGTGTGTTGAACTCGAGGAACTGCTCGCCCACGCCGAGGACCTGCACCTGCTCAGCGGGGGTCGGGCCGGGCCGGTCAGCCGTCTGCTGGCTGCACGCAAATCGGAGGTTCTGCACCGCCTGCTTTCCACCCTGCGCTCGGCGTTCCCAGACCGGCTATGGGTTCAGCTTTTCCACGAGTTCTACCCCGAGGACGACCGGCGGGTGCGGGCCTTGTGGGCCTTCGCCCGTGAATGCTCCTTACCGGTGGTCGCGGCCCCCGAGGTGCGCTACGCGGTCCAGTCCCTCTACCCGCTGCACGAAGCCCTCACCGCAGCCCGTCTGGGCATCAGCGTCCACACCCCGCACCCCCAGGCAGTCAGAAACGATGCCCAGTACCTGCCCTCCCTGGCCGAGCTGCGCGACCGCTTTCCCTTTCCCGAGGCCCTGGCCAACACCGCCCGGCTGGCCCAGGCCTGTGCCTTCGAACTGCTGCCCGAGCGCCTGGAGACCGCAGTGCCCCTGCTACCGCCCGGGCTCTCGGCCCCGGCCTACCTGCGTCAGCGGTGCTATACCGGCCTGGAGCGGCTATATCCCTCGAGCACGCGGGAGGCTGCGAGGGCCCGACTGGAGTACGAGCTGGGAGTGGTGGAGGAGATGGAGATGGCGGGGTTTTTCCTCCTCGAGGCCGAGATCATGGATTACTGCCGCTCCCACGGCATCCTGGCGGCTGGTCGGGGCAGCGCCGCGGGCAGCCTGGTCTGCTACACCCTGGGCATCTCCCAGGTAGACCCCCTCCAGCACAACCTCCTTTTCGAGCGCTTCCTGCACGCCGGGCGGCGCTCCACCCCCGACGTGGACATTGACCTGGCCTCTCACCGCCGTGACGAGGTGCTGGCCTGGGTCGAGCAGCGCTTCGCTGGGGGGGAGCGCCGCGAGGCCATGACCGCCAACTACATCACCTACCGGTTGCCCTCTGCCTTGCAGGATCTGGGCCGGGCCCTGGATCTGCCCATGCACCAGCGCACCCTGCTCAGCAAACTGCTGGGCCGCGACCACCGCCACCGGCGGCCCCACCAGGCCCGTCGGGCCCAGGCCATCTTCGACGAGGTTCTGGGAAACAGCCCGCTGAAGGAGGTGCTGCTTTGGCTTTTAGAGCAGATCGAGCCGGGCCACGTGCGCCACCTGGCCCCCCATAGCGGCGGGGTGGTGCTCTCTGCCCATCCCCTGACCTATTACTCCCCACTGCAACGAAGCAGCGGGGGGATTTTGCACCTGCAACTCGATAAGGAAGGGGTCGAGCAGATGGGCCTGATCAAATGCGACCTGCTGGGTCTGCGGATGCTGGGCGTGCTGGAACGGGCCCGGGAGGAGGTATATCGCACCGAGGGGGTATGGCTTGATCTGGGTCGTCTGCCCGACGAGGCAGCAGTCTGGGATGCGCTGGAAGCGGGCGATACGCTGATGCTCTTTCAGCTCGAGAGCCCGGCCCAGATGCAGACTTCCCTGCGGGTAAAGCCCCGCAGCCGGGCCGAGCTGGCCCACCAGATTGCCCTCATCCGCCCCGGCCCCATCCAGTTGGGCACCGTGCATCCCTACCTGCGGCGGGCCCAGGGCCTCGAGGCCGAGACGGTGGTGCACCCGGCCTTAGCCCCCATCCTGGGGCCGACCCGGGGGGTTCTGCTGTACCAGGATCAGCAGCTTCGCATCCTGCACGACTGCGCTGGCTATAGCTGGCCCGAGGCCGAGCGACTGCGCAAGAAAATCGCCCGCGCCGAGGGGGAAGAAGAGCTTGAAGAAGAGGCTACCCGATTTGTTCAGGCCGTTGAGCGTACCCTGGGCGCTACCCGCGAACAGGCCCAGGCCATCTGGCAGATGGTGGCCGACTTCCGCGGCTACGGCTTTTGCGCCTCTCACGCCCACGCCTTTGCCCAGCACGCCTACGCCAGCGCCTGGTTGCGGCTGCATTTCCCGGCGGAATACTGGGCCGCCTTCATGACCGAGCGGCCCGGCTTCTGGCCTGCCGATACCCTGCGCCAGATGGCCCACAAGCTGGGGGTGGTGGTGCTGCCCCTGGACATCAACCAGAGCGGCAGGCACTATCGCTGTGAGAAGACCCCCCAGGGTAAAGGGGTGCGCCTCCCCCTCACTGCCGTCCACGGCCTGTCGGAAACCCTGGCGGAAGCGATTCTGTTGGAGCGGCTGGAGCGCCCCTTCGCCTCCCTCGAGGACTTCTATGCCCGGGTGGCCCTGGCGCGCGACGTGTTTATGAACCTGATACGGGCCGGGGCCTTCGAGGCCCTGCTGGATCGGCGCTCTGCGCTGTACCAGGCCCAGGTTCTGTTGCAGACCCACCCAGGAGGGGCACGGCCCTTGCTGGAAGCTCCCCTGCCCCCCACCCCAGCCCTGCCCCCCCTGGAACTCCCCGAGCGCATGGCCTGGGACTACCAGACCAAGGGTTTCTCCGAACTGGCCCTGCACCCGCTGGATCTGATGCGCTCGAGGCTGCTCGAGCTGGGCTGCAAGCCCCTGGTTTCGCTGCAACGCCTGGAAGGAGCCCAGGTGCGCACCGCTGGCCTCTTCAAGTTCTTGCAAAAACCTGAGTCGGCTCGAGGTTTTGCTTTCGTGGTTGTGGAGGACGGGACACAACTGGCCCAGCTCATCGTGACTCCCCAGCTCTGGGAGCGCTGCGGTCGAACGGTGCAAACCGCACAGGTGCTGGTGGTGGAGGGAGTGGTAGAGCGGGCCGGTACTTTGCTGGCCCTCAAGGTAGAGCGGCTCTGGGGCCTTCCCCTGGAGACTACCCCCGCCCCTATCCAGCAAGCCGCGCCCCTGCCTACACTGGAAGTAGGCTCCTGAGCACGGCAGGTATCCTGTATGAGCAAACCCTCCCTTCCTGCTACCTGGCGCTACGTTGAGCGCATCTCCCAGCCGGTGAGCCGGTCGCGTAACCCCTTCTGGCGCACGCTAGGCCCCCACGTCTATTGCCCTATTTGCGAAGAGCGTCTGCGAGCCGAATATGAACGTTTGGTAGAAACGCGAGGTGTCTACATTGACTACCTAACCCCGCTCGTACCAATGCGTCGGGCACCTGTAGAAGCACCGCCCCACTCGGATGAGCATGTGGAGGTGTGGATCGGGGCCTGCTCGTCCTGTGGCCAGGTTGTCTGGTCAGACTGTCCTCCCCTGACCCGAGCCGAGATCGCCGCAGCACGCGAGGAGGAGAGACAGGCACAGCTAGCGCGCCGTGAGGCGGATCGCCTCGAGCGTGCGGAGCAGCGCGCGGCACGCGCACGGGCCAAGGTCTGCAAACGTGAAGGCCACACCTGGAATCGAGGCCATTTCGGTCTTCTTTTTTCTGGAGACGGGCGAC
>NZ_JBEVAL010000079.1:0-12421 GCF_051297115.1 Meiothermus cerbereus
GGTAGAGCACAACCTTGCCAAGGTTGGGGTCGCGGGTTCGAGTCCCGTTTCCCGCTCCAGCTTGCGCCAACTCATGGCGCATCGAACCCCCACTTCACCAGAGGTGGGGGTTTCTGCTTTTTTTTCGATTTCAGGAGTTGGGCTTTGTTCAATGGGAAGTATCCATCTTTCTATCTGCCCTATTTACTCGAGCTCTGCCGGAGCTTACGTCGTGAACCAATGCCCGCTGAGCAAAAGTTGTGGACGGTACTGCGGAGCCGTCAACGGGGAAGCTGACCGAGGGGGTGGTGCAGGCCATCCTGACCAGCTAGGCCACACTTCCGCAAGGAACAAGGTACGCCTTCGGAGCGGGTCAGTGGGAGAATGGAGCAATTTTGGGGCTAGCGGTGGTGATCCATATCGGGCAGGTACGTGCGCCAGGCTTCGGGCAGGTGGGGCAAATCGGCTACCAGCAACAGGCTGTGGCGAGGAGCGATGGGGCGGCGGGCCAGGTGCATACCGGCTTCCTCGGGGGTGCGGTTTTTCTTCTTGAGGTTGCAGGGACGGCAGGCAGTTACTAAGTTTTCCCAGATGCTGCGGCCCCCCCGGCTTTTGGGGAAGACGTGGTCTACCGTGAGGTCGCCCCCGCGTTTGCCGCAGTACTGACAGGTGTAGGCATCGCGGCGCAGGATGTTGCGGCGGTTAAGCGCAAGCCGCCCTGGAGGGCGGCGAACAAGACGTTTGAGGCGGATGATGCTGGGGATGGGGTAGGGGGTACTGGGAGTTCGTAGGTACTCGCCGCTTTCCTCGACCACTTCGGCGGTTCCATTCATAACCAGGATAACAGCACGCTTGACGCTTGCTAACCCTAGGGGCTCATAACCAGCGTTGAGCACCAGAATACGGGGGGAGTCGAGGTTCACGGTTCTTAGGATACTCGAAAATTGTCAGAGGATTCTAGAGCGCTCTTCATAGTCCTTGAGCCCGTCACCAACATTACTACTGCGTCCTACACAGGACAGTGGCCTCCCGGATGGGAGGCCACGTCTGTGACGAGTGCCATAATCTGCTGGCAGCGGTCGCCTGTTGTAGAACCTAAACCAACACCCTTTTGCGCGTGGCGTTGCTGTTACAATCGAAAAGTTATGGGTCGTTTGATTCGCGGGCTGGCTGCCGAGGGAAACCTGCGGGTGCTGGCTGTAGAAACCACTGATATTACCGAAGAAGCCAGAGAACGCCACCAACTTTCGCCCACAGCCACAGCGGCTTTGGGCCGGGCGATGAGTGGGGTTTTGCTGCTCACCTTTCTGCTCTCCAAAACGCCTAAGGAGCGGGTAAGTCTCCAGTTTGTAGGCGATGGTCCCCTGGGGGGGCCTGTAGTAGAGGCGGCGCCGGATGGGTTTGTGCGGGGGTATGTCAAAAACCCTCAGGCCAACCCACCCTTGCGCCCTGATGGCAAACTTGATGTGGGGGCGGCTATTGGGCGAGGCGAGCTTAAGGTAGACCGGCTGCTGTCCAACGAGGAGCTTTACCAGTCCAGCGTGGAACTGGTGAGCGGTGAGGTGGCCGAAGACCTGGCCCGCTACCTGTGGCAGTCCGAGCAGATCCCCTCGGCGGTGCTGCTGGGGGTGCGGGTGCATGGACAAGGCGAGGTACAGGTTGCGGGGGGCGTAGCCATTCAGGTATTGCCGGGCTGCCCTGAGGAAGTGATTGAGCGGCTCGAGCATAACCTTCAAGGCCGTTCGGGCATTACCGACCTGCTGCTGGAGAAGGGGCTCGAGGGAACCGTCGAGGCCTTGATGGAGGGCCTGGGTTACGACCCTACCGACCTGAGTGTGGTGGGGTTTCGTGAGGGGTATATTCCCCTTGCGTTCCGCTGCCGCTGTAGCCGCGAACGTGCCCTGAATGCTTTAATCTACTTCTCTCCAGATGAGCGTGAAGAAATGATCGAGCAGGACGGGGGCGCCGAGGTGCTGTGCCACTGGTGTGCGGAGAAGTACCAGATTACCCCTGAGGAAATCCGCTCATTGCCTATGGGCGAGGGCTTTATGCCTGAGGTACCCAAAGCCTGAGGGCCTCACAGGCCATCGAACAGGTCGTGAAGGGGCCAGTGTGCTGCCGGTGGGGAAGGCCTCGTCGTCGGGGTGGGCGAACACGGCCAGAATGGCGGGAAGAGCCATGACGGGATTATGCTTTCGGCTCTCGAGCTCAAAAAAACCGTGCCCTGGGGTAATCCTGCAAAACACCCTGCTTGAACGCCTCGTACCTGGATGCCTCGACCAGGGCCACCGTCGAGCCGCCAAAACCGGCCCCGGTCAGGCGAGCCCCCACCGCTCCGTGGCGCAGCTCGGCCTCTACCAGCTCGTCCAGTTCGGGAATTGAGACCTCGTAGTCGTCGCGCAGGGAGATGTGCGAGGCCACCATCAGCTCGCCAAAGCGCTTTATATCGCCCTGCAAGAGTGCCTGCACCCCATCCAGCACGCGCTGGTTTTCGGTCACCACATGGCGGGCGCGCCGGTTCAGGGGTTCGGGCAGGGCCTCTAGGCGGGGGAGGTCGGTAGGGGAAAGCTCGCGCAGCGACTTCACCCCCAGCAGTTCGCAGGCTTGCTCGCACTCGCTGCGGCGGGTGTTGTAGCCTGACTCGGCTAGGCGGCGCGGCACCGCCGAGTCCACCACGGCCACCCGGTAGCCCTGGGGTAGGGGGGCCAGCCGGGTCTGGAGGTTCTGGGTGTCCAGGAACAGCCCATACCCCAGCCGCCCTACCGACGAGGCCATCTGGTCCATAATGCCGCAGCGCACACCCACATACTCCACTTCGGCTTGCTGGGCCAGCCGGGCGATCTGCACGTCGTCTAGGGGCAGCTGGTAGAGCGCGCGCAAGGCCCGCAGGGCGGCCACCTCCAGCGCCGCCGAACTCGAGAGCCCCCCGCTCATGGGCACCTCGCTGCGGATGTAAGCCCGCAGACCGGGCACAGCGTAGCCGTGCTGGCGCAAGACCCAGACACAGCCCGCAATGTAATCCAGCCAGTCGCCTTGCTTGGCTACATCCAGCCCGCGGCTTTTGCGCTCCCGAAAGTTCTCGGCATAAGCCTCGAGGCCCTCGGCAGCGGCAGCTTCGATATAGGTCTGGTAGGGGAGGGGCGTGGGGAAGACGAACCCCCCGTTGTAGTCGGTGTGTTCGCCCAACAGGTTGACCCTTCCGGGGGCGGAAGCATGCACCTGGGGTTCTGAGCCAAAGATGTTTTTGAACATAGTTGCACTCACGGGATGGATAGATGTGGGGGTCTGGATTCGCTCAACATCGGCTTAGCCCTCGAGCACCATCGGGCGCGGGCGCCCGTCCACGGGTGTCATGGGCCAGGTGGGGTCGAGGGTCAGGTTTTCCAGCCCTTGCTCGCCGAGCAAAAAGGTATCTTCGACCTTGGCGCCGGGGAGGCTGGGGTTCCAGGCCAGGGCCATGCCGGGCTCGAGCCGGGTGGGTTGGTCGGGGCGGGCCAGCACCTCGCGGCTCTTGTAGCCGGTCAGGCCCCCCTGGTGGTGGTTTTCAAACTCCTGGGGGTAGCCAATGGCCTGGTAGGCAGCGCGGATCTTTTCCAGTACCTCGCCCAGGGTAGCGCCGGGCCTCGAGGCCTCGAGGGCCGCCGCTTCCACCTGGCAGATCTGCTGGTTGAGATGCTGGGCTTCGGGGTGACCGAAGCTGCGCAGGCGGCTCAGGTTGGCAATCAGGCCGTGCCGCCGTCCACAGACCACCCCCATAAACAACCGCCCCAAGCGCTGCTGTTTGGGAATGGGGTGGCGGTAGCGGAAGAGCCGCTCCTCACCGGCGACCAGGAGTACCAGGGGCTGAATGCCCTTTGAGAGCAAGGCTTCGCTGATGGCCCCGGCCAGCTCGTACTCGCTCCAGTCGGGGTCGGCAAAGCGAAGGCTCTCGCCCAGGGCGGTGGCGGCATCCTGGCCCAGGGTGCGGTAGCGGGCCTGCTCTTCCGGCGAGAGCACCAGGCGCAAGGGGGTGAGGTCGTGCTCGAGGTCGCTGGGCCCTTCGGGGGCGGGCGGACTGTACCAGGGGTAGCGCACGACCTCGAGGCCCATTACCTCTTCGTCCAGCAGCCGCCCGGCCTCTATCTGCGATGCATGGAGGCGCACGCTGGCTGGGGTGACCTCGAGCCAGGCCGCTACCGGGCGAAAAACCACCACCGTGTTGTCGCCCCCGCTTAGCCAGGCGAAGTTCTCGGGCTGCTGTACAAAAAAGTGCGTATAACCCCGGGCTTCCATCCAGGCCCGCAGGCGGGTCAGTGCAAATGCGTTCATACCTCAACCTACCTTTTTTCTGAAGAGGCTGCCGGTAACAGAGCCATCAAACCGCCACATCGCGCAGGGTTTTGGCGGTTTCTTCGGGCAGGGCATCCATAGCAAAAGTGCCAGCGGCAATCTCGGTGCCGGCCAGGTATTTTAGCTTGTCGGCGGTGCGCAGGGCCGGGTAGAACTCCACGTGGAAGTGGAACACCTCCTCGGCCCCCTTGGGGGCGGCGTGCAGGGCCATGATGTAGGGCATGGGTTTCCCAAAGAGGTTGTCCAGCTTTTGCACCACCTGGCCCAGGAGCCAGGCAAAGCTCTGGGTTTCCTCCTTTGTAAAGGCCCACGGGCCGGGGCGGAACTGCTTGGGAAAGAGCAGCACCTCGTAGGGGTAGCGGGCGTAGGGGGGGACGCAGGCGAGGGTGTGCGCGTCCTCCAGAACCGTGTAAGGCCCCAGGTGGGGCAGCAGGTTGAGCAACACCGGGCTTTTCTGAAAGGCCTCGAGCTCTTTTTGCAGGATGGGTGGAATCCAGGGGTAGGCGTAAATTTGACCGTGGGGGTGGTGCAGCGTGACCCCAATCTGCTCGCCCCGGTTCTCGAAGGGCATCACGTACTGGATGTTGGGGCGGGCATAGAGCTCCTGGTAACGGTCGGCCCAGACCCGCACCAACAGCTCGCGTCGCTCGGGGCTGAGGGAGGCCAGGCTGCCGCTGTGTTCGGGCGTAAACACCACCACTTCGCAGTCGCCTTTGGCATCGTGGGTGGGGATGACCAGACCCTGTGGGGGCTCCCCGGCGTGGGGGGAGAGGGAGGGCCAGCGGTTCTGAAAGACGGCAATCTCGAAGTCTTCGAAGGGGATTTCGGTGGGGAAGCCGCCGGGTTTGCTGGGGGCCAGGGGGTCGTATTCCTTGGGGGGCAGGAATGTTCGCCCCTGACGGCTGGCGGCAAACACCACCCATTCCTGCCTCAGGGGATGCCAGCGGGCATGGGACTGGGCTTGAGCGGTGTTTTCGCCCTCCTCGAGGGCGGGCAGGGTGTGCGGTTCCAGGCCGTACAAATAGAGCATGCGGCCATCTTTTTTCTGGTGTACGCGCTTATGCATGCTAACCTCAAATTGCTCGATGGCGTTCAGTCGGGATAAAGGGTCTGGCCTGGTAGCGGCTCCTCCTGCGGGCTGGGCAGGCACGGGCATCTGCGGCAACCGCCCTAAAGCTCCAGCCAGCGGGCAAAATCCACCTCCCGCTCGCCAATCCTGAAGGTATAGGGGCCGGTTTGTGCGATGGGCGGGGTGGCCTCGAGCCAGGCCTTAAGCTGCTCGCGCTCCTCGCCGTCCAGCCATTCGGGGGGGTCGGAGGTGGCTTTGAAGCCCGCGACCAGCGCCAGGTCTTGCAGCACCGCCCGCTGGGCAGGGCCCAGCAGGTTGTAACGGGTACGGAAATAGGCCACATCGGGGTCGGTGTGCACCAGCGGCTTCAGCCAGAGGCGGTGCAGGCTGGTACGCAGGGCATTGTAGGCGCTGGGGCCGGTGGGGTCGTGCAAGAAGACCCGCCGGTCTTCGTTGTCCCAGTAAGGGGCCACGTCCGGCCCAATGCGAAGCCCATCCACCAGACCCAGCGAGGCGATGATGGGAGCGCCACAAGCCAGGATGTACACATCGTCACCTGCGGCCTCACGGACGATGCGCAGCGCTTCGCGGTAGGCATCCTCTCGAGCCTCCCCGGCCTGCCGGTGGCCGGGGAGTGCGGCAGCATACAGAAAATCCAGCTTCAAGTAGCGATAACCCCAGCCCCGCACCTTCTGGATAAGACTACGCAACCAGTTTTGTACGGCGGGCAAGGTCACGTCGAGGGCGTAGAAGCCCCCCCAGTTGATGCCCGCCGGAACCAGGTCGCCTTTTTCGTCGCGCAAAAACCAGTCGGGGTGTTCTTTGAACAAGTTGGAGCTGGGACGGGCAATGAAAGGGGCCAGCCACAGGCCGGGGGTTAGGCCCTGGCTCTGGGCCCGTAGCGCGATGGCAGCCATGCCCGAGGGAAACTTGTGGTTGGGTTCCCAGTCGCCCATATTTTGCTGCCAGCCATCGTCTACCTGGAACACCTCGAAAGGCAGCCCTTGCAGGCCAGCGATGGTCTGGAGCATCTGGCCTTCCGAGATGTCGCTGTAGTAGCTGTACCAGCTACACCATACCCTGGGCGCGGGTTGCTGGGCCCGCACCCCCAGGGTGGTGGCCAGCAGTTCGGCGTAGCGGGCCAAAACCTCTCCGGTTTCGCCGTAGGCCAAAAACCACTGCATCTCGTGGTCAGCAAGGCCTTTGAGGCTCAGGCGGTCTGCCTCGATGCGGGCACCAGGACGCAGCGCGCCCAGAAAAAGCATCCGCCCGTCGTAGCCTTCGATGCCCCCCAGGCCACTGCCACCGTGGACGGGCGAGAGGGCGTAGGCGGGGTCGTCGCACTGGGGCCGCCGTTCGGGGGGCAGGATGGGCTTGGGGTTTTCCTTGAGGCTGACCCAGGCCGCCTCGCTCCAGCTTTGCCAGCCCTGCTTGAAAAACATGGTGCGCCCGAAGGGATGGCCAATTTGCACGGTTTTGCCAGTAAGCAGGTAGCCGCCCAGGGTTTCCTCGAGCCTGCTTGCGCTTATGTGGAAGTTGTAGCCCTGGATCTGCATGGTGCTACTCCGGGGTCCAGATGCACAGATTATAGGCCGCGACAGTGGGGCCTCCCAAAACAAAGCGGGCGCCAGGGGGAGCCGGAACGGGTCGGGGCTGGTTGCTGTAGTTGAAAGCAAAGACCCAGTTGCCCCGCCGCCGGAGGCGCAAGCCTTCGGGTAAAGCTTGCGTGGTTAAGCCCGCGCTTTGGGCGGCTTCGGCCAGGTAGTGCTGGAGAAACTCGCGATTTGGCCAGAAGGCCAGGTAGTGCCGGTTCTGTTGCTGGTAGATGGCCCCCTTGCCGTCGCTGAAGGTGGCCTGTGGGGTCAGGCCAGACTCAACCCACTCCTTCCATACCCCCACCTGCCAGGCTTGGCCCTGCCAGAGCACGGTGTCGGTCAGCCCTGGGCGCCAGCTCTCCACTCGAGTCACCCTGATGGGTAGCAGTTCCTGCAAAGCACCGGGGGGTAACTGGGCTGGTATGCCCAGGGCCTCGGTTTTGGAGCCGGTACGGGGCCCAAAGACCAGGGTGCCAGGGGCGGTGCGGAAGGCCTCGAGGGCGGCTTCGCGCAGGATGGGCAGGCTGGGCACCACCACCAGCCGGTAGGGCTTCAGGCTGGCCCCAGGGGGCACCATGTCCACGTCCAGCCCCAGGCTGCGCAAGGCTTGGTAAAAATGCCAGACCAGGTCGCGGTACACAAACCCCTGCCCCTGCGGCTGAATCCGGTAGACCCAGTCGGCCTCGTAGTCGAAGACCAGGGCCACCGGGGCTTTGGCGCCGGGGGGCAGGGAGAGCTGGTGTAGCTCCTGGGCCACCTGCTGGGCCTCGTAAAAGCCCAGGTCGGGCTCGAGGTCGGGGCGGTTCAACCCGGCATGAAACTGCTCCTGGGCCTGGGGAAACTGCCGCCAGCGGAAGTAGCTCACCACCTCGGCGCCGTGGGCCAGGGCTTCCCAGGTCCAAAGCCGCACCATGCCAGGGGCCGGCGAGGGGTTGTGGTGGGCCCAGTTGACCGGCCCCGGCTGCTGCTCCATCACCCACCAGCGGGGCTTTACCCCACGGTAAAGGTCGTGGTGGAAGGCGGCCATATCCGGGTGGCCGGTATGGGCATAGCGAAGCTTCTCTTCTGGTGTGCAGGGCAGCACATCCATATCGGTGAAGCCCAGAGGATAGCTGTCCCAGCCAGCAATGTCGAGCGCCTGGGCCAGCTTAAAGTGGTCGAAGTCCGGGGTGTAGCCCATGAAGTTGTGCAGGATAAAGCGCCCAGGGGAGTGCTGCCTGAGAATGTCCACCTGCATGTGGTTGAAAGCGGCCACCTGCTCGGAGCTAAAGCGGTAAAAGTCGAGCCAGTGCGAGGGATTGGCCTCGGTAACGGTCTGGTTGGGCAGGTCGATCTCGCCAAAGGAACGGTAGGTCATGCTCCAGAACACGTTGCCCCAGGCCCGGTTGAGGGCCTCGATGTGGCCATAGCGGGCCTGTAACCACAGCCGGAAGGCCCGCAGATCCTCGGGGCCATAGCTGCGGGTGGTGTCGTGGCAGCCGTACTCGTTGTCGGTCTGCCAGCCCGCCACAAAGGGGTTCTGGCCGTAACGCTGGGCCAGCAGGGTCACGATGCGGCGGGCTTCCTCGTGGTAGACCCGGCTGCTAAAGCTGTAGTGGCGGCGCGAGCCGAACTTGCGCGGGCGGCCCTGGACGTCGTAGCCCAGGATGTCGGGGTGCTGATCGATGAGCCACTTGGGCGGGGTAGCGGTAGGGGTGCCCAACACCACCTTAAGCCCGGCCTGGCCCAGGGTTTCGATGGCCTCATCCAGCCAATCCCAGGTAAAACGACCGGGGTCGGGCTCGAGGCAGCTCCAGGCAAACTCGCCGATGCGGACGTAGGTCAGGCCCAGCGCATGAAAGCGCTGGGCGTCCTCGGCCCAGCGTTCGCGGGACCAGTGTTCGGGGTAGTAGCAGACGCCAAGCATAGGGTTCAGGAATAGGGGGAGACGAGGGTTTTTTTGTTGCCGGGGAATGTGTGAATGCCGACTTTACAAAGCTGGTGTGCTGTGCTGTTTACAGACTATCTTCATACACCGAACTCCTTTCACGCAAGGATTTGCCGATGGGCCAGCGCTGATCCCATTGAACCAGCGAGGAATCGGTGCCCAAGCCGTGCCTTTGTGGGAAGCGTTTTGGGGACCCCGCCATTTAGTCCTTCACCCCACCTGCGGTAATACCTGCGATAAAGTAGCGCTGCAGGAACAGGAACAAGACCAAAAAGGGCAGGGTGGTCATAACTGCCCCCACCATGATGCCCCCCCACGAGACCCGGGTGAGTCCAATCAGTGAGCCCAGCGCCACCGGTGCGGTCTGCATCTCGCGGTCGGAAAGCACCAACAAGGGCCACAGGTAGTCGTTCCAGGAGGCCAGGAAGAGAATGATGGCCAGGGCCGCCATGGCTGGGAGCACCAGCGGTATGGCGATGCGGAAGAAGATGCGAAACTCCCCGGCGCCGTCGATGCGGGCTGCTTCCAGCAGGCTCATGGGAACACTCAGGAAGTTCTGCCGCATGAAGAATACGCCCAGGCTATTCGCCAGCGAAGGTAGAATCACCGCCCACCAGGTGTTGGTGAGCCGGAAATCGAAAGTCATGGCCTCGCGCAGGGCGGGCACCCCAAGGAAAAGATAGGCCAGCGCTGCTACCGCGTAACCCAGCCACATTACCCGCCCCAGGGTGGGCGAGAACCGGAGCCAGGCCAGCAGAACAGCAATGCCGCCAAACACCGCCATCCCGATCAGGATAGCCAGCAGGGTTTTGGCCTCGCGGGCCACCAGGATGAACTGTGGGATTACCACGGCAAAATAGGGGATGGTCAGGGTGGCGATTACCAGCGAGAACAACAGCCCCTTGCCCCAGAACTGAAAACGGGCAAAAGCATACCCGGCCAGGCTGGTCAAAAAGATGGAGAGCACTGTATAGATGCCAGCCACCATCACGCTATTGAAGAGGGTGCGCAAGAAGTTGGTGTCCGACTGCAGGCTTTGCAGGTTGGTAACAAACTGGTTGCCCGGCAGGATGGGGGTGGGGGTGCTGAAGATGGCGATTTCGGGATGGGTCGAGAAGACGAACATCAACCAGAGCGGGGCCAGCCATAAGAGGGCCAGGGGGGTCAGGAACAGGTGCAGCCAGAGGCTGCGCCACCACAGCTGTCGTTTCATTGGTCCCTCCCAAAGAGCCGAAGTTGGATGATGGAGAAGACCAGTGCCAGCAGGGTGATGACGTAGGCGATGGCAGAGGCGTAGCCGAAGTTGATGTTCTGGAAGCCCTGGCGGTAGAGGTAGACCCCCAGGGTGGTGGTAGCGGTGCCGGGGCCGCCGTTGGTGATGAGCCAGGGCTCGGTGAAAAGCTGCAAGGTGCCGATAATCGAAAGCACCAGGCAAAACAAGAGCACCGGGCGCAGGCTGGGTACGGTGATGCGCCAGAACTGCTGCCAGGGGCTGGCCCCGTCAATCTCGGCGGCCTCGTAGATGTCTTTGGGGATGCTTTGCAGTCCGGCCAGGATGATGATGGCGTTGTAGCCGGTCCAGCGCCAGGTGAGGGTGGTGATGATGACCACCATGGCGCCTACGGGGTCGAAAATCCAGTTGAGCTCGAGGCCTAAAGCAGCATTGACCGCGCCGTTTTGATTAAAGAGCAGCCGGAACACCGCCGAGTAGGCCACCGCCCCTACCACCACCGGGGCAAAAAAGGCGAAACGAAAAAAGCCCTTGGCCTGCAGCAATTGCGAGTTCAGCGCAATGGCTAGAGCGGTGGCCAGGGCCAGCATTAGAGGAACCTGGATTACCAGGATTAGAACCGTGTTGCGCAGGGCATCCCAGAAGGCGGCATCGCCCAGGATGCGGCCCCAGTTGATGCTAATGTCCCAGACCGGTGGGTAAACCCGGGTATTTTGAAACGAGAGGAGCAGCGATTCGATGATTGGCCAGGCCCAGAACAAGGCGAAAATCGCCAGGTAGGGAAGCAAAAAAAGGTAGGGGGTCGCGCTACGTTTCACGCGTCCTCCCAGGAAAAAAGCGCACAGATGTGTTGCATCTTATGGAATGTTCCAAAAGTGATTCCGCTGTTGTAAAAGTTGGGGGTGGGGTTGCCCCACCCCCAAAAACCTTCAGCGTGCGATGGGTAGACCGGTGGCTTGGGAAATTTGCTGGGCGGCGGCGTCGAGGGCGGCCTTGGCGCTCGGGAAGCGCCCGGCTACGTAGTCGGCCTGGGTCTTGACCATGATGGCGCGGGCTTCCTGGAAGAACTGGGTGCCACGGGCTGCGGGTACGTTGCCGAGGGTGCCCAGGACAACCTGCCAGATGCGCTGGTTGCCCCAGTAGGGTTGTGGCTGGTTTACGTAGGGGTCGCGGGTAGCGGCCAGCAGCGAAGGCACCAGGCCATATTCTTTGAGCATGGTTACCTGGCCCTCGGTGGTGCCCAGGGCATAGCGAATAAAGGCCCAGGCAGCTTCTTTGTTGCGCGAGGAGGCGGGAATGGCCAGGGCCGAACCACCCAGGTTGGCCGCTCTTACGCCACCGGGACGGGAGGCGGGCATTGGGTAGACACCCCATTTACCGCTCTGTTCGGGTGCATTGGAGCGGATGGTGCCTTCGTACCAGGCTCCGAACATGCTGGTGGCTACGGTACCGGCCTTGAAGGCCTGGATTTGCTCGTTCCAGCCGCCTTGCATCACAATACCAGCGTCGATTAGCTTTTTGACCGTCTCGAGGGCCGTCACACAGCCGGGCTGGTTAACCGTAACGGCGCTGGCTTCGTTGTTGAAGTAGAAGCAGCTGTTCTGGTTGGCCAGCATGCGGAACCACTCGTCGTCCTGCCCGTTGGCGATGACCCCCACCTTAACCCGGTTGTTGGTGGCCGCGGCGATCTTCTTGCCCGCAGCAATAAAATCGTCCCAGGTGCGGATGGTGTTGGGGTTGACCCCGGCCTGGTTATAGATGTCGCGGCGGTAGAACATAACCACCGGGCCGGAGTCCCAGGGCATGGCAAAAACCTTGTTGCCCACGGTCAGTTCGGTCCACTTGAAGGCGGGGAACTGGTTGCGCAGGGTTGAGGCTGCCGGTTGCAGGGTGTTCATGTCGGTAAAGCAGTTGGGGAAGCGCGCCCAGAACACCTCGGCCTCGTTGTTTTCGATGGAGTACACGTCGGGCAGGTCGCCGCCGCCCGCTGCACAGCCCGCCAGCCCGCGGTCGTAGGTGGCCTGGTTGCCGATATCCAGCACCTTGACCTTAACGTTGGGGAAGAGCTTGTTGAAGCCGGGGATGTTGGCCTCGAGGGCCTTGGCGGCAATATCCCAGCTCCACACGGTAATCTCGCCGCGTAGGTTGGGGTTCCCCTGCATTTGTTGGGCCGAGGCCAGCGAGAGGGCCAGGGCTGCTCCTAAAACCAGTAGACGCTTCATGTATCCCTCCTTATACCAAATCTATGTAGATAATAACTCATGCCAAGCAAAGCCATAGCCCTACACGCC
>NZ_JBEVAL010000080.1:0-12207 GCF_051297115.1 Meiothermus cerbereus
GCCTTAGTTTTTGCTTTCTAGCTCGGAATGTCTAGGTGGCAACTTGAGTTAGCATTACTTGCCGGGCAAAAGGGCATTGAAATGGGGTCGGAACCCCACCTATTGGGTCAGGTCAAAACCTCTTGAGTTTGCGGGTCTTCCCCGAGCAAGCAGAACCAATAAAAGCTTGCGTAAGGTGGTTGCGGAGGGTTTTACAGGGGAGATTTTTTCTGAAAGTTGGGACGGCGCTTTTCGCGCAGCGAACTCAGCCCTTCTTTGGCATCGGGGCCTAAAAACCCCATGAACTCGAGGGCCAGCGAGGTGTCGAAGTTGGGCCCCATCATGCGCAGCCAGTTGTTGAGGGCGTATTTGGTAAAGCGAATGGCGGTAGGGGAGCCCTGGGTCAGCCGCTGCGCGATTTTGAGGGCTTCGCTGTAGACCTCACCGTCCTCTACGCACCTCGACACCAGCCCAATGCGTTCGGCTTCCTCGCCCGAGAGCGGCTCGTTCAGGAGAAGGTAGTACTTGGCCTTGCTCAGCCCACACAGCAAGGGCCAGACCATCACCGAGTGGTCGCCCGCCGCTACCCCCAGCCGCACGTGCCCGTCCACGATTCGGGCCGTTTTTCCGGCCACGCTGATATCGGCCAGCAAGGCCACCGCCAGCCCGGCCCCCACCGCTGGCCCCTCGATCGCAGCCACGATGGGCTTGGAACAGTTCACCACCCCATACACCAGGTCGCGGGCCTCTTTCCAGACCCGCAGCAGGGCCTCATAATCCCGGATCATCTCCTCGATCATCTCGAAGTCGCCGCCGCTGCTGAAAGCGCCACCCTCGCCCCGCACCAACACCGCCCCGATGCTTTCATCGGCATCTATATCCCGCCAGACATAGGCCAGTTCGCGGTGCATCTGACTATCGGCGGCATTGAGGCGGCCAGGATTGGAAAGAACCACCTCGAGCACACCTTCACTGGGTTGCGAAAACTTCAAACGCTGATAGTGTTGTTGCCAGCCCATGCCAGCAGTTTACGCCTCAGGCCGACTACCCACTGTGGGTTAATTATGGGTACAATCCGCTGGCATGGCCCTATTTGCCGTGAACAAACCGCTGGGGCGCACCTCGCACGACGTGGTGGACATGGCCCGTAAACTGCTGGGCACACGCCGGGTGGGGCACACCGGAACCCTCGACCCCCTGGCTACGGGGGTTTTGATACTGGCCACGGATGCTTCGACCAAACTGGTGCCCTTTCTATCTGCTGAAGAAAAGGAGTACCTCGCCTGGGTTTCCTTTGGCGTAACCACCGAGACCCTGGATGCCGAGGGGCCGGTTGTGGGGCCTTTGGCCGGTTACCCCACCCAGCGCGAGATTGAAGCGGCCCTGCCGTGGTTTTTGCAGCTTACCGAACAGACCCCCCCGGCCTACTCGGCGGTGAAGGTAGGGGGTGTTAAGGCCTACGAGGCGGCCCGTAAAGGTCAGGCCCTCGAGCTAACCCCACGCCCGGTCAAATACCACGAGGTGCGCCTGCTGGCCTACGACCCTGCGCCCATCGCGCACCGCATTGCCCCTTCGGCAACCGGCTGGCAGCTTTCCGAACGGGGCCGCACAGTGGAGCTTCCCAGGCCGCTGGGCGAATACCCCACTGCGGTCATCCGGCTGGTGGTGGGGCCTGGTACGTATGTGCGCTCGTTTGCTCGAGACCTGGGCCAGCAGTTGGGCACCCGGGCCTTCCTTTCGGGGCTGGTGCGCACCAGGGTAGGCAAGATTGGCCTCGAGCAGGCCCAGGAGATTGAGCACCTGGATCCACACAAAACCATCGACGAGCTCGAGGCCCTTTCCTGCCCCAGTGTGGAGCTCTCCCAGGCCGAGGCCAGGCGGGTCATGGAGGGCGTGCCGCTGGCTATTCCGGCCAGGGGTCTGGTGGCCTTGCTTGGCCCCAAACGCCGCTTGGTCGCAATTGCCGAAGGCGATGGTTTTAAACTGCGCATCAAGCGGGTCTTCAAAGAGCAGTAATGCCGATGGGTAGCGCTGTGAAGCCGGTGCAATACCGGCCCCAGCAAACAAAAGGCCGGCCTCTGGGGTTTTGGCGGCGAACTGCCGCTCAACCCATCTCGAAGGTTTCTTTGATGATGGGTTGCGACAGCACCACCGATGTGCGGGTGCTGCCATAGAAGCCAAGCTGCTGAATCAGCTCCTGTAAATGCTCTACTGAGGGGGTCATGACCTTGGCCACAAAAGACGACTGGCCGGTCACAAAGTAGCATTCCCGCACGGCTTTGGTGTTGCGGGCGAACTCGAGCATCTGCTGGTAGCGGTGGGGCGGGGTGGCTACCTCGATCAGCGCCGTGATGCTGTAGCCCAGGGCTCCGGGGTTAATCCGGGCCCCATAGCCAGCAATGATGCCCGCGTCTTCCAGGCGCCGTACCCTTTCGGTAACGGCAGGCGTCGAGAGCCCCACTCGGCGGCCCAGCTCGCTGTAGGAGAGCCGCCCATCCCGCTGTAGCTCGTTCAGAATAGCCAGATTGAATTTGTCCAGTAGCTTGGAAGCCATGTGGCCTATTTTGGCTTAAGAAACTAAAGCAAGAATGATATTTGTCCTTAAGTTACCACTTTCCTTTGTGCGTTAACCCGTCTAGGCTTGGGAAAAACAGGAGGTTGTTATGGTGATTGGTGTTCCCAAGGAAATCAAAACGCTCGAGAACCGTGTGGCCCTTACGCCGGGCGGGGTGACCAGCCTGGTACGGCGGGGGCATAGGGTACTGGTACAGGAGGGGGCCGGGGTGGGCTCGGGCCTCTCTGATGCCGAGTACCAGAAGGCCGGGGCCGAGATAGTTAGCGCGCAGGAGGCCTGGGCCGCCGACCTGGTGGTCAAAGTCAAGGAACCCATCGCCGAGGAGTACAAGTACCTCCGCCAGGGCCTCATCCTCTTCACCTACCTGCACCTGGCTGCCGATGAGCCGCTGACCAAAGCCTTGCTGGCTGGGGGTACTACCGCCATTGCCTACGAAACCGTGCAGCTCGAGGACGGCTCGCTACCTCTGCTGCTGCCCATGAGTGAGGTGGCGGGGCGCATGGCCCCGCAGGTGGGGGCGGCTGCGCTGGAGAAACCCCACGGTGGGCGCGGCGTGCTTTTGGGGGGCGTGCCGGGGGTGGCTCCGGCCAGCGTGGTGATTATCGGTGGTGGTATCGTGGGCACCAACGCCGCCAAGATTGCCCTGGGAATGGGAGCCCAGGTTACCATCCTGGACGTTAGTAAAGCCCGCATGCAGTACCTCGACGATGTGTTTGGTGGAAGGGTTATCACCCTTTCATCCACCGAAGCCAATGTGGCGGCCTCTATTCGCCACGCCGACCTTTTGATTGGGGCGGTGCTGATTCCTGGGGCCAAGGCGCCCAAGCTGATTACCCGTGAGATGCTTTCCACCATGAAAGAGGGTTCGGTGATTGTTGACGTGGCCGTTGATCAGGGGGGATGTGTCGAGACCATTCACCCCACCACCCATGCCGACCCCACCTACGTGGTAGACGGCGTGGTGCACTACGGTGTGGCCAATATGCCGGGGGCGGTGCCGCGCACTTCCACCTTTGCCCTTACCAATCAGACCCTGCCCTACCTGCTCAAGCTGGCTGAGAAAGGCCTGGATGCCTTGCGCGAAGATCCCGCCCTGATGCTCGGCCTCAACACCCACCAGGGCCAGCTGACCTGCCACGGGGTGGCCGAAGCCTTTGGCCTGCCCTACGTTGAACCCAGGGCGGCCCTGTAGCGTCCTCTTCATGGGGCACACCCCTCAGGCCATTTGGCGAGAACAGTGTGGCCTGCTGGTAAGGGAGTGCGCTGTGTCTTGCAAGAGATCGTCCCACGGGTGAACAGCCGCGCCAGCGGTCTGTCCCGAAGGGGATCGTCCCACGGGTGAACAGCCGCGCCAGCGGTCTGTCCCGAAGGGGATCGTCCCACGGGTGTACGGGCACCGCCCGTCCCGAAGGGGATCGTCCCACGGCGTCATCGCAGCAGGAGGCTGTGCCCCCAAACCCGGCATCGGCGGTGCTGATGGGCGGAGGCCGTAAAAGAACCTCGAGTCAGGAAGATTTTTGCTGATGCATGGCGGACACCAGGCTCAGGAACTCCTGATAACAGCCCATCAGTACCTCTTCCGACACGGGCCGAATATCGAGCTGGCCCATGTCCTTAGGTATGACCCAGTTAAGGGCCTTGCTTAGTTTTTTCTTGTCGCGGCTGATGAAGGGTGTTAAATCATCCCAGCCCAGATGGGGGAGCGGGGGCGGGGCGAGCCAGTGCAAAAACTGTAACACGGTGGGCACCAGGTCTGCGCCGCCAAGGGTGCGGCCCAGCAGGGCAGCGAAGAGCAGTCCGTAACCTACGGCCACCCCATGCGATAACGCGCCCTGGGTAGCCCCCTCGAGGGCATGGGCCAGGGTATGCCCCAGGTTGAGCTTGCGGCGCTCATTCTGCTCGGTGGGGTCGGTCTCGACAATCTGCACCTTGACCATCACGGCGCGGGCCAGGTAGTGCTCGAGGCCCTCCCACTCCAGCGAAACCGGCGCCACATTGACGAGCAGCTCGTCACCGGCGATAAGGCCGTGCTTGAAGGCTTCCACCAGGCCCTCCTTGAAGGTTGGGGGAGGAAGGGTTCGCAGGGTCTTTAATTCGGCATAAACCCCCTCTGGGGCGTAGAACGCACCCACCAGGTTTTTGCCTTCGGGCAGGTTGATGCCGGTCTTGTTGCCCACCGAGGCGTCCACTATGGCCAGGGTGGTGGTTGGCAGGCTGATGTAGCGCACCCCCCGCAGGTAGGTGGCGGCCACAAACCCCCCCAGGTCGGTGAGGCTGCCCCCCCCCACAACGTACAGGGTGGTATCGCGCGGGAGGGCCTGCTGCGCCAACCAGGACAGCACCCGAGCATAGCTCGCCAGGCTCTTTACCCCTTCGCCGCCGGGAAGGCCCAGGCTGGCGGCAATATCCAGGCGGGTGGCTACTTCCTGGGCGTAGCCCTCTACTGCCTGGTCAAAGATGAGAGCCCGGGGGCCAGGGGCTTGGGGCAGCTCGAGGTCGAACCCAATGTGAATTGGGTAGGGGACAGGATGTTTAATCTGTAGCTTCTGCATACTCCCAAAGTCGCTCGACAATTTCGTCTACCACGTCGGTGATTCGCCGGCCATCGGTGGAAACATGGATGGTGGCCTGGCGGTAGATGGCCTCACGTTCAGCCAGGAGTTGCTGGATGCGCTTGAAGGGGTCGGGGTTATCGAGGATAGGGCGCTGACCAGGGCGGCGGCTGACGCGCTCGAAGATGGTGCTGGGGCTGGCCCAGAGCGCCACCACCGGCCCGCGCTGCAACAGCTTCTGGCGGTTTTCTGGGTTGACAAAAGTGCCGCCGCCCAACGAGAGCACCAGATAGTCTTTCTGGGTGAGCTCGTTGACCGCCTCGGCCTCGAGCTGCCGGAAAGTTGGTTCTCCCAGGTGGCGGAAAATATCGGCCACCGAAAGCCCCATCTCGCGTTCGATGTAGCGGTCGAGGTCAATGAAGTGCAGCATCAACTCGCGGGCCAGTTCCCGCCCAATGCGGCTTTTGCCTACGCCCATAAAGCCCGTAAGGGCCACCCAGGTTACGGGGCGCTCAATCTCAATCATAAGCGGGTGTTGGGGGCCAGCCACCAAGAAGGCCTTGTGCTTTACTGGCAGCGCTCCCAATTCGATTTTTTTGATACTTGTTTGGCTTCATTGGTAAAACCTAGTATCGCAGCACCCGCTCTTTGTACCGCTCAACCCGCTCGATGAGTTCGTCCAGGGTATCGCCGCCAAATTTTTCCAGGTAGGCCTGGGCCAGCACGATGCCCACCAGGGCTTCCAGAATTACGCTGGCTGCCGGCACGGCCGTTACGTCGGAACGCTCGCGGGCGGCGTCGGCAGGCTGGTGGGTGACCACGTCCACCGTGGGCAGGGGCTTCATCAGGGTAGCGATGGGTTTGAGGGCCGCCCGCACCACCAGCTCCTCGCCGGTGGTCATGCCGGCTTCGGTGCCCCCGGAGCGGTTGCTCTGACGGTAGTAGCCGCGGTTTTGTTCCCAGTAGATGGGGTCATGAACCTGCGAACCTGGCTTCATGGCGTTGCCGAAGCCGCTGCCAATCTCCACCCCTTTGATGGCCGGGATGCTCATGACCATCTGGGCGATGCGTCCGTCGAGCTTGCGCTCCCAGTGCATCTGGGAGCCCAACCCCATCACCAGGCCCTTAAATCGCGCTTCGACGATGCCCCCCAGGGTATCGCCACTGGCCCTGGCCGCGTCAACCCGGCGGATGACCTCGGCTTCAGCCTGAGGGTCGGTCATTCGTACTGGACTGGCTTCAATGCGCTCCTTAAGGTTCCAATCGAAAGGCACTTCGCTCCAGACCCCGGCCATGCCATCCACAAAGGAGGCACTTTCTACCCCAAAAAACCAGAGCAGCTTGTGGGCGATGGCCCCTACCGCTACCCGCATGGCGGTTTCACGGGCCGAGGCCCGCTCGAGCACGTCACGCAAATCTTTGTGTCCGTACTTGACCCCCCCGGCAAGGTCGGCGTGGCCGGGCCTGGCCGCCGTGAGGGCTTTTTTGCGGGGCTCGTTGCCTGGGGCTGGATCCATTATCTCGACCCAGTTGCGGTAGTCGGTGTTTTTGATGACCAGCGTAACCGGAGCCCCAGTGGTACGTCCGGCCCGCACCCCGCTCACGAACTCCACCGTGTCGGTCTCGATTGCCATCCGCCGCCCGCGCCCATACCCACCCTGGCGTTTCTTGAGCCAGGGGTTAATGTCTTCTACCGTAAGGGGCAGTTGGCTGGGCAGACCCTCCACGATGCCAGTAAGCTGCGGCCCGTGGGATTCTCCAGCAGTCAGAAAACGCATGAACAGAATCTAGCATAAGTAGGGGTGATGTCCAAACCACACACTTTTGAGCGCTTAGAACCGTTGGGGGTGTTGGCTTCGACAAGCTCAGCCAACCTTATATAAAGCCTCGCTGGATTGTTCCCTTGATGTGGTGAAGCCATCTATTTTTGCAAAGAACCAAGGCGGGTTTCATATGATAACGGAGGTGAAGATTGCACCAGGCTGCCCCTGCAAAAATCGCAGGAAAAACAGAAAAGCCGGGGCGATGCCCGGCTTTTGCGGTGAAGGGTTGTTTAGCGCTGGGCAACGTCCTTGACGATGCTGCCCGTGATGATCACGATGAGTTCATCGTCCTTGACGCTCGAGGTGCGCTGCTTGAAAAGCTCGCCCAGCAAAGGAATATCACCCAAAAGGGGAACTTTGCTTTCGGAGGTGTCGGTAACTTTTTGTACCAGGCCTCCCAGAACCACGGTCTGGCCGTCGCGGATACGCAGTTTGGAGAGGGTGGATTGCTGAGGGATGCGGATGCTGCCCGCGGGGCCATCGGCGGGGTCGCCACCGGTTTGGGTGAAGACCTCGAGCAGGATGTTGCCATCGGTCGAGACCTGTGGGCGCACCCGTACCAGCAAGCCGTAGTCGAACTCACGCACCGAAATCTGGCCGCCAATCGTAATTGGGATCAGCAGTCGGCCACCCACCTTAATTTCCGCACCCTTGGCTCCAGTCGTCCGGAGGTCGGAGGTGTCGGCGCCGTAGTTGTCTTCGACCAGCAGGTTTGCATCGCTCAGGCGGCGCGAGAGCTGCTGCTTTTCCAGTGCGTCCAGCACGGCCCGGATGTTGAGCGAGGCCAGGCTGCGGGTGGCGTCGAAAATCAGATTCAGGCCGGTTGACAGGAAGCTGGCTACCAGGTTGCCCCCCGATACGGTTTCCCACTTGATGCCCAGGTTGCGGATTACTTCGCCCGATACAGCCTGCACCCGAATTTGCAGCTGCACCTGCTGCACCGGCCGATCCAGGCTAGGAATCAGGCGCTCGGCCAGGGCAAGCTGCTCGGCGGTGCCGGTGACGATAATGGTATTGGTACGGGGCTCGGCGACCACGGTTACCTGGGGTGCTGCCGGGGCAGCGGCCTGGGCCTGTCCTTGAGCCGGTGCGCCCTGGGCCTGGGCCGCAATGGCCTTGCCCAGCACGTCGGCCAGCTCGCTGGCACGGGCGTGTGAGAGTGCAAACGACTTTTGTACCAGCGGAATGGTCGGCGTGGCGGTTCTGGGAACATCAATGCGTTGCAGGAAGCTAAGGGCATCGTTTACAGCGCGCGAGGGGCCGCTTATGGAGAGCACATTCTGCCCCGGCACTGCGCGCACAGTGACACCAGGCACCTCTTGCTGAACGAAGGCGGCCAGCGCCGCAGGGTCGCCCGAGCGCACCTGGTAGAACTCACGCACCGTTGGCTCGGTGGATGGGGCAGGCTGGGCGGCTTGTCCGCGGGCCCGATCCACAACTTCCTTGGGCCCTACCACAATTACGTTGTTGTCGAGCAGGGCGTAGGTAATGCGGCCGTCGCCGTAGGTGTTTATGAGCAGATCCCAAACCTGCCGGAAGGGTTTCCGGTCGATATCGGCAGTGACGCTAACGTTGGGGATGTCGCGCAGAATGGGGGATAGCCCCACGCTTCGGGCCAGGGCATCTAAGAGGGCTGGCAAGGGCAGGTTGATGCCAATGTTACTTACGGGTTGGTCAAAGCGCGCATCCCTGGGCAAAGTACCCTGGGCCAGCGCTAGACTCAACACCACCAGAAGAGCAAACAAACGCTTCATATTCACCGCCTAGGGGTTATCCATTGTCAGGTTCAGGCTCTCTGAACCTTGTACCAAGAGGGCTTCTTTTGCGCTTAAGCTTTTGAGCAACACATCGCTACCGGGAAGGGTGCGGCCTACTGGCAGCACAATAAAACCATCCTTGCTCTGGAAGATGGCCACGCTGGTTGGGCCTAGCACCACCCCCGAGAGTTTTAGACTTTGCTCGCGCACGAAGCGGGCCAGGGCGGTTTCCTGGGTGATTTCCTGCCCGCGGGCCAGGCTGCTTTTGGGCTCGAGCACCTGGGTAAGCCGGGCATTAATCTCGGCCCGTGCAAACTCGAGGGTGCTTCCGCCGCCTGCGGTGGTTGTGCGCGTGGTATCGGCCACATCCAGGGCCGCCGCTGCTTTAGCTGCACCATCGGTGGTATCGCTCAGCTCCCGCTCCAGAGGCGCCAGCCGGATGGGCAGGGCACCCGAGCCCAGGCTGATCGCGCTGGGTAGGCTGGCACGGGCTGTACCCTGGGCCAGGCGGGGTTGAGCGGTAGGGGTGGACGGTGGGGTTACCCCTGGGGTGGGCCGGGTGCCGGGCAGGCTGGGGCGTGGTAGCGCTGTGGTGGGCTGGCGCACCTGAACCTGGGCGGTCTGGCGCGGGATGGGCTGGGTAGCCACTGGCGGGGTAGAGACCGGGGCTGGTTGAGTGGGCTGAACCACAGCCGGTGCAGCGGTTTCGATGATTAACGGCACGAAGGGGTTGGGGGGCACCGTTACCCGAGGTCGGGCCGCAGCAACACCAGCGGGGGCTTCGCCCTGCTCCTTTGGCGGCTCCGCACGGGTGGCCTCGGTAACCAGGAAGGGTACGGGGAGTACCTCGAGGGGCCGGGCGGTGGTAAGCGGCGCCGAAGGTTCTACGGGCGCAGGGGTAGGGGTGGGCGTGGAAGGTTGCTGTGCGGTCTGAGTTGGACGAAAGAAGCCGATATACCAGGTGGCCACTGCCCCTACCAGCAGGACTGCCACCAGGGCCACCTTGGCGGTTTGGGGCATGCGCTGGAAGAAGTTCATGGCCGACCTCCAGGCTGGGTGGGCTGGGCTGGCTGACCCTGTCCGGTATAGGTGTAGACCGTCATGGTCAGGCTGGTGTTGATGATGGGGTTGGTGGCCTGGGCCTCGGTGGCGGCAGGCCCACTGCTACCGAGGGTGAGGTTGAGGCCCGAGACGGTGGCGAAGCGCTGCAAGCCCTCGAGGTTTCGCAAAAACACATACAGCTCGGGGAAAGGCGACTCCACCTGCAAAGCCAGGTTGGTGGCTCGCACGTTGGCAACCCCCTGATTATCGCCTGCGCTGCGGCTCAGGGTTCGCAAAACCACCCCACTTTCCCGGGCTGTCTGGGTCAGCGAACTCAAAACCCGACCGAGCTGTTCGGTGGGGGGTAGCTCACGCAAAAACTGCTGCCGCTCGGCATCGAGGCGGGCGATGGTCTCGCGCAGCTGGGGCAACGCACGCTGGGCTGCACGGCCACGGTCGCGTTCGACGGTAAGGCGATCGACCTCGGCCTGTAGCTCCGGTATGCGCCCTTGCAGGGGCTGGGTTACCAGGAAGTACCACATCATTCCCAGCAACAAGGCCGCCACTATGGCGACGATGGCCCACTCACGCTGGCCCATTCTAGCGAGAAGGGCTACCACTGTCTTCACCTCCTGTGGTGTTGCTGGCGGTTGTCCGGGCTTGACCAACCAAGCCGATGGTGGCCCCAAAGGTGTAAAGCTGCCGCTGCGGATCCAGGCTGGCGTTCTGGAAGTTGATGCCGAAACGCGGCGAGGTTTCGAAGGCCTCGACAAAACGAATCAGGGCGTTCTGGCCGATGGCTTCACCTTGAAGGTTGAACTCCACACTGACCGGCTTGCCGTCGTAGAGGCCGTTTTGCGCGTTGTTCTGGATTTCTTGGGGCGTGAGGGTTTTGGTGCCGATGCTACGCAGGGCCACCCCAAACCGGCGGCCTTCCCGTGGAATCTGATTGATGACCTGGGCCAGGTTGTCCGACCAGGGCACAAAGCGTTCGCGTAGCTGGTTGCGTACTGCGAGGAGCTGCTCGAGTTCGCGCTGCTGCTGATTAAGGCGATTTTGCTCGGCTATGAAGGGGCGCAGCACGTCCACCTCCACCTGTAGCTGGTCGCGCTGGTTTTCCAGTGCCTGTACCCGCGAGAGGGTAGAAAGATGGAAGAAAGCCACGGTTCCCAGTACCGCAAGCACCACCGCCGCCGCCGCCAGACGCCACCAGCCAGGCTCGACCCGGCGGCGCAGGTTTTTGGGCAGGAGGTTGAGTTTAATCAAGTGGATTCACCCCCCGTAGTGCCAGGCCCACCGGAACAGTAAACTCTGGTGCCAGACTGCGCAGGTACTCCAGATCGAAGCGGCCCTTGTCAATCTGGATGCCCTGCCAGGGATCGGCGGTTTCCAGTGGGATGCCCAGTGTGTCGGACAGGAGCGGTACCAGACTTCGCAGCTTGCTGCCTCCCCCAGCCACAAAGCCCTGATCTACCCCGAGGTCGCCCACCTGCACCCGGAAGAACTCCAGGCTTCGGCGCAACTCGGTGGTAAGTTCGACCAGCACCGGGCGAATCGCATCGTACATGCGGGCCGGGTTAAAGCGCTCACGCTCGGCGTCAAAGTCGAGGAGCAGGTCTTCATCTTCGGTGGGGATGGTGGCCAGGCCGTAGTTTTTCTTGGCGTCTTCGGCAGCTACCACATCGAGGTTGAAGGCCTTCGAGATAGCAGCGGTGAAGTCTTTCCCCGAAAGGTTGATGACCCGGTTCAAAAGCAGCCGCTCGCCCCGGGTGAGCACCAGCGCTGAAGTCTCGGCCCCAATCTCGAGGAACAGGGTGATGGGCTCACGGTCGGTGACCACCAGGCGGGTATTGAGGGTACGCAGACCAGCAAAGGGTTTTACGTCTATCACCAGCGGCTCCAGACCGGCGGCCTTGAGGGCTTCTACCAGGCTGGCCACCGTCTCCTGCCGAGCGGCACCCACCACCACGTCCATTTGTTCGCCATCCGGAATGGACTCAGGGGGATCGAGCGGTGCATAGTCCAGTACCACCTCGTCAATCGGGAAGGGGATGTAGCGCTCCGCCTCCCAACGCACGGCCTCCTCCAGCTGCTTGAGGGGCATCTTGGGCACCTGCAAGGTACGGGTAATGACCGCCAGGTTGCTGGCGGCCGTGACCACATAGCGCTTGCGGGTGCGCATTTCGGCCAGCATCTCTTTGATGACATCGGCCAGTGCGCCCGGTTCAATGATCGAACCCTCCTGGATAACCCCGGGTGGGGTGGGCCTGATGCTCAGGTTCTTCAGGCTGGGGGGAGTTCCGGACAGCTCGACCATCTTGATATTGGCCGATCCAATCTCGAGGCCAAGCGCCTCGATCCTGGGTCTCAGCAACCCGCCAAAAAAATCACGCACGCTGCCCCCTTTCCCACATAAATCTTAAACTAACTCAAGTTGCCACCTAGACATTCCGAGCTAGAAAGCAAAAACTAAGGCCACT
>NZ_JBEVAL010000081.1:0-11768 GCF_051297115.1 Meiothermus cerbereus
GCGTGTAGGGCTATGGCTTTGCTTGGCATGAGTTATTATCTACATAGATTTGGTATCACACAGTACCGAACTCGGATGGAGCGCGAGGGGTTGCCGGTCTCAGACCAGATGGCCCAGCGCATACAGATAGGCCCTGGAGCCCAGGACTAAGCTATGGCTATACAACCGCCTCGTGTCCCCATACCCCTCAAAAGCATTGCTCTCCCCAGCGAACACGGCGGCTGGGGGTTTACCCTCGAGCCTGTTTTGCTTGGACTTCTAGTGGCCCCAAGCGGGGCAGGGGTGGCTCTGGGGATTTTTGCCCTGGCGACCTTCTTCACCCGTCATCCCCTCAAGCTCTGGCTCTCCGACCTTCGCCGTGGGAAAAGCTTTCCCCGCACTGTGCTGGCTCGCAACCTTGCGTTGCTGTACGGTGCCCTGGCCCTGACCAGCATATTGCTGGCGGCCTGGTTTTCAGCGAGGCCTTTTTGGCTGCCGTTGCTGCTGGCTTTGCCGTTAGGGGGCGTGCAACTCTGGTTTGATGCCCAAAGCCGGGGTCGAAACCTGCTGCCCGAGCTTTCCGGAGCGGTGGCCATGGGGGCCGTTGCTACCAGTATTGCTCTGGCATCTGGTCAAGACCCGTGGCTGGCCTATGGGCTTTGGCTGGTGCTGGCGGCCCGTTCGGTAGCCTCCATCTTTTATGCTCGGGCGCAGGTGCGCCGGGCCAGGGGAGAAGCGGTACGGGCAACGCCCATCTATCTGGTGGAGTTCTTGGCCATAGCCGTGCTGGGGCTAGGGGCTACATTTCAATGGCTTCCCTGGTTAAGTGTGCTGATGCTGGCTTTGTTGCTGCCATTGTCGCTGTACACCTTCAACAAACCGCCTGTACCGGCCAGGGTGGTGGGTTGGACACAGATGGCCCTGGGGTTACTGGTGGTGCTGGGTACTGCGCTGGGGGCTCGAGGTCTTTAGATGGGGTTTATAGAATTTCCCGATTGGGGTTGGGTCATTGAGGACCGCTCTAAACCTCCAGCAGCCAGCGGGCCACGCTCAGATACACCACCAGCCCAGTTACGTCGGTAACGGTGGCAATCAGGGGGTTGGAAATAAGGGCAGGGTCGAGCTTCAGCCGTCGTAGCAGCAGGGGTAGCGTGGCGCCCACCACATTGGCCAGCAGCACCACCAGGCCCAGCGAAATGCCCACCACCCACAGCAGTTGAACCTGGCCGTCAATCAGCACCTTGATGGCTAGCAGGCCGGCCAGGGTTATGCCCAGCAGCACACCAACGCCCAGCTCCTTACGTATGATGCGCAACCAGTCGCCCAGAGATACATCGCGGGTGGCCAGGGCTCGCACAATCAGGGTGCTGGACTGGTTTCCGGTATTGCCCCCGGTGCCTACCAGCACCGGCACATAAAAGGCCAGGGCAGTGACGGCCTCGAGCACCGACTCGAAGCCCTGCAAAATGCTGCTGGTAATGCTGCCGGTCACGATCAGAATAATCAGCCAGCGTACCCGGGCGCTCCACAGCTCCCACACACTCGACTTGCTGTACACCAGTTCGGGCGACTCCACCGCACCCAGGCGGTAGATGTCTTCGGTGGCTTCCTCTTCGATTACGTCTACTACGTCGTCGATGGTTACGATCCCGACCAGTTTTTTGTCTTCGTCCACCACCGGCAGCACCGTAAAGTTGTAGTCGGCCATCAGCCGGGCCACTTCCTCCTGGTCGGTGTCGTCGTGCACGTAAATCACGTCGGGGTTCATGATCTCCGAGACACGGGTTTTGGGGTCGGCCACGATCAGGTCGCGCAGGGTAAGCACCCCCTGCAGATGCTCCTCGGCATCTACCACGTAAATCACGTAAATTTGCTCTGCGTCGGGGGCTTCACGCCGGAGGAAGCGGAACACCTCCTCTACCCGCATATAGTCCCGTACCGCGATGTACTCCGAGGTCATGATGCCCCCGGCCTCGTCCTCTTCGTACTCGGCCAGCTCTTCTACCTCGGCCCGGGTCAGGGGATCTAGTTGGCGCAAAAGAGCCTCGGCGGCCTCGGGGCTGTTTTCTTCCTCGACGGCGTTGATGGCATCGGCCAGGTCATCGAGCGACAGCTCCTCCAGCAGTTCCTTGACCCGCCAGGGCGGCAGGGCTTCCAGAAGTTCGGCCTGTTCGGCCTCCTCGAGGTGGCTAAATACCTCTGCGGCCTCGGCAGGGGAGAGCAGGGTCAGGATGGCCCGGCGGTGCTCGGGGGCGAATTCTGCCCAATGATCCAGAATCTGCGCCGGGTACAGCTCTTCCAGCGCGGCCTTAACCTTGAAGGCATCGCTCTCGCGAAGGGCGTTTTTGAGGGCTTCCAGCCCAACCAAGGCTTCGGTGTTGTACATATGCGGCCTCCTTCGGTTTTCGGCCTGAGCCGAATCTTGGAAGGAAGCTCCGCAGGGTACACGGTTTGTCGAGGATTACTCGGTGTGGGAGCACACCGGGCAAAATCTTCGACTAGAACTGTGATCTTCCACGGTGCCTCCTGAGCTTTTGCAACCAGCAGAAAACCCCAATGCTTCCTGCTTAGCAAAGCGCCTCAAGTAGCCTAGCACCTCCAGGCCCTGCAAGCAAGAAATTTTTGAATCCAGAGCCCTTTATCTTGCCGTAGGGAGTCGTAGGCCCAACCAGCGGCTTGATAGGCGCAATGCAATAGTAACCAGGGCTCCCAGAACAACCGCCAGGGCAGCGTAAGTGGGTAAAAATGTGTAGATCAGGAAAACCACCGCCGCACCTCCGCTGGCCGCCGAGGCGTAGAGGTCGCGGTTGCGATAGAAAATGCCGGGAATTTCCCCTGCCAGCACGTCGCGCAAAACCCCACCCCCCACCCCCGAAACGGTGCCCACGAAAACACAACCCCAAAAACCCAGGCCAAAAGCCAGAGCCCGCTCGGCCCCCAGCGCAGCAAACAGCCCCAGCCCTATGGTGTCCAGGTAGTAGATGAGGCGCTCGAGCCGTCCCAGCCGATGACTAAACCGCCATACCAGCAGGGCTACCAAAAACACCAACCACAACACCGGCTCATTTCGCAGCGACCCTGCGGGTAGTGAGCCCACCAGCACATCCCGGATGGCCCCTCCCCCAATTGCCGTAACCCCGGTTAGCACGATAATGCCCACCAGGTCGAAACGCTTCTGCACAGCCACCAGTGCGCCCGAGACGCCAAAGGCCAGTAGGCCAGCCCAGGCTAGAAGGTCGAGCAACTGCCAGTGCTGCATAGCCTGAGGGGAGGGGCTAGCTGTTGTCGCCCTGCTTTTCCGGGAGGGGCTCGAGGTAGACCACCACCCGGCACTGGGCATGGTCGGGGGCCAGGCCTTCAGAGGTCTTGAAGGTCAGGCCCACCCGTTTTTCCGGCAGGCCGGTCAGAAGGGCCAGGTGTTGCTGAATGGCCGCGCGGTGGGGCCCCAGTTTGGGCCGGTCGAGCACCACCACTGCCGAAAGCTGGCCCAGCCGATAACCGCTGTCCCGTACCTTTTGCAAGACCACCTCGAGGATTACCCGGCTTTCCAGGCCTTTCCATTTGGGGTCGTGGTCGGGAAAATAGCTGCCAATATCGCCGAGGGCAAAAGCCGAGAGCAAAGCATCGGAGATGGCGTGCAAAAGAACATCTCCGTCGGAATGGGCAATGGCGCCGCGCTCGCTCTCGATTCGCAGGCCTCCCAGCCACAGTTCGCGCCCCTCACCCAAGCGGTGGGCGTCTTCGCCGTAACCAATGAGCAGTTGTGACCAGCTAGAAGGCTTCTCTGCCACGTAAATATCCTATCGTGTTTTAAGCCATCGCACGGCTGTTCGACTGCTAAAGCGCGATAAATATGAGGTTAGAGCGGTCTTCGGCGAGAATGGTACAAAGCCGATCATATCGCACTCTTCACAGGCGTGGCCTCCCATCCGGGGGCCACTGTGCTGTGCCGGACAAAGCAATTAAGTTGTGAGCAGCTCAATATTGAAGAGCGCCCTAACAAGTGCTGCTCAAGGCTTGTTTTTTGTCTCTGGGCACGCGCAAACATGCCTCTACGCTAGGTTAGCCACGTTGTGGCTATGGCTCACGCCACCTCGAGGATGTCTGAGCGCAGGGCCCTGTCCGCTGGGCTTGATGCCAGAACCGCTTTGCAATAAACTTTGACTCAGTATAACTTTTAGGAGCAACCATGAAGGAAGCAGTTATCGTCAGTGCGGTTCGTAGCGCCGTTGGGCGCGGCAAAAGTGATGGCTCCCTGGCCGCTGTTCACCCCATAGACCTCTCGGCTCTGGTAATGAAAGCAGCGGTGGAAAAGGCTGGTGTGAACCCGGCCATCATCGAGGATATTCAGTGGGGTTGCGCCATGCCCGAAGCCAGCCAGGGCTTGAACGTGGCCCGGCTCTCGATGCTGCGGGCTGGGTTTCCGGTTGAGGTTTCGGCAGCCACCATCAACCGCTTTTGTTCCTCGGGCCTGCAAAGTATAGCTTACGCAGCCCAGGCCATTATCTCGGGCATGAACGAGGTGGTGCTGGCAGGGGGCGTGGAAATGATGAGCCAGGTGCCCATGTCGGGCTACCATACCCAGCTACACCCCGAGCTGACCGAGGCCTACATCGGCATGGGCTTTACCGCTGAGCGGGTGGCGGAGCGCTGGGGCATTAGCCGTGCCGAACAGGACGCCTGGGCCCTGCGCAGCCACCAGAAAGCCCTGGAGGCCCAGGCCCGGGGTGCCTTTGACGGTCAAATTGTGCCCATCCCGGTCAAAAGGGTGCACTGGAAGGGCAGCAAAAAGCAAGTAGAGGAGACCCTGTTCAGCAAAGACGAGCTTCCCCGCGCCGATACCAGCCTCGAGCGCCTTGCCAAACTCAAACCCGCCTTCAAGGAGGGGGGCAGTGTAACGGCAGGCAATGCCTCCCCTTACTCCGACGGGGCTGCGGCCTTGCTGGTGATGAGCGCAGACAAAGCCAAAGAGCTGGGTTTGAAGCCGCTGGCCCGGTTTGTTTCTTTTGCCACGGGTGGGGTGGAGCCGGACATCATGGGTGTGGGACCCATCAAGGCGGTTCCCAAGGCCCTGGCTAAAGCCGGTATTACCCTCGACGACCTGAAACTAATTGAGTTCAACGAAGCCTTTGCCGCTCAGGTGCTGGCGGTCATGGGCGAGCTGCAGATGAACCCCGAAAAGGTAAACGTCAACGGTGGCGCCATCGCCTTGGGGCATCCCCTGGGCGCAACGGGGGCCAAGCTCACCACCCAGCTAATTCACGAGCTCGGTAAGCGTGGGGGCGGGCTGGGTATGGTTACCATGTGCATTGGCGGTGGCATGGGGGCAGCCGGGGTGTTTGAGGTGTATCCCCAGGGCTGAGATGCCCTGGGCCCAATCGCCTAATCAAGCAAGAAGATGGCGTGGGGTATTGCGACTGGAAGGCTGCCGTTAGACGCCCGGCCCGGCAGATATCCCACCTTATCAACTTTTCATTTGAACAAGACCAACGGAGCGTGTATGTTTGAACCTGGGCTTTTGAAGGACAAAGTGGTGTTGGTTACGGGGGGTGGCACGGGCCTTGGGCGCTCGATGAGCACGCGTTTTCTGGAGCTGGGGGCCAAGGTGGCTATCACCAGCCGTCGGGTCGAAACCATTGCTCAGGCTGCCCAGGAGATGATGCAGCAGACCGGGGGAGAGGTTTTTGCCACGCCGGTGGATGTGCGCGACCCCGAGGCAGTACGGGCCATGGTAGATGCAGTGGAGGCCCATTTTGGCCGGATCGACGTGCTAATTAACAACGCAGCCGGCAACTTCATCTCGCCTACCGAGCGGCTCTCCTACCGGGCCTTCGATGCGGTGCTAAACATTGTGCTGCACGGTACGGTGTACTGTACCCTCGAGGTCGGCAAGCGCTGGATTGCAAAAGGGCAAAAAGGCACCATGCTTAACATCGCTACCACCTATGCCCAGTCCGGCTCGGGCTACGTGGTGCCGTCGGCTACGGCCAAGGCCGGGGTGGTTACCCTGACCAAATCGCTGGCGGCGGAGTGGGGCAAGTACGGTATACGCGTCAATGCGGTAGCGCCGGGGCCTTTCCCCACCGAGGGGGCCTGGACCCGGCTGATGCCCACCCCGGAAATTGCCCAGATGTTCGAGAAGAAGATTCCCTTGGGGCGGGTGGGTCAGCACATCGAGCTGGCCAACCTGGTTTCTTACCTAATCTCGGACTATGCGGGTTTTATCACCGGCGACATCATTACCATCGATGGGGGCGAGACGGTCTGGAACGCAGGGGAGTTTAACGTACTGGACGCGGTGACCAAAGAGCAGTGGGATATGCTCGAGGCCATGCGTAAAAAAGGTTGACCCCGCAATCGGGTTTTGGCATGGCACAATAGAAGCGTGGAACTGATTCAACCCTATATCGGCCAGCTCACCTTTGGGGGGCTGGCCGGTTTTGCTGTAGGTTACGCCATCAAGACCGTGGGCCGCTGGGTGGCCATCATCCTGGGCCTGATTTTTGTGGTGGTGCAGGTGCTGGCCTCGATGGGCTACATCAACGTAGACTGGACCCGCATCCAGCGCGACGTAGAACCCCTTTTGCAACAAGAACAGATTAAGTCTGCCTGGGATGCTTTGGTCGGGGTGCTCACCACCAACCTGCCCTTTGGTGGGGCTTTTGTGGCGGGTTTGCTGCTGGGGCTGCGGCGGGGCTAGGCGTACCTGCTTCTGAGCAGCAGGGCCTGGCTGGAGAGTTCCGGCAGCCGCTTTAGGTTGACCCCAGGGGTCAGGCCTTGTTGGGCCAGGTAGGGCAGCACCTGTTCGGTGGCCAGGTTGCCCACCAGGTCATCCCCTGCAAAGGGACAGCCGCCGATGCCCCCCAGGGCCCCCTCGAGCCAGCGCACCCCGGCCTTCAGGGCCACCTGCACCTTGTCGAGAGTATGCTCCGGGCGGCTGTGCAGGTGGAGGCCAATTTTCTCGTCCAGCTCACCGCTCTGGCTTATCGCCTGGAGGGTCTGGGCGATGGTCTGGGCCGAGGCCACCCCATAGGTGTCGGCCAGGACGAGGCCGGAAAGTCCGGGCAGCCGCCTCATGCGCTCTACAAACGTTGCGGTGAGTTCAGGCGTCCAGGCATCGCCGTAGGGGTTGCCGAAGGCCATCGAGAGGTAGACCACGAACCCGAGCCCCTGGGCCTCAGCCAGCAGTTGCTCCAGCACCGGCCAGGACTCCTCGATCCCCAGGTTGAGGTTTTTGCGCTGGAAGGTATCGCTAATGGAAAAGGGGTAGCCCACCGTGGTCAGGTGGGCGGCTTGCCGGGCCCGCTCGAGGCCCTTCGGATTCCCGATGATGGCCAGGTACTCGCGCCCCTCCGGGGCGGGCAGGGCCGCCAGCACCGCCTCGGCATCGGCGTGCTGGGGCACCCATTTGGGCGAGACAAAGCTGGTGAGGTCGAGGCTTCTGAAGCCGGCCTCGAGCAGCCCCCGCAAATAGCGCACCTTTTCTTCTGTAGGGATGAACCGGGCAAACCCCTGCCAGGAATCCCGTGGACACTCCACCCACTTCACAGTTCCTCACTATACCGAGCCAGGCCCTCCGGCTGCACCACATACAGCTCACCCCACAGCGGAAAGCCCTGACGGAACACATCGCCCAGGATTTCGCGCATCAGCTCGGGGTCTATTACCCCGGGGCGCAGCACGATGCGCGGAAAGCTGAGGGGAAAGCGCACGGGGTCGGAGAAGTCCAGATCGAGCGTGACCAGCACATAGTTGTGGCGTTCGGCATAGGCATACAAAACCTGGTCGGAGCGCCCCGTGAGGCCCACTTCCCGCACCGTGGTTACCTCGTGGCCCTCGCCAATGAGCCACCACAAGACCCGCTGGGGGATGTTCTCGTCGAGCAGAATCCGCATGAGGCCTCGAGCTTACCGCAGGTCAAAACCAACAGAACGCGGGGGCTGCTCCTTCAGGTGGGGGTTCCTGCAAAAAGAACCAACCCATTACCCCTCCTCCAGGGAGATCCACTCGTAGTTGGTGGCGCGGGCCCCATAAAGCAAGGCGGCCTGGATGTCCTGGCGGGTCAGCTCGGGCCACTGTACGAGCACCTCTTCGATGGACATCTGCGAGGCCAGGGCCTCCAAAACCATATGCACGGCGATGCGGGTTCCTCTTAAGCGGGGCCTGCCGCGCAGAACGTCGGGACTGGAGCGGATGCGGGAGAGGAGTTCGCTGCGAACCTTTGCGCCCAGCTTCATAGTTAACCTCCCTGTTAACCTCCCTCGAGGCGGCCTTATCGGGCTGGCTTCCCGGTGGCGGAACCGACCCAAAGACACCTTGCAGCCCGACTGGAAAACCGGATTTGCTTTGAGGGCTGCATGATTCATCATAGCGGTTTTTCTGCTGGTGAGCGGTAATAAATTCCTCTGATGGCAAGGCCTGATGCGTTTGTTGCCAGGCTCGAAATTATGCTGCTGGCTGGAGTCAAAAGGTGCAAAAGTTGAGCCATTGACCAGAGCGCAGCTAGAAATTCACGCTGGGCACCTGACGGGTGGCCTCGTCGGTCTCGAAGAAGGGCTTGGGCTTCTTGCTTATTAGCTGGGCGATGAACATGCCGGGGATGGTGGTTACGGTGTTGTTGAAGTCCAGCACGGTGTCGTTGAAGAACTGGCGGGAATAGGCAATCTTGTTTTCGGTTTCCTCGAGCTGCCCCTGCAACTCCCGGAAGTTGGCGTCGGCCTTGAGGTCGGGGTAGGCCTCAGCGATAGCAAAAATGCTGCGCAAGGCCTGGGTGAGCTGGTTGGAGGCCGCCGATTTTTCTTCGATGCTTCCAGCGGAGAGCATCCGCTCGCGGGCCTGGGTTACCCGGTCGAACACCCCGGTCTCGTGTGCGGCGTAGCCCTTGACGGTATTGACCAGGTTGGGAATGAGGTCGTTGCGTCGCTTGAGCTGCACATCCACCTGAGAAAATGCGTTGTTCACACGATTTTCCAGAGTGATGATGCGGTTGTAGTAGAAGATGAACAATGCCACAATCAGCAGAACCAGAATCAACAGGATTTCCATACTTTGTGCCTCCTTGTGCCCTATTATCGGGCCCCGCTCGAGCCGCCACCACCGGAAGAACCCCCGCTGGAGCTGCCCCCAAAGCCTCCGCCGGAGCCACCAGAGGGCTTGAGGGCCCGCTCGAGGCTTTCCAGGTTGCGGGTAATCTGGGCCAGACCCCCCGTCATCTGGCTGATTTGCTGCAGCATGTCGCCAGAGGCCATGACCGACCCGGCCCGGCCCAGGCTCTGCCCTGGAACCCAGCGGGGAACCGCCACTACCTCGGGCCGCCGCTGGGCTACCTGGCGCAGGTTTCGCAGGTAGCGCTCGGCCACGCCCAGGGCTGCTGCGTACACAAAGTGATAGTCCCACATCTTGAAGTGCTCGGCGGGGGCCGACTCCATCTGGGAGAAGTCGGCGAGAAAGTTGCGGTAGGCCTGCCAGCGCCTGGCATTTAGCAGCTTCTCCGGCCTCCAGCGGTTCAGCGCCCCAAATGCCAGAAAACCCAGGGTCATAAAGCCGATGCCTGCCAGCACCCCGCAGACCATCAGCACCCCTACCCAGATGGCCCCACCCCGGGTGTCCAGCAGGTAGGGGCCGGCGGTAAAAGTGAGCAGGAAGGACAAAAACCCCAGCCCCACCAGCCACCCACCCCAGCGCATGGCGGCCTTGCTGCTCTTTTGGTCGAGCAGCTTGCCGTAGGTGGCCTCGTAGATGGCCCTGGGCCGGCGGCCCATGCTGCTCAGGAGGCCGGGGTGCTGTTGGAAGTACGTTTTTAGTTCATCGGGCCGGAGCACGCCATCCTGGCCTGCGGCTGATTGCAGCAAGTTCCAGACTTCCATGTCCAGCCCGGTGGGGTTTTCCGGCGGAGCCGCCAGCTTGAAGTGGGTTTCGTTGCCCCTAAAAAGCCCCAGCAAACCCGGGTTTTGCTGCTGGATGAGCTCGAGCGAGCCTCGCCGGGCAAAATCCAGCAGGGTGGCCGAGATCAGCCGGCCCAGCATGCTCTGGCCGGGGTCGGCCTGGGTCAGTACGTAAGGCACCAGGCCTGGCGGAATTTCCTCGGCAGGTTCGCGGTAGTAGCGGCCCACCTCCTCGGTGTGGGGCTCGCGGCCATAGCGCCAATAGGCCCGCAGGAAAAAGCCAAAGAGCAGCAAAAGCAACAGCAGTGGGCCTGCGGCCAGCGCCCAGGCCCAGCCGGGAACCTGCTGGTTTTCAATCAGTTGTCGGGAGCGCTCGCGGAAGCGCTGGGTTTCTTCCTCGGTTTCTAGCAGCCACTGTTGGAGACGGGGTTCGTCAAGGCTGCGGAAGGCAAAGGCCCTGGCGTCCAGGATGACCCGGGCCCGCACAAACTCGTTCTGACTGACGGGGGCCAGCCGCACGGTAGCCACCTGTTTGCTTGGGTCGAACTCGAGGCTGCCAATACGCCCACGTCCGCTGAAGATAAATACCCGAAACAGCTCCAAAGGCCTTGGGGCATGAAGGCGCAGCAGGTAGCTGTCCACCGCGGCATGTTCGGGCTCGAGCACCTGTCGGTCGAAGATGGCCGCGTCGCTGGCTACGGTAACCTCGTTGCTGAGGGTGTAGCTGATGCGGAAGGTGCGGCTTTGGTTTTCGGCCAGTACCGGCAGGTTGCCCGAGGGGCCGGGGGGGCCGGCAGTAAGGCTGATGCGATTGCCCTGTACTTCGTATCGGATGGGCCGGCCATCGTCTAAGGCGCGGGCCTCCTCGAAGCGCACCGCTCCACCCCGGCGGGGGTCAATCTCCAGGAAGACCTCGCGGAAGGCGCCATCGAAGCGCCAGGTGCGGACGTCAACCACCCGCACCAGCCCATCGGCCTGCAGGTACACGTCCTGCTCGACGTGCTCGAGGGAGTAGCTCTTTCCCCAGGCCAGCGCCAGAAAAACCAGCGCTGCCAGCCCAGAGCGCAGGAGGTTCACCCCATCAGCCTACCTCAAGCCTTGCTCCAACGGGAAACGCGCGCCAGGGGTTCATGCCAGCCCCAGCCGCTTAGCGTCGGCTTTCAGGGCCTCGAGCACAAAAGCCATATGCTCATCGAGGTCTACCCCAAGCTCCTGCGCTCCCCGTACGATGCCGTGGCGGTCTACCCTGGCAGCAAAGGCTTTGTCCTTGAACTTTTTTTTGAGGCTGGCGAGCTCGAGGCTGTGAATGCTCTTATCGGGCCGCACGTATACCGCGGCTGTAATCAGGCCCACCAGCTCGTCTACGGCAAACAGCGCCCTGGCCATCAGGGAGTGGCGGGGGTGCTCAGGCACATCCACATGGCCCAGAATGGCCTCGATTACCTCCCCCGGGTAGCCCATCCCGCGCAACATCTGCACCCCTTTGTAGGGGTGTTCCTCAGGGAATTGTTCGTAGTCAAAGTCGTGCAGAATACCGGTAATGGCCCACTTTTCCTCGGGCTCGCCGTATTTCCTGGCATAGGCCCGCATGGCCGCCTCGACCGCCAGCATGTGCCTTTGCAGGCTTTCTGAGGGGGTGAAGCGCTTCATGAGGGCCAGGGCGTCTTCATACACCATGTAAATGGCCATATGCGCCCATTCTGGGGAACTAAGGCTATAGGGTCAAGGGCTGACCTGACTGGGGGTGCATCTCAGCAATTCCGTACAGGGAAAGCCCTCCACCTTAGGGCCTCGAAGGCCACCAGCGGACGGGAACTACATAGCTGGGCGCGGTGGGCTGCTGTGCGCGAAGCCCCAGGGCGACTCCACTGCATCCCCGAGCGTTTCATCCGGGCACCGATGACA
>NZ_JBEVAL010000082.1:0-11569 GCF_051297115.1 Meiothermus cerbereus
AGCATTGGTTTCCACCCCAAAATCCTAAAGTCAAGGTTGAGGGGTGCGGAATGTGGGTTGTATGGAGACACTCAGTGCCTGCTCTACACCCGGCTGGCTGTGGACGCTAAAGGGGATCCCGCCCGCTCAAATGACTTCCACCCGAAGAACCAAGTTGAGGACACCTCACCTCATCTGGGCTGGTTCTGGCTTTCTGATTTCCTCACAGAAAGGAAAAGGCGCTCGATGGGTAGGGGTGGCGGCCAGTCTGCAATGAGAACCGGCTGGCCCACCAGATAACCCTGCACCAGATCGCAGCCGTTTTCGCGCAGCCACTCGAGCTGCTCTGGGGTCTCGACCCCCTCGGCCACCACCTCGGCCTCGAGGCTGTGCCCCAGGTCTATGGCCGCCCGCACCAGCTTTTCATCCCGCACGCTGGTTCCCAGGTAGCTGATGAAGCTCCGGTCAATCTTGAGGCGATCCAGCGGCAGTTGGCGCAGATAGCTGAGCGAGGCATAACCGCTGCCAAAATCGTCTATGGCTATCTGAGCCCCCAGGGCTTTGAACATGCCCAGGGCCTCCCGCGCCTGTTCGGGCTCTCGCAGCAGAACGCTCTCGGTTACCTCGAGGGTGAGCCATCGGGGGGCGACTTCTGCTTTGCTCAATTGCTCCAGAAGCTCCCGCACCACCTCGGGCTGCACCAGCGACTGGGTCGAGAGGTTGATGGAGAGGCGGCACAAAGACCCCTCCCGCCACCAGCTCTTTAGCTGCAATAAGCCTTTTTGCAGGGCCAGGAGGTCCATCTGCTCGATTAGATGCAGCTCTTCTGCCAGGGGCACAAACTCCGAGGCCCGCAGGATCTTTCCCTGATAAGGCCAGCACAAAAGCGCCTCGGCTTCCTCGATACGGTGCTCCCTTAGATGCCAGATGGGCTGGTACAGCAGTTGAAGCTGTTGCTCCTGGATGGCTTTGCGCATCGCTGCTTCAAACTGAAGCCGCTCCTCGGTATATGGGCTTTTGGCGGCATCGTAAATAACCACCCGGCTGCCCGAGTCCTTGGCCTGGTACATGGCAATATCGGCCACCTTCAGCAGCTCGACAAAGGTTCGACCATCCCTGGGAAAACTGGCAATGCCCACGCTAACCCCAAGGCTGGGCAGCTTGTGGGCAGGGTTGCTCGAGCCCAGGGTGCTGCGAATGGCCCTGGACATGCGAAACGCCACCTGCCGGGCCTGCTCTGCATCGGTGTTGAACAAAATGCAGGCAAACTCATCGCCGCCCAAACGGGCCAGCATGTCCTCGGAGCGTAGCTGTTTGCTCAGCAGCTGCGATACCTCCACCAGCAGTTCGTCGCCCACATCGTGCCCCAGGGTGTCGTTGACGGTCTTGAAGTTGTCCAGGTCGAGGTACAGCAGGCTTACCGGTATTTCCTGCTGGCCGGCTTGCAGCAGCAGCTCCTCGGCGGTTCGCCTTAAAGCCCGGCGGTTGGGCAGCTTGGTGAGCTCGTCGTGGTAGGCCATATACTCCACGTAGGCTTGTTGCTGCTTGCGTTCGCTGATGTCGCGCATCCCCACCACAATGCCCTGCAGGGCACCCGCTTCATCCCAGACAAAATTGACCAGGCTTTCAATCCACACCGCATGCCCATCCTTGTGCCTGCATTCACACTCGGTGGTATAGACCTGCTTGCCCCGGATGGCCCGCAAGCCCTGCCGCCGGACAGCGGGCCACTGGGCCTTATCGAGCAAAATGGAAACACGCCTGCCCACCAGCTCCTCCGGGCGATAGCCCAGTACCTCTTCCACCGAGGGGGTTACGTACTGCACCTTGGCCCAGGGGTCGAGCAGCAGCACCACATCGCGGATGGAGTTGGTAATCTGACGCAGGCGATACTCGCGCTCCCGCAGGGCTTCCTCGGCCCTCCGTCGCTCGGAGATGTCGCGCCCGCTCACCACACTGCCCGTAGGGTTTCCCTGTCCATCGAAGATAAAGTTGACCAGGGTGTCAATCCAGATGTAATGCCCGTCCGCGTGGCGGTAGCGCCCCTCGAGCTGATACGAGCCGCTTCCCTTTAGGCTTTGCTCAGCCAAGCGCATGGCTTTTTCGCGGTCTTCCGGGGCCAGATAATCAAAAGCCAACCGGCCCAGCATCTGCTCTGGGCTATAGCCCAACAGACGCTCCACCGATGGCGTCACGTAGCGCAAATAGCCCTGGGGGTCGGTCAGGGCCACCACGTCCTGCATGGCGTCGGTAATCTGCCGCAGCATCTGCTCGCTCTGGCGCACCGCCTGCTCGGCCTGATAGCGCTCGGTCAGGTCGCGGATGCCCGTTACAGCGCCCCGGTCACGGCCCTGGGCATCGAACAGGAAGTTGATTGAGGCTTCCATATACAGCTCGCGCCCATCGGGTCTGAGGTAGATAAAACTCGTCTGCGCAAAGGGGTTTTCCGGGCTTGCGGCGGCTGAAAGCTCCTGAAAACGCCTGGACTGCTCGGAATCCAGCAGCTCGTAGGCCGAACGACCCAGCATGGTTTCTGGAGCAACGCCCACCACCTTTTGCACCGATGGGGTAATGTAACGCACGATGGCGTTTTCGTCGGTTAGCAGAACGATGTCCTGCATAGCGTCGGTCACCTGACGCAACATCTGCTCGCTTTTACGCAACTGTTCTTCGGCCTCGCGGCGGTCTTGAATTTGCCGTGCCCCCAGCAGCATCCGGATGGGGTTGCCCTCGAGGTCGTAAATATAGTCGAGCTGGGTCTCGAGCCAGACCCTGGAGCCATCGCGGTGGCGGTGCTGGTATTCCAGTCGCAAAGGCCGCCGACCTTCCCGGGCTGCCCGTACCGCTTCCAACACCCAGCTATGGTCTTCTGGTTCAAAAAAATCGAGGGCGCTTCGGCCCAACAATTCGCGGGGATTGTAACCCAGCACGGCTTGAATCGAGGGTGTAACGTACTCGATGAAGCCTTTTGCATCCAGCATCATCACCACGTCGCGCATGGAGTTGGTCAGCTCGCGCAGGCGCTGCTCGCTTTCCCGCACCGCCTGCTCGGCCTGATAGCGCTCGGTCACGTCCCGGATGCCCACCACCGCCCCCTGGAAAGCGCCCTCCGGCGAGAAGAGGAAGTTGATGGAAGCCTCCAGAACCCGCTGCTGACCGTCGGGGCGCTGGTAAGCAAAAGCCGCTCGAGCCAGATGATTTTCGGGGCCTGCCTCACGGATCATCTGTTCAAAGATGCCCCTTTGCTCAGGGTCCAGCAGGCTGTACACCGACTGCCCCACCACCTCTTCGGGTCTCCAGCCGGCCACCGGGTAAACCGAAGGCGTGGCATACTGAATGCGGGCATCGGCATCGGTCAGCAGCACCACGTCCTGCACGGTCTCGACAATCTGACGCAACACCTTTTCACTACGCAAGCGCTCTTGTTCAGCCTGCTCGAAAGCCGCGGGGTTGTGCGGCTTATCAGGGAGTTGGTCTTCACGTAAACCCAACCCCCAGTACAGCCAGCCCAGCAGGCCCCATAGCAGCAAGCCTGCCAGGGCCAGACCCCACGAGAGCAAAGCAGCCCACACCAGCAGAATTCCAGCCAGCAGCAGCGTTACTGGCAATGCCCACCTGTTCATGCTCACCAGACTTAGTTTAGGGCATGGAGCAAAAAAACGTGCCCATTTTTGCCTTTCGGGGACATTACCCTCTGGGGCGAGGGTCGGGCTCGGCCAGCACAGCCTCGGTCTGGGTACTGCGGTATCGCTTCAGGGCGGTCTTGCACTGGGGGTATTTATTGCCCAGAATGCTCACCGCCAGCAGTGCCGCATTGATGGCCCCAGCCCGGCCTATCGCCAGGGTGCCTACCGGCACCCCGGCAGGCATCTGCACCATGGACAAAAGCGAGTCCAGCCCCCGCAGGCTTTTGGATTCGACCGGAACCCCCAGCACCGGCAGGCTGGTTTTGGCGGCGGTCATACCCGGCAGGTGGGCCGCCCCCCCAGCCCCGGCAATGATGACCTCGAGGCCCCGTGCTTCGGCCTCTTCGGCATACGCAAAGAGCAGGTCGGGGGTACGGTGGGCCGAAACCACCCGCACCTCGTGGGGCACCTGGAGCTGCTCCAGCGTTTGCGCGGCGTGCTGCATGGTCTCCCAGTCCGACTTGGAGCCCATGATGATGCCAATCAGGGGATAGGAAGGAAGGTTCATCGGGGAGTAGTTTACTGCGCTACTACTCACAGACATAAACCCGGCAACAAAAACCAACAGCCGGATTCCAGGCCCTAGCCCTTTTTGAAGCTGTTATTCCCCAGCGTAAATGGCATTTTAGCAGAAACAAACCATGTCGCAATGCGCTTTCTGCTGGGTTGGGTTGACCTAGATTGACGCTTGAGCGCCAGGCGGCGCAAGGAGAAGAGATGAACAAAACACCCATCACGGTTGCTTTTGGCGATGGTATCGGCCCTGAGATCATGCGGGCGGTGCTGCAAATCCTCGAGGCAGGCGGCGCACAGCTCGAGCCCGAGGTTATCGAGATTGGCGAAAGCGTCTATCTGCGCGGGCACACCAGCGGCATCGAGGAGAGTGCCTGGGAAAGCCTACGGCGCACCAGGGTTTTTCTCAAAGCCCCCATCACCACCCCCCAGGGGGGAGGCTACAAGAGCCTCAACGTGACGGTACGCAAAACCCTGGGGCTTTACGCCAATGTACGGCCCGTGCAAAGCTACGAGCCCTTCGTCACCACCAAACACAAATCCATTGACCTGGTGATCGTGCGCGAAAACGAGGAAGACCTCTACGCCGGCATCGAGTACCAGCAAACCGACGAAGTCACCATGGCCCTCAAGCTGATCTCCAAGCCCGGCACCGAGCGCATCGTGCGCTATGCCTACGAGTTCGCCCGGCGCAATGGGCGCAAAAAGGTGACCTGCATCTCCAAAGACAACATCATGAAGATTACCGACGGGCTGTTTCACAAGATGTTCGACGAAATTGGAGCCGAATACCCCGAGCTGCACAAAGAGCACATGATCGTGGACATCGGCGCGGCCCGCCTGGCCGAGATGCCCGAGCGCTTCGACGTGATTCTGGCCCCCAACCTGTACGGCGACATCCTGTCGGACATCGCCGCCGAGGTCGCAGGTTCGGTGGGGCTGGCCGGTTCGGCCAATGTGGGGGACGACTGCGCCATGTTTGAAGCGGTACACGGCAGCGCGCCCGACATCGCCGGCAAGGGTGTGGCCAACCCTTCCGGGCTGTTGCAAGGGGCCATCCTGATGCTGGTTCACATTGGGCAGCCCGAGGCCGCAGCGCGAATCAAGAACGCCTGGCTCAAAACCCTGGAAGACGGCATCCACACCGCCGATATCTACGACGAGCGGGTCAGCCAGAAAAAGGTGGGCACTGCCGAGTTTGCCCAGGCCGTAATCGAACGGCTGGGGCAGCTGCCCGAGCGCCTGCGCCCGGCCAAATTTGGCGAAGCCAGCAAGGAGCCGATGGTGCCCCTGATGGTACGCAACCCCAAACCCGCCCAGAAAGAGCTGGTCGGGATTGACGTGTTTTTCAACTGGCGCGGCACCAAGCCCGAAGAGCTAGCCCGGCTGCTCGAGCCCCTTTCCACCGAAAAACTCAAGCTCGCCCTGATTACCAACCGGGGTGTGAAGGTATGGCCCGGCGGCTTCCCCGAGACCTTCCGCACCGACCACTGGCGCGGGCGCTTTATGGCCCACAACACAACCCCCAACCACCACGACATTGTGGAACTGCTGGGCAAAATTGCCGCCGCGGGCATGGACTTTATCAAAACCGAACACCTTTACAACTTTGACGGCAAGCCGGGGTATTCCCTGGGGCAAGGGCAGTAAACCCAGAGGCCAGGGTTTTCTACTGTGGGCCAGACCTGATCAAACCCAGCATCCAGGCTTTCCCGACACCCAACGGGTAGACTATCCGGGTGGAGTCCAGAAGGCGCTTTGGTCAGGGTGTTGTGGTGCTCGAGAGCGACATAGATAGCCTGGGCCACGTCAACAATACGGTCTACTTGCGCTACATCGAAGACTGCGTTACCGCCCATGCCGAAAGCGTGGGGATGAGCCTGGCGCGCCTCAGGCAGCTAGGGGTGGTTCCGGTGGTGCGTCGGCATACCATCACCTACCACCGCCCGGCCCTACTGGGGGATGCGCTCGAGGTCAGCACAGAAATTGTGGCTTTCCGCAGTTTTCGCGCCACCCGCCACAACCGGATTTTTCGCGCTGGCGTCTTGTTGGTGGAGTGCGAGACCGACTGGGTCTGGATTGACCCCCTGCGCGGGCGCCCAAAAGCGGTTCCGGACGAGGTTCAAAAAGCCTTTGGACTGATCTAGGGCGGCGCTCACAAATACCCGTTACAGCGGCTTTTGTTGCCCTGGGCAGATTGCGCGCTAAAACTGGCTGGCCAGGGCCGACCAAACCTGCTTTTGCTCGAGCCAACCCCGCCACACCCGGTTGTAAGGCGGGTTGGTTTTTATGGCAGTCGTTGAATTGTCACAAACGGTCTTAGAATCGTATAACGTGGACACGCTGGAACTGCTTCGCACCAACCTGCTCTCCCCTGTCGTGCTGGCCTTTGCCCTGGGCATCGTGGCCACACTGGTCAAGTCTGACCTAAGAATCCCCGAAGCGCTATATACCACCCTCTCGATTTATTTGCTGCTGGCCATTGGCCTAAAGGGGGGCGCCGCCCTGGCGACCACACCATTCTCCGAAGTGTGGAAGCCAGCGCTGGCCACCCTGCTCCTAAGCGTGCTTACCCCGCTGCTCTCCTATGCGGCCTTACGGCGGTTGGGGCGTTTCGATGTGGTAAACGCAGCAGCTATCGCGGCCCATTATGGCTCGGTATCTGCTGTAACTTTTATTGCCGCCATCACCTACATGCAGGCCGCGCAGCAGCCAGTAGAAGGCTTCTTGCCAACCCTGGTAGCCATTCTGGAAGTTCCGGCTATCATAATAGCTTTGTTGATTGCCCGGCGAAGCCTGGGTGGAGGTTCGCTAAGCGAAGCCGTGCGGGAAATTCTGGCTGGTAAGAGCATCTTGTTGCTTGTGGGAGGCTCGCTGATAGGCTTTTTGAGCGGGCCCGCTGGCCTCAAGCAGGTGGCCCCGGTATTCGTGGATCCTTTTCGAGGCGTGCTGATGCTGTTTTTGCTCGAGCTCGGGATGGTAACAGCCAAACGCCTGCGCGACCTGCGAACGGTTGGGGGCTTCTTAATCGCTTTTGGAATGGTCATGCCCATCGTCCAAGGTAGCCTGGGGGTATGGCTGGGTAGCCTGGCTGGTATGTCGGTGGGGGGCACGACGGTGTTGGGCACCATGGCTGCCAGCGCTTCATACATTGCTGCCCCTGCCGCCGTGCGCATCGCCTTACCGCAGGCCAATCCCAGCTACTACCTCACCGCCTCGCTGGGCATCACCTTCCCCTTCAACCTGACCCTGGGGATCCCCATCTACTATGCCCTTTCACGCTGGCTGCACGGAGGTAGCTAATGACCCTGGTCTCACTCAAGCTGGTCACCATCATTGCAGAGGGATTCCTGGAAGAGAGGCTGGTTCGGGATATCAAAAAGCTGGGGGCCAAAGGCTACACCATTACCTCCGCACGGGGCGAGGGCAGCCGGGGGGTACGGGCCAGCGAATGGGAGGGCAGCAATATCCGCCTGGAAACCGTCGTGAGCCCCATGGTTGCCGAAAAGATCCTCAACCACCTGGCCGAGGTTTACTTTGCCAATTACGCCGTTATTGCCTTTGTGGAAAACGTGGAGGTGGTGCGGGGGGATAAGTACACCTAGCACCCACCCACAACGCCGAGTGTGCATTGCAAGCAGCCGAGGGCCTGGATGCGGTTTTGCTTTCTTGCATGGGGGCGCTCGAGTTGCAGGCCAGGTTCAGGTTGTGGCAGGCCATTCCTACCCACCTTAGAGCGCTCTTCACATATTGAGCCGCGGATGGGGGGCAAGTTCTGTGAAGACTGCAATAGGAGCAGCTCCTCGCGGTGCTGCAGGTGGAGCCCGGCAAACAGAACGAACCCAGGACATTTTGTACCGGGCCGGAATACCAGGAACCGCTGCACCTTGGCATACCCAATGAAGGCCCCTCTTGTGCTATTTTTCCCATGAAATAGGGCATAAAGTCACTCCAACACCTCACCCGTTTCCGATAGGATATGGGCACACCAAGTGCTGGCCTGATGGGTTACATAGCACTAGGAGGTATCATGAGTGTTCTAGAACGACAACAAGAGGCGGGCCTGACAACCCACACACCCATCATCAACGACTTTTCCCTGGTTGTTGCCACCGCCAACGGAACCGGAAGTCAGACCGCAAACCTTACTTTGCTGCGGTCTTTTTTTAAGATGGGCATACCGGTACACGGCAAGAACATCTTTCCCTCCAATATTCAAGGCTTGCCCACCTGGTACCACATCCGGGTCAGCCATGAAGGCTACATCGCCCGCCGGCCCTCCGAGATTCTGGTGGCCTTCAACCCCGCTACCGCCCACGAAGACCTGCAGGAGCTTCCCGCGGGCGGGGTGTGTGTCTACAACACCGACCTGAAGAACCTGCCCAGGCGCGACGACGTGGTGTATTACCCAGTTCCGGTCGGCGAGCTGATCGCTGGGATTGACGTTCCGGTCAAGCGCAAGCCCTACATCGCCAACATGGCCTATGTGGGGGTGGTGGCCTGGATGCTGGGGGTGCCCCTGGAAGTGGTGGAAGAAGCCCTGGGGGCGCAGTTCGACTACCGCCAAAAGCTGGTGGAGAGCAACATGCAGGTGGTGCGTCGGGCCTTCGCCTGGGCCAGCGAGAATCTGCACAAGCAAGACCCCTACCGCCTCGAGCCCATGAACAAAACCGAGGGGCTCATCATCATGACCGGCAACGAGGCCGGCGCGCTGGGGGCGGTGTTTGGGGGGGTCAGTGTGGCGGCCTGGTACCCCATCACCCCTTCGACCAGCTTTATGGACGCCCTGCGCGAGTTCTTGCCCAAACTCCGCAAGGATCAGGACGGCAAACCCACCTATGCCGTCATTCAGGCCGAGGATGAGCTGGCCGCTGCTGGCATGATTATGGGGGCGGGCTGGGCTGGCGCACGGGCCCTTACCGCTACCAGCGGCCCCGGCATCAGCCTGATGGCCGAGTTTGTCAGCTATGGCTACTTTACCGAGATTCCGGCGGTGATCTGGGACATCCAGCGGGTCGGCCCCAGTACCGGGCTGCCCACCCGTACCAGCCAGGGCGATGTCTCCTTTGCCTACACCCTGGGCCATGGCGACACCCAGCACCCCATCTTGTTTCCTTCCTCCATTGAAGAGTGCTTCGAGTTTGGCTGGAAGTCGCTGGACCTGGCCGAGCAGCTGCAAACCCCGGTGTTTGTGCTCTCCGACCTGGACCTGGGCATGAACAACTGGATGGGCCAGCCCTTCGAGTACCCCAGCCAGCCCCTCCAGCGCGGCAAGGTTTTGAGCGCAGAAGAGCTCGAGGCCCTGGGTGGCTTTGCCCGCTACAAAGACGTAGACGGCGACGGCATTCCCTACCGCACCCTGCCCGGCACCCCCCACCCCCTGGCCGCCTATTTCACCCGCGGCAGCGGCCACAACGAGCAGGCCCAGTACAGCGAACGCGCCGACGACTGGGAGCGCAACATGGCCCGCCTGGCCCGCAAGTTCGAGACCGCCCGCAACCTGGTGCCCGCCCCTGCAATAGATCACAACCCCTCAGCTAAGGTAGGCATCATCGCCTACGGCACCACCCGCTACGCCATCGAGGAAGCCCGCGACCGGCTGGCCCGGCAGCTTCCCACCAGCTTTTTGCGCCTGCGGGCCCTGCCCATCAACCAGCAGGTGCGCGATTTTGTGGCGGCCCACGAGCGGGTCTACGTGATCGAGCTCAACCGCGACGGACAGGTGCATGGCATCCTGCAAACCGAGATGCCCCAGTACGCGGGCCGCATCCACTCGATTGCACACCTGGACGGGCTGCCCCTCACGGCCCGCTGGGTACAGGAGCGCTTGCTACAAGCAGAAGCCCTCAGATAGGGCAAAACCCCTTCAGTGGTTACCGCCATCAACGGCAAAAGGATGTTATGGAAAACCCCAATCCAGTTCCCCCCATCAAGCTCAATGCGGTGGGCCTGAGCAAAAAAGACTACGACGGCGCACCCAGCACCCTGTGTAAAGGCTGTGGGCATAACAGCATCGCCAGCCAGGTGGTGCAGGTCGGCTTCGAGCTAAACCTCAGGCCCCACGAGGTTATCAAGCTTTCGGGCATCGGCTGCTCTTCCAAGTCGCCGGCCTATTTTCTGGGCATGTCGCACGGCTTCAACGCCCTGCATGGGCGGATGCCCAGCGTGGCTACCGGAGCCCTGCTGGCCAACCATACCCTCAAGGCCATTGGGGTCTCGGGCGACGGCGATACCGGCAGCATCGGGATGGGCCAGTTCAAGCACCTGATGCGCCGCAACGTGCGGATGGTTTATGTGGTGGAGAACAACGGAGTCTACGGCCTGACCAAGGGCCAGTTCTCGGCCACCGCGGAGGAGGGCCTCGAGCTCAAATACGCCGGCCATAACGAGTTTCCTCCGATTGACCTATGCATGGAAGCGATCATCGCCGGGTGCGGCTTTGTGGCCCGTAGCTTTGCGGGCGACGCCAAGCAGGTGCGCGAGCTGCTCAAGGCCGCCCTCTCCCACCGGGGTACGGCCCTCTTGGACATCATCAGCCCGTGTGTGGCCTTCAACAACGAAGACAATAGCCCCAAGAGCTATGGCTACGGCACCAAGCACGAACAGCCCCTGCACGAGCTGGGCTTTATCCCCTACGCCGAGGAAATCTCCATTGAGCCCATGCAACCCGGCGAGTTCCGCACGGTGCGGTTGCACGACGGCTCCCTGATTAGCCTGCGCAACCTGGACAACGACTACGACCCCACCAACAAACTGGCGGCCCTCGAGCGCCTGCAACGGGCCCAGGAAACCGGGGAGTTCATCACCGGCCTGATCTACTACAACCCCGACCGCCCCAGCCTGGCCGAGGTCGAGGAGCTCAGCACCCCCCTGGCCCAGCTTTCGGAGCAGCAGCTTCGCCCCGGCAAAATGGCCCTGGAACAGTTCTTGCAGGCCTACCGCTAGAGCCAGCCGCGCAGCCGGTAGGTCAACAGGCCCAGGTATTCCCGCACCAGCGGGGTAAGGGCCTGTAAGCGGTCGGCGGGGGCCACCAGGGCCATGTCAAAGCGGGGCTCGCTCGAGACCACGCTCACCACTTCCACGCCCAGGTTGCGAAAGGCTCCCGCCGACCGCCGGCTGTGGGTGGGGGTGGTGACCAGCAAAACCCGCCCCCACCCCCGCTTTTGCACCAACTGGGCTACGGCCAGGGCCTCGGTGCGGGTGGTGCGCATCTGGGGCAGGAAAACAACCTCCGGGCCTTCCTCCCCGTACAGCGCCCTGACCCGCGCTGCCGCCACCCGGCCCAGCGAAGGGCAGCGCGCATCGCCAAAAATCTCCCCCACCGTATCGGAGAGCCCACATTCCGCACCCCCCTTCACTCCAGCAGGTAATATCGCTCCACCCCCAGCAGG
>NZ_JBEVAL010000083.1:0-11568 GCF_051297115.1 Meiothermus cerbereus
CTTATCAGTCGGGGTCACTGGGGCATTGAGAACCGACTGCACCACAAACGGGATGTGGCCCTGGGAGAGGATGCTTGTCGCACCCGCAAAGCTGCCCAAACCCTGGCTGCCTTGCGTAACCTCCTGCTAGGCTTTCTGCATGTGCTCGGTGTTTCCGTTCTACGCAGCCTTCGGCGCTTCGCGGTCAATCCCATGCCCTTGTATCGTTGGCTAATGGGGTGTATATGATAAAAGCCTGAGGAAACCAAGTAGAAGGTTGCGCAGAGCGGCGAGGGACTGGGCGGCTTTGCTCTGCAACCGGCTCAGATAAGCCGAGACCAGTACGATGGCTTTACCCCCCACGCCACCCCGCGCGCTGCCCTTGAGGTGTTTGCCATCCAGGCTGATCTCCAGCAGTCCCCCTTCCTGGTGTTGACCCAGGGCGTGCAGCACATCCCTGCCTACGCATCTCACCTGAAACGGTCAAGAATCACCTGGTACCGATATATGAGAAGCTCTGGCAAGTGAAGCCGCAACCGCGGCCCGGCGATGCCGGTACTCAGGGGCACCGACACCGCAAGCGGGTGCGCTTGCTGGCGCACCTGGCTTTGGGCCTGGTGGCCTATTGGGTTGATTGAGCTACAACGAGAGCGGCTGAAGTAGAGTTTCTACCAGTGCCGACGGAGACTGATGACGGGAACGCTGACCCTGGATTTGAGCCCTCTGGAAGCAGCTTAGTCGTTGGCGCGTAAATCCAGGTATTCATCACAAAGCGGTCATAGAAGAGATGATGCCCTGCTGACGGTCAACTGAAAGTCTGTACAAAGCGGAAATTGCCCGCACCTGGAGTTGGCATGGCTGTAGAACTCAAGCAACCGGATTTTGAGCGCAAACACCCGATTCCCAAATCCCCTGTGCGCCTGGGTGGAGAGACCCTCGAGGCCCTCTTTTTGCTCATTCCCGGCCTGGTGTTGTTGCTGGTCTTTCTGGTCTGGCCCACCCTGAACGCCTTCTGGCTCTCGTTTCACCGCGAAAACCTCCTGGGCACCCAGCGCGACTGGGTTGGCCTGGCCAATTACGCCGAGATGCTGCAAGACCCCGCCTTCTGGCGCTCGGTGGGGGCTACCTTTTTGTTTGCCGCCATTGTGGTCCCGGTGCAGATACTCCTGGGGCTGATCGCCGCCCTGATGGTGGCCCGGCCCTTTCCGGGGGTTAACGTTTTCCGCACCCTGTTCTTCCTGACCACCGCCGTACCCACTGCGGTGGCCGCCGTGGCCTGGGGCTGGTTTTTGCACCCGATTGGGGGGGTGGTGAACCGCTGGCTAGAGGCCCTGGGTCTGCCTCCCCAGCCCTGGCTCACCAGCGTGGAGCTGGCCCTGCCCACCCTGGCCATTGTAACGGCTTGGGCCGGGGTGGGCTTTACCGCCATTTTGTTGACCGCGGGCCTGCAACAGATCCCCGAGGACCTCTACGAGGCTGCCCGTCTGGACGGAGCCAGCGCCTGGGCCCAGTTCTGGCACATCACCCTACCCATGCTCTCCCCCACGCTGTTTCTAGTCGCCCTCCTGACCATGCTCAGCAGCCTCACGGCCTTCGGCCAGATTCACCTGCTCACCCGCGGCGGCCCCGCCGAAAGCACCATGGTCTGGGTCTACCGCATCTACCAGGACGCCTTCTTCAACTTCCGCTTCTCCTACGCCTCGGCCCAGGCGGCGGCCTTGTTCCTGGTGCTGCTGCTCTTGGCAGGTTTGCAGTTCCGCTGGTTTGGAAGGAAGGTGCACTATGGGTAGGCTTCCCCGCTGGCTGGCCCGGCCTTTGTTCTATCTGGCGCTGGGGGTGTATGCCTGGCTTTTGGTGTTGCCCCTGCTGACCCTGCTCTCGGCCAGCTTCCGCAGCGATGCCGACCTATACGCTCCGGGTCTCTTGCCCCCCCGGCCTACCCTCGAGGCCTACCAGGAGGCCCTGCAAAAACACCCGGTGGGGCGCTACCTGCTCAACAGCCTGGTGGTCTCGCTCAGCGTGACGCTGGGAGTCTTGCTGGTCTCGGCCAGCATGGGCTATGCCCTGGCCCGGGTACGTTTTGTGGGGCAGAGCCTGCTGTTCGGCTTTGTGGTGTCTTTGCTGCTGATCCCCGGCGAGGTGACCTTTTTACCGCTATACCTGATGGTGCAGCAGTTCGGCTGGATCAACACTTACTGGGCCCTTACAGTGCCCTTTATTGCCGCGCCGCTGGGCATCTTCCTGCTGCGTCAGTTCATCAAGAGCCTACCGCAAGACCTGTTCGACGCAGCCCGCATAGACGGGGCCGGCCACCTGCGCATCCTGTGGCATGTGGCCCTGCCGCTGGCCGCTCCGGCCCTGGGCGCGCTGGCTGCTCTAACTTTTTTGGGTACCTGGAATATGTACCTCTGGCCGCTGGTGGTGATTAACAACTCCAGCATGCAGACCGCCCAGATCGCCATCGCGCAGGTGGTGAGCGTGGAGGTGACCAGTTGGAACGTGGTGGCGGCGGTCTCGATTTTGGTCTTGCTACCTACTTTGTTGGCCTTTCTGCTGGCCCAGCGGGCCTTCGTACGGGGTATCGCGCTGGGCGGGCTCAAAGGATAAGTATCGGGAGGCAACACATGAAGAAGATTTTCGTGGCACTACTGGCAGCGGGCGCACTGGGTGGACTGGCCCAGGCCCAGCGCATCACCATCGACTTCTGGCACTCCATGGGCGGGGTGCTGGGCGAGGCCACCGAGGCCCTGGTCAAGGACTTCAACGCCTCGCAGAACCGGGTCACGGTACGCAGCCAGTTTGTGGGCTCCTACGACGACGGCCTCAACAAACTGCGGGCGGCCCTGCAGGCCGGAGGCCAGGGGCGGCCCAACGTGATCCAGGTCTACGACATTGGGGCGCGTTTCATGGCCGACTCGGGCGCGGTGCTGCCCTTAGAAGACCTGGCCCGGGCCAACAACTTCGACCTCTCGCAGTTTGTCAGCCAGCCCCGCAGCTACTACACGGTGGACGGCAAGCTCTTTGGCCTGGCCTTCAACAGCTCCAACCCCATCCTCTACTTCAACGCCCAGGCCCTCGAGCAGGCCGGCATCCCCTACCGCAACACCTGGAGCCTGGCCGACCTCGAGGCCGCCGCGCGCAAGCTGACCATCAAGGACGCCTCCGGCAAGACCACCCGCTTTGGCCTTTCCATCCCCATTGATAGCTGGTTCATGGAGCAGTTCAGCTACAACTCCGGCCAGTTTTTCTGCAACAACGAGAACGGACGCAGGGCCCGGGCCACCGAGGTCACCTTCAACAACCCGGCGTCGGTAGCCTTCCTCGACACCTGGGCCCGGCTGGTGCGCGAAGGGGTGGTGGCCAACACCGGGCGCAGCTGGGCCGACAGCCAGGCCCTCTTTGCCCAGGGCAACGCGGCCATCGCCATCTACTCCACCGCCTCGCTCACCGGGGTGCTGCGCCAGGTGGGCAACCGCTTCCCGCTGCGCACGGCCTTTTACCCCTACCTGAACGAACGCAACGGCACAGCCATCGGGGGGGCCGCGGTCTACCTGATCCGCGGTTTCAGCGATGAGCAAAACGCGGCCTCCTGGGCCTTCATCCGCTACCTGCTGCAACCCGAGACCCAGGCCAAGTGGATCATCGGCACCGGCTACTTCCCGGTGGTGAAAGGGGTGACCGAGCTTCCCAGCGTGCGCCAGGCTTACGTGCGTCAGCCCAACTACACCACCGCCCTGCGGCAGCTCGAGACCTCCAAGGTCAACACCGCCTCGGCGGGCTGCCTGATGGGTGGCTTCACCGAGATCCGCCAGATCGTGCAGTCGGCCATCGAGGAAGCCCTGCGCGGCAAGCCGGCCCAGCAAGCCCTGGACGAGGCCAAGCAACGGGCCGACCAGGTGCTGGCCCGCTACAACGCCAGCGTGCGGCAGTAGCACCGAGCCATGAGGCCCCTCGAGCCCTAGCTCGAGGGGCTTTTCACTACTGCCACGAGTACAGCGCCCGCAAACGCGGGGTTTTTTTATGCTGGTAGGCCTGCATCCGGCTCAAGAGCTCGTCCAGCAGCGCCACCGCTTCCAGCAGTTGACACTTCCACGTGCTTCTCGCCACGGTGTAGCGGGACGTGGGAGTCTGAACCTCCCCACGGCTAAAGCCGGGGGGTTCTGAGGGGAACCACCACCGCCTCTTCCCGGCTCTCGCCAGCGGTAGGCACCGCCGCTACAACATCCGGGACCTCGGCTTGAGCTATCCCCTCTTTTGCGGGCGACCTGCTCTGACTCCGGGGTCTGGCCCCGAAGGAGATAAACTCTAGTATTTCTAATAGTGTGTAATAGTATTAGGACTTACGCAGTTGAGGCAAACTCGTAGATAGGACGAGCCAGGTAGGTTCGGATGGCGTCGCGAACTATCGCGGTCTTCGCTTCATACCAGCTCACCCCCATCTTCAACCGATAGGCCTCGAACCTCAGAAAGGCTCGTATCGCCAGCAAAAGGTGGTTGAGCATGGCCACCGCTTTGCGAACCTGGGCCTTCTCTACTCCACAGCACTGCTTGAGCCCCCGATGGTACGCCTCTATGCCCCATCCCTGCCGCGCCAACCTCGCCCGCTCCTCCTCGCTCATCTCCAGATGGTTCGTGGCCCAGTGTTCCGCCTCCCCGTCTTTAGAGACCGTCCGGAACACCTTGACGAACCCGAAACCGCGAAGATGAACCACCCGCCCCTCCCCGGGGATTTCCACCGCACCGATGGGTACATTGCCCTGCCCATCCGGGTTGACCAGGCGGTTGCCCTTCAGCCGCGTCAGAAATAGCCAGCCAAAGTCCCGAATCTGCTTGAGGTTCTCCAGGCCGGCATACCAGCTATCCATCAGGACATATTCCGGCGCGAACCCCCGCGCCTTGGCCTGCTGCAGCATCTGCTGAAAATGGTCGTTTTTAGTCTTCCCACCCTGGGGCTTGTCGTAGACCCGGAAGTCGCACAGGACGATCCCCTTCGGGACAGACTGTCGTCTGTACACCAGGGGGATCAGGGCCTGCCCCGCTATCCACAACAGGGTCAACAGGGCAATCCCCTTGACCACCCCCTGATGCTTACCGCTCCAAAGGCCAGCAGGGTCTTTTCCCCACGCCGTATCCCCAGGCTAAAGGGCAGCCATGCTCTCTCCTATGGGGAGAAGCTTGAGATCAGACCGAGCTGATGCATATTCATAACCTGCTCCAGAGGAGCCCAACCTTCCCCCGTACGCAGGAGCAGATCGGGGTTGGGTAGGTAATACCCCCTTTTCACACGTTGCAGCAGGCGACGGGCTGGGCGGTAGGTGCTCTGAATCTCGTTCCGGGCTAGAACCCCACTCAGGTACGATCTGCGCTCTTCCAGGTTTTCCTTGCGACCCAGTGTAGAGGGCAGAAGGCCAGAGGGAAGGGCTCCCAGAACCTCGGCAAGGAACCGGGCAGAAAGACCACTTTCCTCAGACAGCGGGCCCCTGGGGGGCGGACTGCTAAGTAGCTTCAAGGCTGCCAGCGAGACCAGAAAGACCCAGTACTCAGTCATCTGGGGGTAGATACGCAATAGATGTCCCTCCACCTGAACATCCACTGCCGTGGGGGCCAAGCGTTCTACCACGCCCGGTAGTCGCTCCTTAGCAAAGGTTCTGTCCAGCATGGCTCGTTCCAGGGCATAGAGGAAGGGGGTGTAACCAAACGGGTCCCGGGCCTCGCTGTCTGCCCCTTGTTCTAAGAGGGCCGCGATGAGCTCCGTGTTGCCTGCCCGGGCTGCCAGCATCAAGGGCGTGGCCCCCAAAGGGGTACGGTAGTTGGGGCCAAAGTCCCGCACCTCCCAGAGCACCTCTTTCCAGCCCTTGCCTTCATAGGATTTTAGGATTTTGCGCTCCTGTTCCCGGTATAACTGCTCCAGATAATCTGGCCTGGACCAGATGGACTGGATAACAGATTTAGCCCCCTCGTGACCTTCCGCGGCCAAAACACGGATGATGAGGCGAACTCGGTGGAAAAGGGCGTACTCAAAAAGCTTCTTCTGCATTTTTCCGCTAAGGTTGCCCCGGCTGGCCTCAGCCAGAAGACCCTCCACGTGCTCCCGGTCGAACACGGTCCAGGGCACCGGCTTTTCCTTGAGGAAGGCCTCCCGCACCGCCTTGGCCTGCTCGAGGTTGCCGTGGGCCTCGAGACGTACCGCCTCCCTGGCCCAGTCCTCCCGGCTGGAGGTCTGGGCCGTTACGACAAGCTCCTTTCCCACCTCTAGCCCCAGCAGGTGGAGAAGGGGGTGGTCTGGGTTTCCCTCCACCCATATCACCTCCTCCACCGCCCGGGTAACGGCCACGTAAAGGGCATTGGTGAAAAATTTGTAGATTTCCAGGGACTTGTCTCCCTTGTCCTTGGCCCGGCGGTAGATCAGATCCCCTTCCAAATCCCGAGGTTCTACACCCCTGGCCACCTCCTGGTAGGCCTCTGGTGCGCTCCCCACAGGGGCAAAGAGGATGACCGTAGGATACTCCAGCCCCTTGGCCTCCTGGGCAGAGAAAAGAAGGGGGGTAGAGAGGTGCTGCCGTGCCCTTTCCTTGTCCTCCTCCCGTAAAACCAGGACGGCCACCTGGGCGCTTTCTCTGATTCGCTGGTTCAGCTCTTTGAGAAGGTTGGGGTCATTTTGCAAGAGGAGGACCCGCCCCTCCCGCTCTCCCTGCGGTTCCACCAGGTAGGTACTCTCCCGGTCTACCGAGCCAAATCGAACCTGCTTGCACTTTAGAAGGCGGTTGGCCAGCTCGGATACCCTGCGGGCGTTACGGTAGTTGCCGCGGAGCACGGTGATCCGTTCCAGGGCCTGGGCGTCCTCCCGAAAGAAATGGCTTTTCAGGGTGGCCCAGGAAAAGAAGTTGGGGTGAACAATCTGGTGGCTGTCACCCGTTAGGAGGAAACTCCCCGGGGTCTTCAGGCTTCCCAGGAGGAGATCCACCTGGGCCAGGGTAAGATCCTGGACCTCGTCCACCGCCACAAAATCGTAGAGGGGTTCCACCCGCTTCCGGTAATGGTGGGATAGCAGGCTTGGATCCATAAGGCCTTCTTCTGTCAAAAAGTCCAGGTAGCCGCGAAATAGCTGGTGCACCTGAGGGCGAATCTCTGCAGGATAAAGGCTTTGCCGCACCCCCAGGGCCAGGTAGGCTTCCAGATCCAGGGGTCCCTGGGGATTGGCCAGGAGAACCCCGCGGAACTCCTCAAAAAGAGCATGGGCGTGGGTGAAACGGTAGGTGTGGGCCTTGGGGGTAAAGAAGCGAAGGAAGTCCCGGAAGGTGGCCTCCCGCCCCTTGGGCACCTCCAGGGTCTCCAGGAACTCCCAGAAAGCAAGAAACTCTGGCTCCTGGTAGGGGTTTTCATAACCGTGGGCGAAGTAGAGCCTGCGGGCCTCCCGGGCCAGAAAGGGGCTCAGGGTGGTGTATAAGACCCGTCCCGCCTGACGCTTCAGCTTCTCCAGGATCAGGGCTGTCTTCCCAGAGCCAGCAGGGCCTAAGAGCAGCAGAGGCAGGGGGGCCTTTAAAACCTCCTCCTGTAGGGCGTCAAAGGTGAGGGGCTTGTCCAGCAGGTGGAAGCGCGGTGCCTTCAGGTCGAGGTGGTGCAAGGTCTCTGCCTGCATTATCTCCTCTGCTATGGAGGTGGCAGCCTCCTCCTGTACCACCGCCCCCCGGAGGAATCGGGAGCGGTGGTAGGCGTGATTGGGGATCACTTCCAGAACAAGCCAGGCCCCTTCACCATCAGCCCGTACAAGCTTGAGAAGGAGCCTGTCCTTATCGCTTAGCTTGGCCCGGAAGTATGGGGTTGGTGAGAGCTTCTTTACCTCTGCCTGCTGGGGACGGTCCTGGCGAAGGGACTCAAGAACCCGATCCAGGCGTTGCTCCAGGTGCGGGGGCACCTCGAGGCCCTCATAGAGTAGAACCTTCATGTCCAAAGCTTAAGTCAAAAACCCCCGTTCGTTCATTCCAGTACTTCTAGCAACGCCCTTAATCGCTCCTCTACTTCTACACGCTTTTCTGCAGGTAATCTATCCAGATCAAGCTTAGCCAGCTTTTTTGCAGCTTCCTTATGCCAGATAAGCACCGGTCTCCCCTTCTGCAGAGCGTCGCGCACCCTGGTTTTCAAATCACGCAACGAGAGTCCGGCCTTAACTTCCTCCAGCAGCTCGGCGCGCCTTTCGCCATCCTTGACCTTCTTGAGCTCCAAGGCCACTGTGTAGGAAATCGTGCCTGCCTCAAGGGCCTCCCTCAGGTCTTCCGGCAGCCTGAGCAGGGGTAGGCGGTTCTGTACGAAGGATTCCCAGGTCATGCGGCCCAGCACCCGAAAAATTTCCTCAACCCTCATGGTTTCGGGGTTACCCATAACGTTATGGGTAGATTTTCCCCGGCGTTCATTGCGCATCTGGTGCAGGAGGGTCACCACCTCTTCCCTGCTCCGCGATAGCTCCTGCGAAAGCAGATCCAGCAGCCCCAGGGTCTCCTCATATGGGTTAAGGTCCTCGCGCTGAAGGTTCTCAACCAGGGCCAGCAAGCGGGCCTCGTGCTCCGAAATCTCCAGGATGTGCACAGGCACCTCGCTCAATCCGACCATCTGGGCTGCCCGGTAGCGCCGCTCGCCGGCCACGATCTCGTAGTGGCCCTCCCCCACCGGGCGCACCAGCAGTGGTTGCAAGATGCCTTGCCTCCGGATCGACTCCGCCAGCTCCTCCAGGCTCCCAAAATGCCGCCTGGGCTGTGCATGGGTTCGCAGGGAGGTTAGGGGAAGGGTGAGACCCTGACCCAGGCTCGAGACCTCTTTTGCAAGCCCCATAGCCTCCCTGAACATCTTCTCCATTACGCCCATTGGCTAACCTCCTTGTGCTCTAAACCCAGGGACTGGAGAAAGGCCTGGGCCAGCGCCTTCATCTCCTCATGTACCTTTTCGTCGCTCACAGCCTGTACGGGCAAACCCTGGTCTATGGCCTCTTTGTACGGGGCTGGCCGGTAGGCAATAGGTGGTGCAAGCGGGCCCACCCTTGAGGCCTCCTCAAGAAGGAGTTTCATCTTGCGGTCCTGGACCGTGCGCGAATCATACTTGGTAGGCACCAGCAGACGAATGAACCCAGCCTGGGTAGGGGAGAGGAGGCGCAAGGCCAGCAGGGTGCGGAGATAGTCTTTGCTCACCTCGAGCACCCCCTTCAGCGCCTGCATTCCCTTGGCGCTCGTCTCCACTGGTACAATGAGCCCTTCACCGGCCAGCGCGGACATGGCTGCGATGGAGCCCAGAGAGGGAGGGGAGTCCACCAGCACAAAATCGTAGCGATCCAGAAGGCCGCTCTCGTACAGAGCGGTTCGCAGCAATACCATGCCCAGGTTTTTCGTGGGCACCATGACCTCGGCCATGGCCAGGTTCATGTTGGCGGGAACCAGATCCAGGGCCACCCCCTGGATGATGGCCCGGCGCGGGTCGGGGAAACCCTTATCATGAACCACAGAGATAAGGGTTTCCCGATCCTCCACCTCACCGGGATCCATCCCCATCCAGGCTGTCAGGTTGGCCTGAGGGTCGGCATCCACCAGAAGCACCCGGTACCCCCTCGAGGCCAGCTCAAACCCCAGGTCACGGGCCAGGCTGGTTTTGCCCGCACCCCCGGCGTGGGTAAAGAAGGTGAAGACCCGCGCCCTTGCAGTCTCGGTTTCAACCTCCACTTCCATGGGTATATACCAGTAACGCCCCAGCCGTACACCGCGAATTCGCCCCTCTTTCAGGTGAAGACGGATGGTAGTCTCGGGCGTTCCTGTCAGCCGCGCATACTCGGGCAGAGGAATCAAACGCTCCTGTTTCATAACGCAATCATATGTGGATTGCGACAATAAGGCAACCGCTTCGAGGAAGTCCGATCACCTCAGGGCGATACTGGTTCCCACGTTGCGCCAGCGAAGTTGAGTATCGGAATACTTGGCTAGTTTTCATCTGGTGGGTATCGGAATACTTGGCTAGTTTTCTATTATGAAATAGCCATAAAACTGAGAGAAGCATCGTCCAGCAAAGAATAAGTTACATGTCGCCCCAGGCCCTAAGCAGGGAACAGCCATTATCGGAACACTTGGTCAATTTCACCTTCAGACTATCGGAATACTTGGTCAATTGCGGGTCACGGGCTATCGGAATACTTGGCTAGTTGGGCCCTGTCCCTATCGGAACACTTGGCTAATTGAACAGGGGATACCATCGGAATACTTGGTCAGTTCATAAGGGGGGTATCGGAATACTCGGTCATTTTGGCCTCGCTAATTATCGGAATACTTGGCTAAAAATGCCTCCAAGGTATCGGAATACTTGGCTAAATACCCTGGTTAATCTATGTACAGGACGCATTTCTACGACTGCTCTTGATGATGTAATTTAACATCAATTTTTTTTAATTAAACTCTTTATAAATTTTCATCATCATGTGTTTTTTCCGTTTCAATAGGAGTTACTCAGTTGAAAGCAAAATACCGACATTCCGCACAATTCTTATTCCAGGAGATAATATCGCTCCACCTCCAGCAGGCGGGCTGCCGTCTCGTGATGGGGTGTCAGGTTGAGCACCCGGGGCCTGCCCTCCAGCACCACCAGACGCACCCACAGGAAGAGCTGGAACACCCAGCGTGGGGTGGGTCTTTGGGTAGGCTTACCCTTCTGATCCGGTAGGCTGGCCTGGTCCTCCAGGAGCTTTCGCCTGAGCTCCCATTCCCCCAGGGTGTAGACCAACAGGGCCAGGCTCATCACCATTCCCAAAGCTGCGGGGGCACCTCCAGGCCCCTGGGGAGGAAGAGCTTCAGGGCGAAGGGCCGGTTCAGGCCGCCCCCCTGGTTGGGCCGCACCTCCAGCAGCAGCCGCCCGCTGGCCACTTCCCAGGCCTGGGGCAGGCTCAGGGCACTGAAGGTGCCCGCCAGCTCGGGCCTGGGGTAGACGTGCAGGAAGCCTACCTGGGCGGCCTGCAGGTTCAGCTGCTCCTCCCTGGTCCGGGGCCAGAGGACGAGGCCCACCGCTGTCCCCTCGGGGTGTCTCTGTAGGGTCTTTCGCAGGTGCCGGCCCGCGGTGGGGGAGAGGCGCTCGGGCTTGAGGGGGAGTTCCCCTTCCAGCCCGCCGCCCTCCAGCCGGAGGGTGGGGTGCTTCCTCTCCTCGTCGGGGGGGAGGAGGGTGCCCGCAGCCCGCAGGGTGGCGTGGAAGTAGGCGGCTTTCTGAGCTTCACCTTCCATACACCCCCATCCTACCCCTGTCCCTGAGGCCTGGGGGTTGCCGCCGCTTCCCGGTGGGGGCGATGGCAGGCAGGGGCTGTAGTGCTTCACCTAAACGATACCAGTTTCCTGAGCTGACCGGATAACCTCCAGTGGGGTCTTGTAATCCAACGCCTGGTGCGGACGCCGGGTGTTGTAATCCTCGCGGGCGTTGGCCTTGAAAGCTGTGCCCTGGTCGCTCTTGACCTCTATGCCTTGAGTGGGGAGCTTGAGCTGCTCAGCCTGAAGAATGGCTTGGCCCAGGGCATTGCTCGCCGCCTGGGCATCTTCGGTCAGGGTGGCTACTGCCGCCAGGCAGTAGCGGCTC
>NZ_JBEVAL010000084.1:0-11560 GCF_051297115.1 Meiothermus cerbereus
TCGTCCAGCATCCGGCCCATGCGGTCGTCGTTGAGGAACTCGGGGGTGACCCCCGGTCCTCAAAGAAGCTCGGTGGGTTTTCCCTGGAAAAAGTGGCTGAACAGGTAGAGGGGGGAAGAAACACAGCCCAGGACGTTCAGCACAGCGGCCTTCAGGGCCACGCCGGTGGAGACCTTCTCGTTGGGGCGTGTCCCTACCTGATGATCCACCGTCTCCACCAGCTTCATCCGATCCATGATTCCAGCCACCAGACCCAGGTGGGCCAAGACGTAGACCTGAAGATCAGCATTGGTTTCCACCCCAAAATCCTAAAGTCAAGGTTGAGGGGTGCGGAATGTGGGGGAGAGGGTGATGCGGGGGGCATACCCGGCCCGCCAGAGCTCGAGGCCCTTCTCCAATCGGGCCAGCGAGGAGGCCTCGAGCTCCCCCACCCCGCAGTGCATCCCGCCCCCCAGCACCACAATCAGGTCGGCTTTTTGCGGGGCTTCATTCACAATCAAACCCTCTGCCAAGGTCCTGGTGAGCGGGGTAAACACCACTGCCGCAATCAACACCGCACAAAGCCCACTCCCCCAAAGCAAAATTCGGAAACTCAGGCCCAACCATCCCAGCAGCGTTCCGCTTAGCCATAGCCCCGCCAGCGGCCCCAGGCCAAGCTCGGGGTTAATAACCAGGCCCAGCGGCAACAGCAACAAACTTAGACCCGCAGCCATCAGCAGTCGTTCTGGCAACCTCGGCATATGAACCATCTTATGGCCCATCCGCTGTTATGCCAGCCGTACAGGCGCCGATGTGGGCTTTTGCCAAGGTGGTTCGGTAACGACCTTTTATGACGCTTTTTGTGCACAAAGAGCGTGATACGATATATTCATGGCCGTTCTGACCGCAGATCAAAAAATGGTGCTGGATGTGGTGCGGGCCGTTTCCCGTGAGGTGTTGTGGGAAATGGCCCCGGAGTACGACCGCACGGGGCAGTACCCCTGGCCCCAACTCAAACAGCTCGCCCAGCTGGGGCTCTTGGGCATGACCACCCCCGAGGCCTGGGGCGGGGCCGGGCTCGACTCGGTGACCTGGGCCCTGGCGATGGAAGAAATCGCCGCCGCTGACCCCAGCGTGGCCGTGATTCTCTCGGTCACCTCGGGGTTGCCCCAGTACATGCTGAGCAAGTTCGGCAGCGAGGCGCAAAAAAAGAAGTACCTGGTGCCGCTGGCCAAAGGCGAGTGGATTGGGGCTTTTTCCCTCACCGAGCCCCACGCCGGCTCCGACCCGGCCTCCCTCAAGGTTTCGGCCCAAAAAGTGCCGGGGGGCTGGGAACTGAACGGCCTCAAGAGCTGGGTCACCTCGGGCGGGCAGGCCCAGGTGTACGTGGTCATGGCCCGGGGTGAGGCCGGCATCAGCAGCTTTATTGTGGAGAAAGACACCCCCGGCCTTAGCTTTGGCAGCCCTGAAGAAAAGATGGGTCTGCACGCCGCCCATACCTGCGAGGTGCGCTTTGAGGGGGTGTTTGTGCCGGAAGAAAACCTCCTGGGCCAGGAAGGGCGCGGGCTGGCCCAGGCCCTGGCTGGCCTGGACTCAGGGCGCATTGGCATTGCCGCCCAGGCGGTGGGTATGGCCCGGGCCGCTTTCGAAATTGCCAAACAGTACGCCGATGAGCGCACCCAGTTCGGCCAGAAGATTCGGGAGTTCCAGGGGGTCGGTTTCAAGCTGGCCGAGATGCATACCCGCATTGCCGCCGCCCGGGCCCTGGTGCTGGAAGCCGCCGCCAAAAAAGACCGTGGCGAGAAGTACACCCTCGAGGCCTCCACCGCCAAACTTTTTGCCTCCGACGTGGCCGTGAATGTAACCCGCGAGGCCGTACAGGTGCTGGGGGGCTATGGTTACCACCGCGAGTACCGGGTAGAACGCTACTACCGCGATGCCAAGATTACCGAGATTTACGAAGGCACCAGCGAGATTCAGAAACTGGTGATTGCCCGAGAGCTATACCGATGACCTTCGTCCCGCTGCAGCCCAGCGGCCTTTAGCCGTAGGCTTTGAACCGATGAATGTCCTGATTATTTATGCCCACCCCAACCCCAACTCCTTCAACGCCGCCATGCGCGACCTGGCGGTGCGGGCTTTGAGCCAGGCTGGGCACAGCATTCTGCTTTCCGACCTCTACACCATGCGCTTTAATCCGGTACTCAGCGCAAAGGAGCTACAGGGCGATCTGCAAGACATCCAGCCCGAGATCGAAAAGGTTCGGCGGGCCGACCTGCTGTTGTTCCAGTTTCCCGACTGGTGGTACGGGATGCCGGCTATTATGAAGGGCTGGATTGACCGGGTTTTTGCTTACGGGTTTGCCTACGACGACGAACGTTCCTTTGAAAATGGACTTCTGCGCGGCAAAAAAGCCATGCTCAGCCTGACGGTAGGAGCGCGCGAGGATTATTTTCGCCAGGCCCCCCAGCGCGACCTGATGCGGGTGTTGGAGCCCATCCATTACGGCGTTTTTGCCTATTGCGGCCTCGAGGTGCTGCCACCTTTTATCGCCTACGGGCCAGGAGAGATGAGCGAGGCCGAGCGTAAAGCCACCCTCGAGGCCTTCCGGGAGCATCTGAAAAAGCTGCCCGAATTGACGCCCCTCCGCTTCAGCTAAACTTAAGGCCTGGGTAGTAGGCTTCTGCCATGCACCGCCGAACCGTGCTCAAGGGTCTGGCCTCAGCCCTGCTGGGAGGTTCCGGGGGATTCGCCCAAACCGTACCCGACCCCAACAACCCCCTATTCCACAAACTTGCAGCAGCTTATTCTGCCCAAAACCGGGGCATCGCGCTTTTGGTGATGGTAGACGGTCAAACCGTGTTCGAGGACTACCCCAATGGCGGCAGCCCCACCCGCGCCCACGAGCTGGCCAGCGGCACCAAGAGCTTTTGCGGGGTAATGGCCGTAGCCGCCGCGCAGGACGGGCTGCTCTGGCTGGAAGAGCCCCTGGCCCAGACCTTGACCGAGTGGCAAGGCCACCCTTGGCGCTCGCAAATCAACCTGCGCCAGCTCTTGCATCTCACCAGCGGCATTCCCGGCGGCAACCTGGCTCGTCCCCCCACCTATCGGGCAGCCCTCGAGACCCCTGCCGAGGCCCCTCCAGACACCCGCTTTTCCTATGGCCCCATTCCCTTTCAGATTTTTGGTGAGGTGATGCGCCGGAAGCTGAAGGGCGACCCCCTCGAGTACCTGACCCGGCGCATCTTCAAACCGATTGGCCTCGAGTACGCCTTCTGGCGCCGGGGGCCCGACGGCAACCCCCATCTCCCCTCCGGGGCCCGCCTGACCGCCCGTAGCTGGGCCAGGTTTGGTGAGCTGGTGCGGCAAGGGGGGGTTTGGCAAGGTCAGCGCCTGATAGACGAAGCACTTCTGCAAAAGTGTTTTGAGCCCTCGAAGGTCAACCCCCTCTACGGCCTGACCTGGTGGTTGGGGCGTCCCATCAGCCCGGCCCAGCGGTCGGTCATTGGGCGCGTGGGGCAAGAACTGGACACCCTGGCCAGCACCCCCCACCTGCCCGACGACCTGGTTATCGCTGCCGGCGCAGGTGAGCAGCGCCTTTACGTCAGCCGCAAGCTCAAGCTGGTAGTGGTGCGGCAGGCCGAGGGCATTGTGGAAAGTCTGGCCGGGCGTAGAACCGCCTTCTCCGATGCCGCTTTTCTAGGTCTGCTCTTGACCGGTCAGGGTTAGTTAAAAGGTTATCGGATGCGCTAGACTGCCGCCGTGACACAAGGTGAAGTACGCGAATTGGTGTGGAATGCCCTGGCCCAGAACAGGGCCGCAACCTACCCGACCCCACCCCACGGGCATCATCCCAATTTTGTGGGGGCCAGCCGCGCCGCCGAGCGCTTGATGAGCCTGAAGCTATGGCAACTGGCCACGGTCATCCTGGCCGGCCCCGACCAGGTGCTCAAGCCGCTGCGCGAGGCCGCTTTGAAGTCTGGAAAAATCGTTGTCATGCCCCATCCCGACAAAGCGGGGTGCTACCTGAGCCTCGAGGGCCTCTTGCCCCACCAGCTCAAGCGGGTACGGGAGGTGGCGCAGCTTGGCAAACCCATTGACCTGAGCCAGACCACCATAGACCTGGTTCTGGTGGGGAGCGTGGCCGTAGATGAGCAGCGGAACTGGATCGGCAAGGGGTACGGCTTCCCTTACAAAAACCTCGAGGTGGCCGCTCCCTGGGTCTCCCTGGCCCACACCCTGATGGTTTTTGATGTGCTGCCCTGCCCACCCGAGCGTAAGCTCGACCTGATTGCCACCCCGCACCAGGTGCTGGGGATGTGATGTGAAGCCCATCCAGGGCCCTCAGCTATCGGGCAGGCCCCATATCGCCGCGGGGGCCAGCTCGACCAGGTTGCCGGCAGGGTCGCGCACGTACAGGCTAGGGCCGGCTTTCCAGTTGGCCCAGGTTACGGGGTAGCCGTGGGCCTCGAGCACTTCCGCCCAGTCTTGTAGTTGTTCTGCTGCCACCCGAAAACACACATGCACGCTGCCTTGGGCCCCGTGCGGGGGCAGGACGGTCTCTTGCTGGGTGGCCTGGGGGTTAAACACCAGGAAAACCCCTGGCCCTACCCGGAAAAACAAATGTCGCCCAGGCTGCTGGGCAAACAGTTCCAGGCCCAAAAGCCCCTGGTAGAAGCCTTTGGCCGCCTCGAGGTCGGTCGCATACACACAGGTCTCGAGTACCCCGGCAATGTTCATCGTTGCCCCTACGGTATCAAAACCCACCCACAGACTTGTGGTCAAGGGTGCTTGCAGTACCTCAAGCGCGCTGGTTGGCCTCGGCCAGGGCCCGCAGACCAGCAGCCAGACCGGGCTCGAGGTCGCTTTCGCTGTAGCGCCAAGACCAGTTGCCCCCCAAGCGTCCAGGAAAGTTCATCCGGGCTTCGGTTCCCAGCCCCAGCACATCCTGTAAAGGCGCTATGGCCAGCCTGGCTGGGCTCTTGAAGGCCAGCTCAATCAGGGCTCCGGCTACTTCGTATTCCGACAAGCAGCGGATATGGTAGCGGGCCAGGTAATCACGCATGAAAGCCCGCTCGGCCTCTGGAGCGGTGCGGAACCACCCCAGGCTGGTGTCGTTGTCGTGGGTTCCGCTGTACACAACCACATTGCCATCCGGCGGGTAGTTGTGCGGCAAAAAAAGGTTCCCCTCATCCGAAAAAGCAAACTGAAGAATCTTCATGCCGGGAAAACCAAAGCCATCGCGCAGGGCCTCCACCTCGGGTGTGATAACCCCCAGATCCTCGGCAATAATGGGTGCGTCACCCAGCGCAGCCCGTAGCGCGGAAAACAGTTTTTCGCCTGGGGCCTTGACCCAGCGCCCCTTGACCGCATTGGGCATACCAAAAGGAATTTCCCAGTAGGCTTCAAAGCCGCGGAAGTGGTCTATCCGCACCAGGTGGCACTGTTTGAGCGACTGCTGGATGCGCGCGATCCACCAGGCGAAGTTCTCCTGCTCCATTACGTCCCAGCGGTAAAGGGGATTGCCCCAAAGCTGGCCGGTCTCAGAAAAATAGTCCGGTGGCACACCCGCCACCACCGTGGGGTTGCCGTCTGCATCGAGGTAGAAGTACTGCGGGTTGGCCCAGACATCCGAGGAGTCAAAGGCTACGAAGATGGGCATATCGCCGATAATCCGTATGCCCTTCGACTCAGCATAGGCTTTGGTTTTTCCCCACTCGGAGTAAAACAGCCATTGAATCCACTCGTGCAGGGCTACCTCGTAGGCCAGCTCCTCGCGGGCTTTGACCAGGGCAGCCGGTTTGCGGTCGCGCAGCTCGGGGCTCCACTCGTTCCAGGGTTTGCCGCCAAAACGGGTCTTGAGCGCCATAAAGAGCGCGTAATCTTCCAACCAGTGCTGCTCAGCCTCGACAAAAGCCGCCAGTAGCGCTTTATCCTGGGCCGAAGCCCTATCCTGGAACCCTGCAAAAGCCCGCCGCAACAAGGGCCAGCGGGTCTCGTAAAGCCAGCCATAGTTGACGCTTTCGGCTGGGTACGGCGGTGGTTCTTCATTTTTCTCGAGCCAGCCTTTTTCAATCAGCATCTCCGGATCAATCAGGTAAGGATTGCCAGCAAAAGCCGAAAAGGACTGATAGGGCGAGTCACCGTAGCTGGTAGGGCCCAAAGGCAAAACCTGCCACCAGCGGGCCCCGCTCGAGGCCAGCCAGTCCAGGAAGCGCTCCGCTTCGCGGCCCAAAGCCCCAATCCCCCAACGGCCCGGAAAGCTGGTGGGGTGAAGTAGAAGGCCAAATGCGCGTTCGATTTTCATAGCATGGGTAGTCTAACCCAGATGAGCACATGATGGAAGCGCTTCTATGGCCCGGCGTACAGTTGATATTTGGTTCGTTCCTGTTGCTGGAGCCTACCTGAAGCACTGCCAGGGGCTGCAGCCAGTCGGTTCCGAGCTGTACTAAATAGGAGTGGGGTTCATATGAGCAGGGAAGCCTGTATGCCGCCAGTCCTGACCCAAGCGAATCTGGGCGCTTCGGCCAGGGTGCGCATACCACCAAGCTGCTATGCAAACAGGCTGCCCGACCCCAGCCGAGCGCAGCCAGGGCGTTTGCCCTGATTTTTACCGCCGACCCTGGCGACAAAGACCCACTTAGCACAGCTTTGTATAGCAGGGTTATCCCCTCGCTAATCAGCCGCTGCGCCCATCACCCCCAGCGCCTCGTCTACCAGGGCCAGGCCCTCTTCAATCACGTCCAGGCCGTATTTGAGTTCCTCGCGGTCAATCACCAGGGGCGGGCAGACCCAGAGCATGTTGAAGCGGCTAAAGGCGTAAATGTGCCTGGACTTGAGGAAGCCAGCCAGCTTTTGCATCTCGGGGGAAGTGCCGTTGAAGGGGGCCAGGGGCTCTTTGGTGGCTTTGTCCTTCACCAGCTCGATCACGCTAAACAGCCCAATGTAGCGAACATCCCCCACACAAGCGTATTTCCTGCGCATGGCCTCGAGGCGCTCGCCAAGGTATTTGCCCTGCTCCTCGGTGTTTTCAAACAGGTGCTCTTCTTCGTAAACCGCAAGGTTGGCCACAGCGGCAGCACACGAGACCGGGTGGCCGGAGTAGGTCAGGCCTCCCCACAGCATGTGATCTTCAAAAAAGTCGGCAATTGGCTGGGAAACAATCACCGCCCCAAGCGGCATGTACCCGCTGGTGAGGCCCTTGGCGCAGGTCACGATATCAGGCTTGATGCCATAGTGCTGGGTTGAGAGCCACCTGCCGGTGCGGCCAAACCCGCTCATGACCTCATCGGTAATGAGCAGGATGTCGTACTTGTCGCACAAAGCCCTCAGCCTGGGGTAGTAGTCATCGGGTGGCACCAAAAGCCCGTTGGAGCCGGTAATCCCCTCGACCATAATGGCCGCGATGGTGTGGGGGCCTTCTAGCTGGATAATCTCTTCGATGTGACTCACACACTCCCGCTGGCAGCTATCCGGGCTTTTGCCAAAGGGGCAGCGGTAGCAGTAGGGGTCAAAAACCCGCACAATACCCGGAATACCCGGCTCCACTGGCCAGCGCCGGGGGTCGCCAGAGGCGGTCATGGCGCCCATGGTGGCCCCGTGGTAGCTGCGGTAACGGGTAATGATTTTGTCGCGGCCCGTGTACAAGCGGGCTATTTTCATGGCGTTTTCGTTGGCTTCGGCCCCACCCAGGCAAAAAAACGACTTAGCCAGCCCGGTTACTTCGGCCAGCTTTTTGCCCAGCTGCCCCCTTGGCTCGGTAGCAAAACTGGGGCCCGCAAAACACAGTTCGTCCACCTGCTTCTTGATGGCCTCGAGCACCTTGGGGTGCTGGTGGCCCACGTTGATGTTGATGAGCTGGCTGCTAAAGTCCAGCCACCTGTTGCCATCGCCATCCCAGAACCACACGCCTTTTGAGCGCGTCATGTGGATGGGGTTCGCGCTGCTTTGCACCGACCACGAAAACAAGGTGTAGTCGCGGTTCTCCTGGATAACTTCTTTGGATGGGCGTTCCATTGGACCTCCTGTAAGAGCGTTTCGTTTTATCGTAGACCCGACGAGATTCAGATGCAATGGACAAGGTGTATAATTTTTCTGTGAAAATAAAAACCCGAAATCGGTTTGGTTTCACTCCGAGATCTGGGGGTATTGTACTTGTTACTGGGCGCGGGGAGGGAATTCCCACCAAGCGGCGAAGGCGAAAAGCTAAAAAGAACCTGCAATCAAAATTGATGCAACCATCACCCTCGCCAGAAAAGACTCCTGCTGAACCCCAAAACGGCAAAAAAGCGAAGTTAAAAGGGCTCAAGATGGAAGTTATTCAAGCTTTGACACAGCGGGCTGAGCTTAGGGCAAATCGTACCAAACGTCGTAGAGTTAGTGTAGGAATAAGAGTAAATGTAGATAAAATAGCAAAGCAAAAAAAGAAAAAGCGGTAGGCTTCACCGCATTTTCGGTTCTGTAGCTACGAGTACTTGTATATCAAGAATCCAGCACATCAATTGTCAAAACTCCATAGCCCTAGGTGATAAATCGTTAGCCCGTTCAGATAAGCTCAACAGTTGGAACAACCTTGTGACGGTGTACTTAGGTCAACAATCAACCGCGCCGGGCTGGATTGGCAGTAAGCTTTAGCTCAATTTTGAGAATCTGATTGCCCCGCCGTATGGTCAGGGTTACGCTGTCACCCACCTCTTTGCTGCGGATGTAGCGCTGAAGCTGGGTAACGTCGTTAAAGGGGCGGCCATCGGCCTCGAGGATCACGTCGAAGTCGTAGACCTCCTGGCCGTTTTCACGCCGGATTGAAAACCCACGCAAACCCGCCTGCTCGGCAGCGCCACCACGCAGCAGGCTGCGGATCAGCACCCCTTCCTTGGGAATGCGCAAGGTGGCCGCGGTTTCGTCGTCTATCTGGAAAAGCTGCACCCCAATGTAGGGCACGTCGCGCTTACGTCCGGCCTGTAGCTGCACGATCACCTCGCCCAGCCCTTGCAGGGGGGACAGGTAGCTTTCAAAAACCCCGTCAGGCTGGCCGATAGCTACCACCACCGCAACCACCCGCCCGGCTAGGTTCAGCACCGGGCCGCCCGAGTCGCCGGGGGCAAGCGGGATGGTGGTGGAGATAGCAATGGAATTGAAAAAAGGAAAGATGTCGCGCTCGACAGTATTAACCAGCCCATAGCGGGGCGCGATGAACTGGCCTCTCGAGTTACCTATAGCCAGCAAAGGCTCCCCCACGCGGGGGCCGGTAGCGGTCTCGAGCGGCAAAAACGACACAGACCCCCCTACCCTGGCGCGCAAAATGGCAATATCACGAAACTCATCATAGCCCACAAGTTCGGCTGGAAACGACTCGTTTTTGGAGTTGATCACCCGAAAGCTACGGGTATCTTCAATCACGTGATAGGCGGTCATGACCAGCCCATCGGCGCTAATAAAAAAACCGGAGCCGGTGCCCTCAGGAATAGTCTCGATGCGCACAGCTGCCGGGAGAGCCCGCACATAGACCTGCTCGAGGGCAGCGCGCATCTCGGCGGTTAAGGTACGGGGGGTCTGTACCGGCTGGGCATGGATCACAGCAGCCAACAAGCCAAAGGTGGCTGCCACCACAACGAACCACCAAAAACGCCGCATCAAGGTCTCCCCAAACGCCACAAAGCGCAACTAAAAAAAGCGTAGCCCATCTGGCTATTGATTATGATGCGGGCATGCACATTTTTTATTGAAAAAATAAAACCCCCTTCTCAGGAAGGGGGTTCTGAGGATAAAGGTTTATCGTCCCGACAAACCCCGGTTAATTTCGGCCACCATGGACGCAACAATCTGAGCTACGTTGGTATCGGCTCTTTGGACAGCCTGCGAAAGGGCGTTGCCCCAGGGGCCCCACACCTTACCCATCTCGGGAATGTTGGGCATCGGCGAGCCCAGGGCGATGGTCGCCGAGAAACCGGCCACCACCGGGTCGTTGCGCAGTTGCTGCACCGCTTGCTTGGATACCGGCAGACGGCCACCGGCCTTGTTGAAGGCCACCTGGTTCTGGGTGCTCACGAGCAGTTTGGCAAAGTTGGCGGCAGCGGTCTTGTTGCGCGAGTAGGCGTTCATAGCCACGCCCTGCACACCCACAAACGGACGCCACTGCCCACCACCCGGCGGGTTAGGCATGGGCGCAATACCAAAGTCGATGTTGGCTTTTTTGTAGTCACCAATGGCCCAGGGGCCGTTGAGAATCATGGCCAGTGCGCCTTCTTTAAAGGCACTGTCGGCCACGCCGTAGTCGACCCCTTCGGGAATCAGGCGGTAACGGTAGCGCAGGTCTTTGATAAAGCTCACCGCACGAACGCCTGCCTCACCGCCCAGACGGGTCTGGCTGGCATCTACCCCCTGGGCCGTGCGACCAAATACGCTGGCCCCATAAGCCGTGAACCAGCCATAGTTGAAGTAGGGGTTGGCCAGGTCGTACAGGAAGCCAAAGGAGTTGCCCCTGGTGTTCTCTTGGGCTACTTTAAGGAATTCATCCCAGGTTTTGGGGGCCTCTTTGACCAGCTTTTTGTTGTAGATGAGGGCTACCGACTCGGCAAACATGGGCAGCGCAAACAGCTGGTTGCGGTAGGTCAGGGCATCAACGGCCACATCCGACAGGCTTTGGATGTAGCTGCTGGTGGCATATTTGCCCATGGGCTCGAGCACACCCGCAGCCGCCATGGCGCCCACCCAGTCGTGAGGAATGCTCACCACCAGATCGGCGGCCTGGCCCTGGGGTGCCCCCAGAATGAATTTGTTCTGAATATCACCAAAGGGTACTTCCACCACCTCTACCTGGGTGCCGCTGCTCTTGGCAAAGTTGGCCGCAGTTTGCTTTAGCCAGGCCAGTTCGGGGCCACCGTAGTGGGTCCAAACCGTGATTTTACCCTGGGCCATGGCCGAGCCCAACAAACCCAGGGCCGCTATAGCCCCAATCAAAATGCCTTTCCTCATGTCTTCCTCCTTGTGCCAGGCCATGCTGCAAAGCATGGTCCAGAGCGCTTCGACGGCAGTCGATGGCAGCGTTTCCACGATGTCCTCAACGACCCTTTTTGGAAATCTGCCTTCTGCGTCTAGGGTATCTTACTACATTCGCAATGCAAGTAAAGGGACTGATCCCCCCCAAACAAAAAATAAAGCCCACCTCAAGATATGCGTGCTCGAGGGGGTTTTGCCGGTTCGGCTAAAGAGGGTCGGCTGGGCCTACCAGGGACATTTGTCCGAGCATTGACTTATTTTTGTTCCTCCTGGCTTCACTTTTGCAATCACTTCATTTTTTGGGTGGCTGGCTGGGGCGCAGGTCAACCTGGCTGGGAATGACCCGAGGGTCGCTTTGCAACAGGTACAGCACAGCCTGAGCAACGTCTTGTGGCTGAATTTTCCACGAGGCCCCGGTGCTGTTGCCCGCAAAGGGTGTGTCTACCGAGCCGGGCAGGATGCTGCTCACCCGGATGCCATAGTAGCGCAAGTCGAGCATACTGGCCTCGGAAAAACCCAGCAGCTAAGTACACGACAAAAGTTGAAAAACATGGACAGGGACACGGAGGGAACGATTTCTAAG
>NZ_JBEVAL010000085.1:0-10875 GCF_051297115.1 Meiothermus cerbereus
AGGAATGGGGCTGGGTATGGGTTTGTTCGGGTTCATGCTGTATATGATAAGAGCCTGGGGGATGTAAATAGGCGGCCATGCCGGTGATGCCCCTTTGGTGTCCTGAAGGCGCCCCGGGTACTTCTGAACCAATCCTCATACATGCCCGATAAAATACCTTCAGAACGAACTATTTGATGGGTTACCAATAACGGGACATTGTTCACTACTCCAGCCCAACCCGTTCGGCTATAAACACTCTTTAAGATAAGGGTTTCATTTAGCAGCGAGGGGGGTGTAAGTATGCAGGCGCTTCAACAAGGTCTGACGACGGGTAGCATACAGTGTGAATGGGTTCCTGGAACCATGAACCAGGTCAAGGTGCATTTGCCGGATCACGACGTACAGGTTTCGCTCGAGCAACTGCAACAAATTGCCGGGGTGGACGCAGTGCATGAGCTTTACCTGAAAGGCTTAATTTGCCTGCCCTTTACCAGCAAGCTGCGTGAGGCTTTCGATAAAGCGTAATCTGGCCGGGTGGTTCTTGAGCGGGATTTTGTAGAATCTCCCCATGCCTTCTGCACTAAAGACGCTGGCCCGCTTTGGCGATGCGGAAAATTGCCTCAGGCATTTAGAGCGCTCGAGACAAGAGCTGCTGCAGCTGCTTGCCAGCCTACCCGACGAGACCCTTTTCCGACGGCCCGAACCAGAGGTTTGGAGCCCAGCGGAGGTGCTCGAGCACATTGCCCTGGTGGAGGAGTCGGCAGGGAAGATTATCCGACGGCTGCGCAAGGTTGCCTTGGGCGAGGCCGAACCCTTTCCGCCTTCGCCGCCGGGCCAGACCCGACCCGATGGCCGCCTGCTGGCCCCGCCCCCGATGGAGCCCAAGGGGGGTTTAACCCGCGCCGAGCTTCTGGAGCGGATGCAGTCTGTGCGCCAGCGCCTGCTGGCCGAGGTGGCCGAGAGCGGCGAAGGCCTGTCGCTACCACCGACCTATGCCCACCCCTTTGCGGGTGACCTGACCGCCCTGGGCTGGCTCCAGACCCTGGCCTACCACGAGCGACACCACCTCGAGCAGATTCGCGGGCGAGTGAACACCAAACCTGACCATAAGCAACCCAATTGACCAGGGGCAGAACCTGGGAGCGCAAAAAGATGGCCTGCCGGGTTCTTGGTTCAACGCTATAAGACGGGCCTCTTACGCGCAGGTGGTAGGGACTATGGTACTCCCACTACTGGGCATTCGTGAGAACCGCGCTCAGCGCTTCTGGATTAAAAAGTGGCAGGCCCGCTGCCCATCCCGCTGGCAGAAAGGTCGCTCGGCAGGCAGGCCGGTGGCCCTGGTAATCACCCTGGGCGGCAGGTTGCACACGGCTTCGAAGCGCTGTCCGGTGGCATAGTAGAGGCAGTTGTGGGCTTTGAGCTCCCAGCCGGTGGGGGTTTCCTCGAGGGTGCCCAGCATCTCGCCGTAGTCCATATACTCCAGCAGCGCCTCCAGCTTGGCCTGTCCCTCGAGGCCCGCCAGCTTGCGCCGCAGCTCGGAGGCCATGCTTTCGGCTACGCCTTCCAGTAGCCGCTCGATAATGCCCTCCCGCTCGGCCTCTGCCAGCACCGCGTCCAGAAGCTCGGGGTAGCGCTTGGGGAAGAGGCCTTCGGAAGCCTGGGTCAGCCGGTAGACCGTGGCCGGGCGGCCCTTGCCCAGGCGGCGCTCTTCTTTGGCCAGCCAGCCGCTTTTCTCGAGGCCGCTCAGCTGGTGTCGAACGGCAGTCTCGCTCAGGCCCAGGTGGGCCATCAGTTCCTTGATGGTGCTGGGGCCGTGCTGTTTGAGGAATTCCATTAGTGGGCGAGTGCTCATGGTTGCTCCGGGGGTTCTATTTATTTTTCGCTATTTTCTCTATTGAAATAGCATAATAAGCAGTATAGCCTAACCATTGGAGCGGCGGTGCGGCTTTATGCCAGAGGCACCGGCTCGAGGAGGAGAATATGAAACCTAACGAAGGCACAACCGACCGGATCATTCGCCTGGTACTGGCTGTGGTGTTGTTCCTGCTGGCTTTTACGGTGGCCGGTGGGGTGTGGGTCTACGTGGCCGCGGGATTGGGCGCGGTCATGTTGCTCACGGCCGCTGTGGGCTTCTGCCCGCTGTACGCCGCGCTGGGCGTCAACACCTGCCCCGCACCCCAGCGCAAGGCCTAGCGCGATGGGTTGAGGGCTGGGCTGCATCTGGGCACAGTTCTCCCACAGCGGAATGCGTAGAATATAACCGGAATCGGGCCAATCTGAACCCCAAAGCGATACCTCGGTGGGATGAATAGGGCCCGCTTCCAACGAGGAGGAAGTTATGGTTCCCAATGTAGGCAGTACAGACCGGCTGGTTCGCTACATCCTGGCGGTGGTGTTTCTAATCATTGCCTTCTTTGGTAGCAGCGGCATCTGGGCCTGGGTGTTTGGTCTTCTGGGGGTGGTTATGCTGGTAACCGCCACCCTCAACTTCTGCCCCATCTGGGCGGTGTTCAAAATTAATACTCGAGGAAAAGCGTCCTGAATACGCCCCTCCCTCGCCCCGGCCTGCAGGGCCGGGGTTTTGCTTTGGGCCATAAAGATACGCCAAAGTAATGTCGAAAGAAACGTGCTTTTGCGTTAGTCTAGGCCTGACCGTTTTTATGGGGTTTGTTTGCAACACTACCCTGACGGTAGGTCAATATGGTGCGTCCAGGAGGTTCTATGGTGTCATCTTTACGAACGGGCATCCTATCCGTCGCCCTGATTGTGCTGGCAGCCTGTGCCCAGGTTCCGTCTGCACAACCTCAGGCCAAACTTGCTGCACAGGCCGTCTTGCAAGGGGTGGTGATCAGCCAGGTGTATGGTGGGGGCGGCAACAGCGGTGCGCCCTACACCCACGACTTTGTCGAATTGTTCAACCGTGGAACCACGCCGGTTTCCTTGAACGGCTGGTCTATCCAGTACACCAGTGCCACCGGAACCGGCAACTTTGGCGCAAGCAGTACGCTGCTTACCGAACTGCCAAACGTTACCCTTCAGCCGGGCCAGTATTTCCTGGTACAGCAAGCAGGGGGTACGGTGGGTGCAGCACTTCCTGCGCCCGATTTCATAGATCCCACGCCCATTGCGATGGCTGCTGGAGCAGGCAAGGTGGCGCTGGTCTCGAGCACTTCTCCGCTGGGTTGTAACGGCGGCTCTACCCCCTGTTCTCCTGCCCAACTGGCCCAGATTGTCGATCTGGTGGGATACGGCAACGCCAACTTTTTTGAAGGCGCGGGTGCCGCCCCCACACTCTCCAACACCACCGCTGCGCTTCGGAAGGGCAACGGCTGCAGCGAGACCGACAACAACGCTAGCGATTTTGAAGCCCTGGCGCCCAATCCGCGCAATACGGCCTCGGCCCGCAACTTCTGCGGTGAGTCGGCGCCCAGTGTGGTCTCCACCACGCCGGCAGCAGGGGGCACCATCAACCCCGACGCCAACCTGACCCTCACCTTCAGCGAGCCGGTGAACGTGAGCGGTGAGTGGTTCAGCATCACCTGCTCCTCCAGCGGAACCCGCACCGTGGCCGATACGGTGGTCACGGCCAACGCCACCTCGACGCAGTTTGTCATCAACCCCAACACCGATTTTGTCTCCACCGAGAGCTGCACCCTTACGGTGTTTGCGGCCCAGGTCTCGGATGTGGATACCCTCGACCCACCCGACACCCTAAGCGCCAACTTTGTGCTCGAGTTCAACCCGGTCTCGGTCTGCGACCTGCCCCATACCCCCATTTACCAGATTCAGGGCAGTGGGTTGTCGGCGGCCATCACGGGCAGCGTGACCACCCGGGGGGTGGTGGTGGGCGACTACGAAGGCCCTTCGCCTAACCTGCGGGGTTTTTATATCCAGGATCCCACGGGCGACGGGGATGCGAATACTTCCGACGGCATCTTTGTGTTTAACGCCAACAACGACAGCGTTGCGTTGGGGGATGTGGTGCGGGTGGTGGGAACCGCGGCTGAGTTCCAGGATCAGACCCAGATTAGCGCCACCAGCATTACCAAGTGCGGCACCGGAACCGTAGCGCCCACCGACGTAACCCTACCCTTTGCCTCTCCCACCGAGGCCGAGCGTTACGAGGGTATGCTGGTGCGCCTGCCCCAGACCCTTTACGTAACCGAGCACTTCCAGCTTGGGCGCTTTGGTCAGGTGGTGCTCTCGTCGGGCGGGCGGCTCAAGCAGCCCACCCACGTAACCACGCCGGGGGCTGCTGCCAATGCGCTGCAAGCCCAGAACAACCTCAACCGCATCATTCTGGACGATGCCCTGCAAAACCAGAACCCCGACCCCATCCTGTTCGGGCGAAACGGCCAGCCCCTGAGCGCCAGCAATACCCTGCGCGGGGGCGACACCGCCACCGGCATTGTGGGGGTGATGACTTATACCTGGGCCGGCAATGCGGCCAGTGGCAACGCCTACCGGGTGCGGCCCATCGGGGCCCTGAACGGCTACGTCAACTTTGTGGCAGCCAATCCGCGCCCGACCACCGCGCCTGATGTGGGTGGCACACTGCGGGTGGTGGGCTTCAACCTGCTCAACTTCTTCAACACCTTTGACGGGCTGCCGGATACCGTGGACAACTGCACCAATGGGGTAGGGGGCACGCCCACCGACTGCCGTGGGGCCGATACCCTGGCCGAGTTCAACCGCCAGTGGCCTAAAACGGTGGCGGCCATTCTGGCCATGAACCCGGATGTGCTGGGTTTCAACGAGATGGAAAACGACGGCTATGGCCCGGATAGCGCCATTGCCTTTTTGGTGGATAAGCTCAACGAGGCCACCGCACCGGGAACCTATGCCTTTATAGATGCCGATGCGGCCACGGGTCAGGTGAATGCCCTGGGCACCGATGCCATCAAGGTGGGCCTGATTTACAAGCCGGCCCGGGTGACGCCGGTGGGCCAGACCGCGGTGCTCAACACCCCCGATTTCGTCAATGCGGGCGATGGTGCGCCGCGCAACCGGGCCTCGCTGGCCCAGGCCTTCCAGCAAAACGACAATGGGGCTATCTTTATCGTGAACGTGAACCACCTCAAGAGCAAGGGTTCGGCCTGCGACCTGCCCGATCAGGGCGACGGCCAGGGCAACTGCAATGTGGTTCGCACCAACGCCGCGCAGCAACTGGCGGCCTGGCTGGCCACCCACCCCACCGGCATTGCTGACCCGGACATTCTGCTGATTGGCGATTACAACGCCTATGCCCAGGAAGACCCCATCACCGCGCTCAAGAATGCGGGGTATATCAACCTGCTCGAGACCCGCCTGGGCCCGGATGCGTATTCGTATGTGTTTGATGGGCAGTGGGGCTACCTCGACCATGCCCTGGCCTCGCCCTCGCTGAACGCGCAGGTAAGCGGGGTGGCCGAGTACCACATCAACGCCGACGAACCCAGCGTGCTGGACTACAACACCGACTTCAAGACCCCCAACCTGCAGGCCCTGCTCTACGCCCCCGACCAGTACCGGGTGTCCGACCACGACCCGGTGGTGGTGGGGCTGAACCTGGCCGCGCCCGGCGCCTGGTTCTTTGGCCCCATCGCGCCCTTCCCGGCCTTCAACACCGCCAATGCAGGCCAGTCTATAGCGCTCATCTTTAGCCTGGGCGGCAACAAAGGGCTTAACATCTTTGCGCCGGGATACCCCAGGTGGCAGGTTGTTCCCTGTGGCTCGACGGCTGCCGTGAATGGCACCAACCCTACCAGCAGCAACGGTGGCCTTAGCTACGACCCGCTCCAAGACCGCTACACCTACCCCTGGAAAACCGAGAAGTCCTGGGCGGGTAGCTGCCGCCAGGTGGTGGTGCGTTATACCGATGGCACCACCTACCGGGCCAACTTCAACTTTGTGAAGTAGAGCACTCTTCACAAATATTGAGCTGCTCACAACTTTATTGCTTCGTCCTGCACAGCACAGTTGCCTCCCGGATGGGAGGCAACGCCTGTGAAGATTGCGATAAGGGTAGCCCGAAAGCAACCGACCCACCCCGGTTATGGGGTGGGTTTTTCTCCAGGCACTTTCTGCGCCTGCCCCCGGGTCTATCGTTTGGCTACCTTGGCGCGTTGTTGAACGCAAACGGCTCTGCTTCAGAGCGTGTCGAGCCGGGCCCGCAGGCTTTGTGCCCGCTCATATAGGGGGGTGGCCTGGGGGTTGGCTTGCTCAAACTGCAGGATGCTCAAGGGGTGGATGTGGTGCTCATCAGGATTGCCAAACAGCGAGTTGAGTAGCTCAAACTCCTCCTGCGAGCGCAGCGAGGCGTCCTCGCGGAACATGTTGAGGTAGGTCCAGGTAAACTGCTGCTCACTTACTGCCCCGCTCAGGTACGCATCCAAAAGGCGTTTGTAGGGCTCGAGGTTGCTTTTAGCCCCTTCTTGTGGGTGTTCGGCCCGAACATCCGGAAGATGCTGGCTGAAGAGCTGCTCGAGGTTCTCCAGGGTAATGTCCCAGTTGTTCAGCTCGAAAAGCGGCTGTCCGTTGCGAAACAGAATAATCTGGGGCGAGTGGTGCACAATGCCGGTGCGCTCGGCTACCCGGTTCGAGGCTGGGCGGTGTTCCACCACCTTGATAATGCCTACCGGAATTTCGGGTCGTTCCCGCAAGACTTTTTCCACGTTGCCCCAGCCTTGCATGGTTTTGTGGCAGGTTCCGGCCTTAAAGATGGCCGTGATGGGCTGGCTGTCAATAAAAGCATCGGCCTCTTCGGGGGTGGTGATGGCATACATGCGCTCTCTCATGGGTTTGAGTCTAACCTTGGGGGTGCCACACAACCGTCAGCCGGAACACTTCCCCACCCGTGCGCGCCCACTGGGATGCGATTTGCGGCCACGGCTTTTAGGGCTTGGCATACCAGAGCAGTTCGTGCTGCACAGGCCCCTCGTAACCAGCCAGGTGAAAGGTCTCGGTGGCCAGCCGGTAGCTAAAGCGATCCATAAAGTTGAGCACCGACAGGGCCTGGGTGCGGTGCTGGGCCATGGCCCGTAATTTTTGTAGCAAAACCTCCATGGGCAAATGGCGCACATGGTTGGGGGGTAGCCAGCCTTCCAGGTATTCTGGCAAGGGCTGAGGGGGCGCATAGAAAAACAGCTTTATCTTTTGCCCCGACTTCTCGGCGGCTTTAACCACAAACTGATGGGTGGCGACGTGGTCGGGGTGGCGGTTGGAGCCATTGGGGCCAAAGGTAATGATGGCCCTGGGACGCAGCACCTCAAAGCGCCATAGCAGTAAATCTACAATTTCGGGATGATCGGCCACCCCCTGCGGCGTGGCAAAACCGTGACCCCTGGCCTCTCCTTCTGCCGCACTGTTGGGTAGCCCATTGGGGAAGTCGTATAGCTCGAAATGGCCCAGCTTAAGAATTTGCACTGCCTGCCGAAGCTCTTTTGCTCGCTGCTCGCCCAGCTCCTCTGGCTTGCAAAGGCCCAGGGTTCGTCCGGCCTCACCTTTGGTCAGGGTAATCAGTCCGGTTTCCAGGCCCCAGTCGGCATACTGGATGAGCGTTCCGCCCGCCCCAAACACCTCATCGTCGGGATGAGGTACCACCACCAGCAAGTCCATGGGCCTTATCATCGCTCACCCAGGAGGGGCACGCAACTGTAAGCCCGCACCCTGGGGGCTGGCTGCTAAAGGGTTGCCGCAGATAGCGCAAACCTCTTGACAGCGCTTTCAAAATCTGATTTACTCTTGATTCAAGAAGTCATTCCAGTCCGGAGGCATTTTGCGCGAAGCCGTGACCCTCAGTGATGTAGCCCGCGAGGCCGGGGTCTCGCCCAGCACCGTTTCGCGGGTCATCAACGGTACCGCTCGAGTCAAAGCCAGCAAGCGGGAAGCCGTTTTGCGGGCCATTGAACGCCTGCACTACCGCCCCAACATCATGGCTAAAGGCCTGGCCCAGGGGCGCTCGCTGACCATTGGGGTGGTTACCCAGGAAATAAGCAGCCCCTATTACGGCGAGATGCTCAAAGGCGTGGAGCGGGCCCTCGAGGGAACCGCCTACCACCCCATCTTTGCCAGCGGACACTGGCGGGCCGACCAGGAAGAAGCGGCCTTGAAGGTGCTGGTGGGCCGCCAGGTGGATGGCCTGATCGTTATGGACGGCAGCGTACCGCAGGAACGGCTGCGGGAACTGGTCAAGACCATGCCGGTGGTGGTGGTGGGCCGCAAAATACCGGGCCTGAAGTGTTTGGGCATAGACAACCGGAAAGGCGCCTACGAGGGTGTGCAGCACCTTGTCGAGCTGGGCCACCGACGGATTGCCCACATTGCGGGTCCTACCTCACACCCCGACGCCATCGAACGCCTCGAGGGTTATCGGGCGGCCCTCGAGGACGCAAACATACCCTTCGACCCCAGCCTGGTTGTAGTGGGGGACTATATGGAACAGTCTGGGGTACTGGCGGTGGAGTCGCTGCTGGCTCGAGGCGCGTTGTTTACGGCCATCTTTGCTGCCAACGACCAGATGGCCTATGGCGCCAGCGTGGCTTTGTACCGGCGGGGGATTCGTGTCCCTCACGATGTTTCCCTGGTGGGTTTTGACGACCTGCCGAGCTCGAGCTACTTTACCCCGCCCCTCACCACGGTGCGGCAGCCCGGCCCGGAAATGGGGTGGGAGGCCGCGCAGCTGGTGCTGGCCTTGCTTGAAGGCCAGCACTACTCTCCCAAACCACTCTCCCCCCGCCTGGTGGTGCGGGAATCCACCGCCATGCTACGTTCGTCGGGTGCTCTGGTGATGCACCCCGTGACTTAGTTTTTCCGAGTGAAGGAGGTGGGTTTAACGGCAAAAAAACTTTGAAAGCGCTTTCAAATCCGGCTCAGGAAACCTTGTTTATCTAGGAGGAAACCATGAAGCGAATCCTGTCACTTTTGGTACTGCTGACGCTGTTTGGTCTGGGCTTTGCCCAAAAGACCACCCTTACGGTGGGGGTTTTCCCCAACCTCGACGATGCCCTCAAGGCACAAATTCAGTTGTTCAACAAGAAGTACCCCAACGTCGAAGTCAAACTGGTGATCCAGCAGTATGCTGACCATCACAACGCCCTCACCACTGCTTTAGCCACCGGGCAAGGTCTGCCCGACGTAGCGGCTATCGAGATTGGGTTTGTGGGCCGCTTTGCGGAAGGGCAGGGCTTTGAAGACCTGAACAAAGCCCCATATAGCGCCGAGCAGTACAAGAAGCTTTTCACCCCCTACACTGTTGCCCAGGCCACTGCAGCCGACGGGCGGTTTATTGCAATGCCGGTGGATATTGGCCCTGGTACTTTCTTCTACCGGGTGGATGTGCTGCAAAAGGCCGGGGTGGATCCCAAAAACATGATGACCTGGCCTGGCTACATTGCAGCAGGCCGCAAGATTAAGGCCACTACGGGCGCTTTCCTGATTGCCGATGCCGCCGACGTGGCCTGGATTAACATTTTTGCCACCACCCCGGCCAACAACAGCCCCTACTTCGATGCTCAGGGTAAGCCGGTCGTGGATAGCCCTCGCTTCGTGCGGGCCTTTGAGCTGGCCAAAAACATTCGCGCTGCTGGCCTGGACGCCCGGATTGGGGCCTGGTCCAACGAGTGGTACGACGCCTTCAAGAAGGGAACCGTAGCCACGCAGTTCTCCGGCGCCTGGCTGCAAGGCCACCTGCAAAACTGGATGGCCCCGGAAACCAAGGGGCTGTGGCGGGTACAGCAACTTCCCGAGGGTATGTACGCTTCCTGGGGCGGTAGCTTCTATGCGATTTCCAGCACCTCAAAGAACAAGGCCCTGGCCTGGGAGTTCATCAAGTTTGTAACCACCACCAGGGAAGCGCAAGTGGCCGCTTTCAAGGCCATCGGTGCCTTTCCCTCCTTGCTGGCCGCTCAGGATGACTCCTCGTTCAATGAACCCATCGAGTTCCTGGGTGGTCAGCAGGCCCGGCTGCTGTGGCGTGACGCAGCTCGTCGGGTAAAGCCACTCCGGGCAAACAAGTACGACCGTGTTGCCAACGAAATTGTTTCCCAGGCGCTTGCGCAGGTGCTGGACGAGGGCAAGGACATTCCGACCGCCCTGGCCGAGGCCAAGCGGCTGATCGAACGCCGTATGCGCTAGTCCAGCCAAGGGGAGAAGGGCAGGCCCTTCTCCCCCCTTTCTGTGGCTGGGGAAAAGCTTCCATCACCTTATGGCACATTTGCCCGGAAGGCCCCAGGCTACCTAAAGAGGAGCATCCGTGCGAAAGTCTGCTGACACCACAACCCCTGGCGACGGCCCCACCCTAGCCATGCGCTGGAGCAGTTTCCAGCGGCGCTATGCACCCTACATCTTTATTAGTCCCTTTTTTATCCTTTTCTTGATTTTTGGCTTGTACCCAACGTTTTTCTCCTTGTACATGTCCTTTCAGGCCTGGACACCCAGTGATGGGTGGGGCCGGTGGAAGTACGTGGGCCTCGAGAACTACACCTTCACCCTCACCGACCCCATGTTTCTGCGCTCCATGTGGAACACCATCTGGCTGGGGGTATTCTCGGGGGTTCCTCAGCACCTGATTGCGATCCCGCTGGCCTTTGTGATTCACATGGTGCTGAGCCGTTTCAAGACCTTCGTTACTGCGGTGTACTTTCTGCCCTACATCACCTCTACGGTGGCCGTGGCCCTTATCTTCAACACCCTTTTTGCTACCCACAACGGAGTAATCAATCTGGTTATCGCCCACCTCAACACCTGGCCTTTGTTGGGTGCGTTGTTGCCGGACGAGAAAATCAACTGGTTTACCAGTGCCAACATTAAGTATGCCATTGCAGTGATGGTGGTCTGGCAGTTTACAGGCTGGAACAGGCTCTTATCATATACAGCATGAACCCGAACAAACCCATACCCAGCCCCATTCCTAAC
>NZ_JBEVAL010000086.1:0-10676 GCF_051297115.1 Meiothermus cerbereus
TCATAGTGGCCTTAGTTTTTGCTTTCTAGCTCGGAATGTCTAGGTGGCAACTTGAGTTACCAGAGGTAAAGTGCGCTACAAGGTGGCCTCGGAGGGCAATCTGGAACAACCCACGAATGCCCTTAGACCGGATAGATGTAACGTGGTTTACGCAACTTAATCTGTTTCAGGTCAGAATACATATGAAGATAGAGGAGAGGACTCGAATGCAGCTAACACACTCCAATCAAACCAACCGCCTGGATGGCCTGACCCTGGGCATCCTGGGCCTGGGTGTGGTGGGCGCGGTGGTGGGGTTTGTCATGGCCATGGGTTCGCCCCCCGACCAGAGCCAGGGCTATGTGGCCCGAATCTTTCACTTGCACGTCCCGATGGCCTGGATGGCCTATCTGGCCAGTTTTGCCGCGCTGGGCTACTCGGTGGCCTATCTGGTGCGGCGCCAGGCCCACCACGACCGTGTGGCGGCGGCAGCGGTGGAGGTGGGCCTTATCTTCATGGCCCTGGCGCTGCTCACCGGGATGCTCTGGGCCCGGCCCACCTGGGGGGTGTACTGGGACTGGGAGCCCCGCCTGACCACCACGGCCATTTTGTTTGCCATCTATGTGGGGTATGTGGTGGTGCGGGGTGCCATCGAAGACCCTGAGCTGCGGGCCAAGGCCGCCGCGGGGGTGGCGATACTGGGCTCCATTAACGTGCCCATCAGCTACATGTCGGTCAGGTGGTGGCGTAGCCTGCACCAGACCCAGTCCATTGACCTTACCACCGGGAAAATCAATGTGGATGCGGCCATCCTGATTCCCATGCTGGTCAACCTGGCGGCTTTTACCCTGCTGTTTATTGGGCTGGTGCGGCTGCGCGGCATTATTGCCGCCCGCGAAGCCGCCAAAGAGGAGGCCTGAGATGCCCGATAACCCCCTGTGGAACCCGGCCAACCCCTTTGTGGTCTGGACTTTTACCCTGGTGTACGCTTTGGTGTTTGGCTACCTGGGCTACCTGTTGTGGCGTTACCAAAAGAACCGCTGAGGTGCACATGAAACCGAAATATATAGTTGGACTGGCGGTGGTGGCTCTAGCCCTGGCCTACCTGATTTTTGGAGGCCTGGGCCAGAACCTGGTCTACTTCATCACCCCCAGCGAATACTTTCAGCAAGCAGAGCGCTACCAGAACCGTGCGGTGCGTCTGGGGGGCTTGGTGAAGGAAGGCTCGCTTTCCTACAACCCCCAGACCCTCGAGCTGCGCTTTGTGGTAACCGACGGGGTCAAGGAGATTCCCATCCGCTCCTCAGGCACAACCCCTCCGGCCCTCTTTGGTGAGAACCGAGGCGTGGTGGTGGAGGGCAGGTTTGAAGGCGAAACCTTTGTAAGCCAGAATCTCCTGGTGAAGCACTCCGAAACCTACCAGGCCCCTAAGGAGGGCTGGACGCCCGAGCAGGTGCGCAAGCTCATCGAGGAGACCCAGTGATGGGCGGGAGGTTTGCTTGACACCGGGACTTTTGGGTGGCGTATCCCTTGTTGCCGCCCTCATCCTGTCGGTGCTGGGCCTGGTGCTGGCAACCCTGGCCTACACCCTGCGGGACGGGCGCTACCTCGAGGCCGCCAAGCGCCTCTCGGCCCTTAGTTTGCTGGCCGCAGTGGTTAGTTTTGGGGCGCTCGAGTGGGCCATCCTGACCAACGACTTTAGCGTCTCGTATGTGGCCAACCACAGCTCGGCCAGCAACCCCCTGTGGGTCAAGCTGGTCACGCCCTGGGCTGCGCTGGAAGGCTCCATATTGCTGTGGGCCATGCTCCAGACGGCTTACACCTGGCTGGTCAGCCTGCGGGCGGGCCATAGCCTGGATGTCTGGCGGGCGCCGGTGGCGCTGGGCACGCTGTTTGCTGTACAGGTTTTTTTCTTTGCAGTAATGGTCTTTGTGGCCCACCCCTTCGATGCCGTACCCAATCCGCCTCCCGACGGCCAGGGCACCAACCCCCTGCTGCAAAACCACTGGATGATGGCGGTGCACCCGGTCTTGATGTACCTGGGTTTTGTGGGGCTGTCGGTGCCTTTTGCCTACGCGGTGGCTGCTATGGTGGCCCGGCGCTACCAGAGCTGGATTTTCGAGACCCGCTGGTGGACGCTGGTGGCCTGGGGCTTCCTGACGGCTGCCATTTTCACCGGAAAGTGGTGGAGCTACGAGATTCTGGGCTGGGGGGGCTACTGGGCCTGGGATCCAGTCGAGAACGCCTCCATCATCCCCTGGCTGCTGGCTACGGCCTTCCTTCACACCGCCCAGGTGCAAGAGCGCAAGGGCCTTTTCAAGGGCTGGAATTTTGCTTTCGTTACCCTGGCCTTTGCGGCTACGGTGTTTGGCACCTTCCTCACCCGTTCGGGGGTCATTCAGTCGGTGCATGCTTTTGCCAGCGGGCCGGTGGGGGCCTGGTTCTTGCTGTTCTTGCTGGGCGTGATGGCCGTGGGACTGGGCTTGCTGGCCCGGGTTTCTTCCGAGATACGCGAGGCTGGTGAGCTGCGCTGGAGCAGCCGCGAAGGGGCCTTGCTGGCCGGTGCTTTGCTCTTTGGCACCTTTGCTTTTGTGGTGGTGCTGGGCACGTTGTGGCCGCTGGTGGTGGAGGCTGTGAGTGGGGCCAAAGTCTCGGTAGGGGCGCCCTTCTTCAACCAGGTCTCGGTCCCGCTGGGTATCTTTATGCTGCTCTTGATGGGCATTGGCCCGGTTTTGCCCTGGCGCAACTCCAGCGCCCAGGTTTTGCGTAACCTGACGGCGATGCTCATCGCGCTGGGCGTGGGAACCCTGCTGGGCTTGCTGCTGGGCCTGAGCGTAGGGGTCTCGCTGGCAATAGGGCTTTTTGCCTACAACCTGACCGCCATCTGGCTGATGGTGGCCCAGGGGGTGCGGGAGCGGGCTGACGCACTGGGCATCTCACCGGTGCAGGCCCTGGTAGAACTTGCGGGTAGCCACAAGCGCCGTTTTGGCTCGCACATCGTGCACTTTGGGGTGGCCCTGGTCGCGCTGACCATTGCCTTTAGCCAGACCTACCGGGTTACCGAGCAAAAGACCCTTCAGGTAGGGGAGACCTGGCAGACTCGAGGCCTGGAGGTTCGCCTGCTTCCCCTCGAGGTTCGGGAAGAGCCCAACCGCTTTGCTGCCATTGCGCCCATAGAGGTGCGTTCGACCAGCCGGGAGGGCTGGGGTGCGGACGGGCGTTATCAGACCCGACTCAACTTCTACCCGCAGATGGGCTCGCCACTGGCCACACCGGTGGTCAAATACTCGCTCTACAACGACTACTACTTTGTTTTGATGCAGTTTGACCAGGAAAAAGGGCAGTGGGCTACCCTCAAGATTATCGTTACGCCCATGGTATGGTGGCTGTGGGTGGCGGGTTTGATTATTGTTCTGGGGACACTGTATATCCTCTGGCCTGGTGGGGCCAGGGCAACCAGTCAACAGATGTCCCCCACGGCAGGAGATTAATGCAAGTGTTAACACAAGAGGTGTGTGGTGCTTAGGTTCTGGCCAATTTGGGTGCTGTTGCTGGGAGGGCTGTTTTACTGGGGTATGCAGCGCCCCAATCCCAACGAGCTTAAGTCGGTGTTGAAGGGCAAGCCGGCGCCCACCTTCAGCTTGCCGCTGCTCGAGCCTTACCGGGCCCAGTATGGGGCGGAAATGGGCATTAAGCAGGGCCTAAATAAGCCGGTTTTCCTTAACATCTGGGCCAGCTGGTGCGTTCCCTGCCGCACCGAGGCCCCGCTGCTGGAGCGCTACCACCAGCGCTACAAAGACCAGGTATTGTTTTTGGGGGTCAACGTACAGGACAAAGAAAGCGAGGCCCTTAAGTTTATTCAGCAGTACGGGCTGAGCTTTCCCAGTGTTTACGATGAGCGCGGGCGCATAGGCATCGAGTATGGTTACTACGGCGTGCCCGAGACCTTTGTCATCGACCGCAACGGCATTGTGCTGGACCGCCACACCGGCGAGCTGAGCGAGGCCCAGTTGCAGGACTACTTGAGGAAGGTGTTGCCATGAGGCCCTGGGGTAAAAGCGCGGTGATCGGGCCCTTGCTGGTCATTGGCTGCTGGCTGCTGGCCTTTGTGCTGGCCCAGCCTACCCCCAACACCCCGCCCCCCGACTTCTCTCCCAGGGTTTTCGAGATTGCCCGCGAGCTGCGCTGTCCGGTTTGCCAGGGCGAGTCGGCGGCGGAGTCCAACGCTGGCATTGCGGTGGAGATGCGCCGCATCATTGCCGAGCAGCTGGCCCAGGGCAAGTCGGAGGCCGAGATACGGGCGTTTTTTGTTGAGCGCTATGGCGACTGGATTCTATACGAGCCCCCAGCCCGGGGCCTGACCCTTTGGGTCTGGCTTTCGCCGCTCTTGGGGCTGGGCCTGCTGGGTTTTGGTTTGTGGCGCTACCTGACCCGGGTCGGGGCCCAGGCCAAAGCGCCCGTTGCTGATGTTTCCGACGAAGAAATCGCCCGGCTCGAGGCCGAGCTGCAACCCCCTGAGCGACAACCATGATAATTGCCTACCTTCTACTTGCTTTGTTGTTTGTGCTGGCTCTGGTTTATGCCCTGGGGCCGCTGCGCACCCAGGCCCAGCCCTTTCCCGAAAGCCCGCGCCCACAGGAGCTCAGGGCCGAGCTCGAGGTGCTCAAATCGCTGGCCCGGGAAGCTGAGGGCGACGAGCGCAAATGCCTGCTGGCCCAGGCCGTGCGGCTCGAGCGCCAGCTGGCCGAGCTGGGCCAGGAAAACCCCATCCCGCGCCGCCTGAGCCCGGTTACGCTGGGGGCCATAACCCTGAGCCTGGTGGCCCTGGGGGTGGGTCTTTGGGCCTACACGGTGCCGCGGCTGCCGGGCGAGACCATCATTACCAGCCGCAACGAGGCCCGCGAACTGGGCAACCTACAACGCCGGGCCGAGCAAAGCGGAAAGGTGGCCGACTGGCTGGCCTATGCCAACAAAGCCTACGACCTGCAGGATTTCGAGCGGGCGGTGCAGGGCTATCTGAAGGTGATCGAGCTCGAGCCCCGCAACGCCAATGCCGTACGTCGGATTGGCATCCTGCTGTTTATGAGCGGAAGGCCCGAGGAGGGGGCGCAGGCCCTCGAGCTGGCGGTGCGGGCCGAGCCCGATGTGCCCGAGGGCTGGTTGTTTCTGGGCAACGCTTATTTTCAACTGGGCCGTTCTGCCGAGGCCGTTGTGGCCTGGGAGGGCTATCTGAAGGCCGGCGGGGAAGCCAGAGCACAGGTGCAGAACCTTATTCAAACAGCCAAAAGCCAGCTAAACGCCACCTCCAGGGGACAACAGGTGTATCTGGGCAAGTGCGCGGCCTGCCACGGGGCCCAGGCCCAGGGGGGTTCCGGCCCCCGCTTGCAGGGCAACCCCATCAACAAGGTGCCAGAAGCGGTACGGGAGATTATCCTCAAGGGCCGGGGCCAGATGCCGGCGGTTGCCCTGAGCGACGAGGAGATGCAGGCTTTGCTGCAATACCTGGGAGGATTGTAGGCTCTTGGAACTACTCCCTGCCTGATCTACGGTGTTTGGAGCGCTCTTTACAAAGATAGAGTTGCTGTTTTGTCCTGCACAGCACTGTGGCCTCCCGGGTGGGCGGCCACGCCTGTGAAGAGTGCGATAAGATAACCCCGTATGAACAAGCCCAATCCGCAAAACCTACGCCGCATTAATCGGCGAGATTTGCTGTGGATTGTTCCCAGCGCCATCACGGCAGGTTTTTTTGGCTGGCTGGCCTGGCGCACCTACTCCATCCACTTCACCAAAACCGGGGTGGCCGAACCCGTCTGGCGCGAGGGCCCACGGGTGCAGGCGGCTACCCTGGACGAACTGGCGGCACACTGGCACTTCAAATACTTTGACTACCAGTATGGCGGCAGCCCCCTCAAGGCGGTGGTGTTTCGGCTTTCGGAACCGGTGGTGGGGGGCCTGACGGTAGGGGAGGCCCACTTCCTGGCCCTGTCGCGCATCTGCACCCACCAGGGCTGTGTGGTCAATTATGTGGACAACCCCGAGCTGGGCTCCATTGCCTACAACTACCGCACCGACCATCCCTTCATGGGCTGCCCCTGTCACTTTGGCGCCTTTGAGCCCCTGCAAGGGGGTAAGGCCGTGTATGGTCCGCCCCGTTTTCCCCTGCCACGCTTGCGTCTGGAAGAGGAAAACGGGGTTATTTATGCAACGGGCTACGAGATTCCCTTTCGCCCCTTAGAGCAGGGCTAACCCGGTACAACCCGCACAAACTTATCCTTGCCGCGTTGCAGCACCATGGGTTTGTTGAGGGCAACCTCCAGTTTGGGGTCGGTGAGCACCTTACCATCCAGGCGTAAACCCTTTTGTTCAATCAAACGCCGCGCTTCGCCGTTGGAAATGGTCAGACCGGCCAGGGTAAAAAGCTTGACGATGGCAATCCTGCCTTCGTGCAGTGCGCTGGGGGGTAGCGCTACTTCGGGCATCTCGTCGGGGATGCCTCCGTGGGCAATTTCGTAGTAGCGGGCTTCGGCATGTTGCACCACCTGGGCGGTGCCTTCCTGATCGTGTCCGTGGGCATCCCAGGCATACCCCAGCGACTGATAGAAAGCCCTGTCCAGGCGGGGGGGAATTAGCGGCTGGGCGTAGGCCCCGGTGAGCAACCGAGCCAGTACCCGGTGGGCCCCTACAGGCCCGCCCTGCTCCAGCAGCTCTTTTATTTCTTCTGGGTTCAGGTCGGTGCAGAGCTCAAAGTAGGTTTGCAGGTACTGGTCTTCAACCTTCATCAATTTACGGAAGATGTCGCTGGGCTCTTCGGTGATGCCAATGTAGTTGTCGTAGCTTTTGGACATCTTCTGCCCGTCACCTCCGACCAGCAGCGGCATGATGAAGGCCACCTGCTTTTCCAGGCCATAGGCCTGCTGCACCTCGCGCCCGACCAGCAGGTTGAATTTCTGGTCGGTGCCGCCCATCTCCACATCACAGGCGATGGGCACCGAGTCGTACCCCTGGGCAAAGGGGTAAAGGAACTCGTGAATCGAGATGGGAATCCCGTCGGCGTAACGCTTTTTGAAGTCCTCGCGCTCGAGCATCTGAGCTACCGTGAGCAGTGAGGTGAGCTTAATGACCTCTTTGAAGCCCAGGTTTTCCAACCATTCCGAGTTGTAGCGCAGCTCGAAGCGCGAGGGGTCGTTGGTGATGAGAATTTTGCCTACCTGTTCCACGTAGCTTTTGGCATTGGCCCGGGTTTCCTCCAGGGTAAGGGGCGGGCGGGTTTTGCTGCGGCCTGAGGGGTCGCCAATCATGGCGGTGAAGTCGCCAATGATGATGACCACCTTGTGACCGAGTTCCTGAAACTGCCGCATTTTGCGCAACACCACCGCATGGCCAAAGTGAATGTCGGGCCGGGTGGGGTCGAGCCCCAGCTTGACCACCAGCTTTTTCCCCGACTGCAGTTTTTTGAGCAAGTCTTCCTGGGGGATGATTTCCACTGCCCCGATTCGCAGTAAGCCGAATGCTTCCTCCGCTGTCATGCTCCCAAGTATACCGATTTGAGCAGGGTATTTTAGAGAAGAGGGGGTGTGGGGGCTATAATCCCTCGGTTCTCGCCTCGCCACGGCGAGGCGACAAGGATACATGGACCCCCATGTCCGCCGGAGGCGGACATAGCATAGTGGGCGGCAAATGTGTGCTAACATCTCCTTGGGGACAGCGTTCCCCGTGCACCTTGAAACTTGGAGTAGGGGGTTCCATCGGGTAGTCCGATGGGTAAAACTCCGAACGAACACCCGTGGCAGAGCCAGAAGCATTGCGCTCGCCTGCCGATACGGAGTCAAGGTTTTTCTGGGCTCGGACGGAGCCTGCGGGGATGGGCGCTGCACTGGAAGCCCCGTGAGAACCGCGAAGCCCCGTTCTTCAGAATGGGGAGTCGTCACGCTTCTGGGAATTTTGGGCAAGGCAAATCCAGACTTGTCTTATACTTGAACTGTGCGAACGCTTCTATTTCTGGCTCTGATTGCAGGTGGTGTGTACTTTTATGCTGAGCGCTATGGCCTGGCGGTGGGTTATGCCCCTTTTACCCCGGTCTACTACTGGAACTACACCGGCGAGACCCGCAACCAGGTACGCGTGACGGGCATTCGGGCTTTTGTAAAAGTTATGGTAAGTGGCGAGTTGCGCCAAGGGAGCTTTGAAGTGGAGATTCGCCGTGCGGGCCAGAGCAGCCCTGGCCTGATTAAGCGTTACCAGGGCCGCTTTTCGGATGAAATTCGCTACCCTGCCGATGCCAACCTGTACGATGTTTATTTCCGCTTCAAGGATGCGCGCGGCCAGGTGCGTATGGACTGGGTTGCGGCCCGCAACGAGTTTTGAGGGTCTAGGCATGGGGGCTGGCCTTATGCTAGACTTGTGAGCGGTTTGCCTCGAGGCTGCTTTTTCGCCATTGGTGCGAACTCCGCAGCCCCCAATTTGGCAATATTGGAGAACTATGGCACAGAAAAAGACAGCACGTAACCCCTCGGCCATCAAGCGCCACCGGCAGTCGCTCAAGCGTCGTGCCCGCAACAAGTCCAAGATGTCGGCCATCAAGACCATCAGCAAGAAAGCGGTGACTCTGGCCAAAGAAGGCAATGCGGGCGAAGCGGTGCGGGTCATGCGCTATGCCGAAAGCCTGATTGACAAGGCCGCCAAAGGCTCTACCCTGCACAAGAACGCAGCCAGCCGGCGTAAGTCCCGCTTGATGAGCAAGGTAAACCAGCTTCTTAGCGGAGCTAAAGCCTAGGAGTATAGCATGGGCAAAGGTGACCGTCGTACCCGTCGTGGAAAAATCTTCCGTGGTTCCCACGGTAAATACCGTCCCCGCAAAAAGTAATACCTGTTAAGCCTGGCCGGAGGGCTTTCCTCCGGTTTTTTTGTGGCAGTTTTGCTGCCTGTCTGCCGTACTGTGGAGCAATGGCCGCCAAGGTCGCAATTTGAACTTTGTGAACCTGCCTGAGGCGGACGCCCGCGAATGTGCGGGTTGGGGTACTCTTCATAATCATTGAGCCGCTCACAACTTGAATTGCTGTGTCCTGCACAGCACGGCTGCCTCCCGGGGGGAAGGGCACGTCTGTGCAGAGCGCTCTAATTGCGCTGTATGGCGTGTAATCCAAACTGGGTACCGCCATCATCCCAGGTCAGCCTGGTGTGTGTGCCAGGCTGCTTGGGCTGCCTCGAGGGCTTCGGTCAACTGGGCCTCGAGCTGCCGCTTGTAGGCTGCAGGCACCTTGCCCCCTTCGGCCTCAAAGGCGGCCAAGTACCTCAAGGTAAAGCTTAGGTCGCCGACCTGCCCGAAAATCTCCTGGAGGGCCTTCACGGCCTGGCTGTCCAGCCCCAGCCACTCCCTGGCGTAGCGCAGGCGGCGCAGGGCCCGGCGCAAGGCATGCAGGCTTTCGATGCTGTCATGATTGCGCCATTCTTCAGCCTTGCGCTCGGCTTGATGAACAAAGCGTTTTAGCCGGTTCTGGGCCGATGCTTCGTCCAGCGGGGGCAGGTTGGAGAGGGCCTGAAGCAGCCCGGCCAGCCGAGGGCTATCCAGCAGCGGTGCGAAGGCGGCTCGAGCCTGTTCCAGTCTGGATGCGGCCCAGTTTCGGAAGGCTTTGGGCAGGTCGGGGTGCTGCAACAACACCTCCAGGTCGCGCACCTCACCCGCTGCACGCACCAGCCAGGCCAGGTCGTCCTCGAGTACCCGCATTCCGGCCAGCCGCAGCCACACCCGCAGCCGCCGTATGGCCACCCGTACCTGGTGAACGCCTTCGGGGTCGCGGCCCTCCTTGGCTACGGGCAGGTGCTTTACGAGGTGCTGGAGCCAGCGGTCTAAGGCAATGGCCGACATAAGACCAGCCTAACACTAAGGCCAGGCTGCCCATGTGGTGGATTGAGGCTGGTTTCTCCGGCGCAGTGCGGGCAGCCCTGCCAGCGGTTGCGCGCCTGGGTCTGCGCTCTCGTTACAGCGTGAGCATCAGTCTTTAATCTCGCCCAGCAACCTAGAAAGCTCGGCGGCCAGCTTGGTCTGGGTTTGAGGCAGGTGACCGCAGTCCACTTCGTTGAGGTTGGCCCCACAGACCGGACACAGGCCCTTGCAGTCTTCTTTGCAGAGGGTGGTGTAGGGCAGCTCGAGGGCAAAGGCTTCGCTCAGGATTGGCTCTAAGTCGAGGTCGGGATGACCAAAAAGCAGGATTTCTTCTTCGTCTTCCTCGATGGCCTCAGGGTGCTGCAGGCCCAACTGGTAGCGGAGCAAATACTGAAAATGGGCCCGTACAGGGGTGGGGGTAGGGGTCAGGCAGCGACGGCATTCCATGATGGCGTTGCCGGCAATCTCACCCGAAAGCCAGAACTCTAGCCCCCCCTCACCCTCTATCCTGGTGACCGTTGCCTTCCAGAGCGCTTTTCCTTGCAGGGGTATGCGCTCGTCATGCAGGGCAATGTAATCCTGGATCTCGTCCCTGGCGCTGGTGCTGCCGCCCTCGCGCATGAGCTGCGCGAGGTTGATGTTTTGTAAAGGTCGGTGTTTCATTTTTCCCAGTGCTTGCACAGTAAGCGTAGCTCTTTATGTTAGCGCCGAAATGACCTCAGGTCAATGGCCCCTGCGCGCAAGGGTGTGTCCTGAAAATAGGCAAACAGCCTAAACTGTGGGAATGAGCGAAATGCGGGAACGGATGCATCAG
>NZ_JBEVAL010000087.1:0-10466 GCF_051297115.1 Meiothermus cerbereus
AAATTGCTTCCATATCGTTCTGGTGGGCGTTGGTGTGGGCTTTTTTGGATGAGGGGGTGCGGTTGCAACAGCGTTTTTAGATACTAAAGGTCGCGTAACGCTTTTTGTAACGCTGGGGCCTGGCGCATGCTGACTGGCTGGCCTGCAAGGGCCTTCTGTTCTTCAAAGCACGCATCCCAGCAGCGGTTCTGTTCGATTTCTGACCTTCGGCAAAATATATGGTGGTAAAATCTTGGCTTGATTATGAATGCCATCGGTCGAATCGTCAGCATGCCCAGCCTACCCGAGCCCTTAAAGGGCCTACACGAGCTGGCCTACAACCTCTGGTGGAGCTGGAACCCCGAAGCCCAGCACCTGTTCGAACAGATTAATCCTTCGCAGTGGAAGCGCTTCCGGGCTAACCCGGTACGCGCCCTGCTGGAAGCCGACCCCGAGCGCCTGGCTGCCCTGGCCGAAAATGCAGGCTATGTGGGAGCTGTCGAGGCCACGGTAGCCAATTTTCGTCGCTACCTGCAAACCCGCCCCAAAAAGACGCCCCGCATCGCCTATTTTTCTATGGAGTATGGCTTTCACGAGTCGCTGCCCATCTACTCGGGTGGCCTGGGCATCCTGGCCGGTGATCACATCAAGGCGGCCTCGGATCTGGGGCTCAACCTCACCGGCGTGGGCATGTTCTACCACGAGGGTTATTTCCGCCAGCAGCTAACCCCCGAGGGCCAGCAGCGCGAGGTCTACGAAGACCTCCTGCCCGAAGAGCTGCCGCTGGTGGTGGTCAACAAAGACGGCAAACCCCTGCGGGTGGCGGTGGAGTTTCCCGGGCGGATGGTCTACGTGATGGCCTACAAGGCCCAGGTGGGCACCATTCCGGTCTACTTGATGAGCACCAACCTGCCCGAAAACCGGCCCGAAGACCGTGCCTTAACTGCTCGGCTGTATGCACCGGGACAGGAAATCCGCATAGAGCAGGAGATGATTCTGGGCATTGGCGGGGTGCGGCTGCTGCGGGCTTTGGGCCAGGAGCCCGAAGTCTGGCATATGAACGAAGGCCACGCGGCTTTTCTGGGGCTCGAGCGCATACGCGAGATGGTTGCGACTGGAAGCTCGTTTGGCGAGGCTCTGGAGGCCACCTCGGCAGGGGCCCTTTTCACCACCCATACCCCCGTACCGGCTGGACACGACACCTTTCCTTTGGATCTGGTCGAGCGCTACCTGGACGGCTGGTGGAACAGGCTGGGTATAAGCAAAGAGGAGTTTATCGCCCTGGGCCGCGAGGAAAAGAGCTATGGCCCGGTCTTTAGCATGTCCCACCTAGCCCTGACCACCTCGAGGGCCGCAGGCGGGGTCTCGGCGCTGCACGGTGAGGTGTCGCGCGAGATGTTCCAGCACCTGTGGAAAGGCCTGGAGCCGGAAGAAGTCCCCATCGGGCACATCACCAACGGCATCCACACCTTTACTTTCCTGCACCCCGAGATGCACGCCCTCTACGAGCGTACTTTCCCCAAAACCTGGGCCGAGCAACTGCACGACCCGAACCAGTGGACGGTAGACAAGCTCGAGGAGGACGAGCTCTGGCGCATCCGCAACAGGCTGCGGGCCCAGCTCATCGAAGAGGTGCGGGTGCGGCTGTTTGAGCAGCGCCGCCGCAATGGCGACCTCCCGGCCAGGCTGCGGGCGGCTGGAAAGGTGCTCGACCCCACCGTGCTGACCATCGGCTTTGCCCGTCGCTTTGCCACCTACAAGCGGGCCATCCTGATGTTCACCGACCCCGACCGGCTGGTCTCGATACTGAACGGCCCCCTGCCGGTGCAGTTTGTGTTTGCCGGAAAAGCCCACCCCAAGGACGAGCCCGGCAAGGAGTTCATCCGCAAGCTGGCCGAAAAAATCAAGGCGCTGGGCCTCGAGGACAAGATGATTCTGCTCGAGGACTACGACATGAGCCTGGCCCGCACCCTGGTGCAGGGGGTGGACGTCTGGCTCAACACCCCCCGCCGCCCCATGGAGGCCTCCGGCACCTCGGGCATGAAAGCAGCGCTCAACGGCGCTTTGAACTTCTCGATTCTGGATGGCTGGTGGGCCGAGGCCTTCAACACCACCAACGGCTGGGCCATTGGCGACGAGCGCACCTACGCCACCGAAGAGGCCCAGGATCACGCCGATGCCCAGAGCTTCTACGACACCTTGCAGTACGAGATCATCCCGCTGTTTTACGCGCGCGGCGCGGTGGGCACCCCCAGCGGCTGGCTGGCTATGGTGCGCGACAGCATTCACACCTGCGGCCCCACCTTCTCGGCCCAGCGCATGGTGGACGAGTACCACCGCAAGTTCTACACCCCCCTGGCCCGGCGCTCGGCCCACCTGATGGAGCAGAACGCCGCTCTCCTAAAAGAGGTCGCACGCTGGAAAAGCCTGGTGCAAAGCGCCTGGAACAACGTAAAAGTATGGGTCGAGGCCCCGCACAGCACAGCCAACCAGCCCTTGCAGTTGCGGGCTTTTGTGCAGGCCTACGGCATCCCCACCGAAACCCTGCAGGTCGAGCTGGTGGTGCGCCGCAGCAGTGGCGATTTGGAAGTGGTCGCGCTTAATCACACCGGGCAGGAGCGGGAGGCCCTGGTGTACAGCGGCACCTACCAGCCCGCCCGCCCCGGCAGCTATGTGTACGGGGTGCGGGTAGCCGCGGTGCACCCCGAGCTTTCCAGCCCCCGCGAGGTGGCCTTGGTGAAGTGGGCCGGCACGGTGGTGGAAGAGCCGGCAAAGGTCTAAGTTGCGCCAGGGCAGATTGGCAAAACCAGCGGAATGGGTCAATGCATACCTGGCGCAATTCCTAAAGCGAACTTTCGGTACGGCATCTCGCATTTCGCTTATGGAGACACTTAGTTCATGTGTTTTTATCAGCTCGAGTAGACTGAGCCCATGCGCGTAGTGCCCTTTCGCTTCGAAAACAACACCTTCTGGCTCCTAGACCAGCGCAAGCTCCCCTTCGAGGAGGTCTGGGTGCCCTGCCAAAGCGCCCTCGATGCCGCCACCGGTATCCGCGAGATGGTGGTGCGCGGGGCCCCGGCCATCGGGGTGACGGCGGCTTTTGGCATGGTGCTGGCCCACCTGTCGGGCGAAGACCTGGCCGCAGCCGACGCCCTGCTACGCCAGAGCCGCCCCACCGCGGTCAACCTGTTTTACGCCCTGGATCGCATGAAACCCCACTGGGGCAACCTCGAGGCCTCGCTACAGGAAGCCCAGGCTATCTGGAATGAGGTAGAAGAAACCGAGCGAGCCATCAGCCAGCACGGGGCGCGGGTGCTGCGGGGCCAGGTGCTCACCCATTGCAACACCGGCCCCCTGGCCACAGGCGGATACGGAACGGCTTTGGGGGCCATCATCGAGGCCCACCGGCAGGGCCGGATAACGCACGTCTGGGTAGACGAGACCCGCCCCTACCTGCAGGGGGCCCGCCTGACTGCCTACGAACTGCAGAAAGCCGGAGTGCCCGCCACCCTGATCAGCGACAACATGGCGGCCTACATGATGGGCCAGGGCCAGGTAGATGCAGTAATGCTGGGCACCGACCGCATGGCCATTAACGGCGACTTTGCCAACAAAATCGGCACCTATGGCCTGGCCATTCTGGCGCAGTACCACGGCATCCCCTTCTATCCGGCCCTGCCGCTCTCCTCGGTAGACCCCAGGCTAAAGCGTGGCGACCAGATTCCCATCGAGAAGCGTTCGGCCCAGGAGGTCACGGTCATTCGGGGACAGCCCATCGCGCCCGAGGGTTTTCCGGCAGCCCACCCTGGCTTCGATGTAACCCCGCACCACCTGATTACCGGCATCGTCACCGAGAAAGGGGTGCTCTATCCCCCCTTCGACGAAGCCCTGCGGGCGGCCTTGCAGATCGGGTGAAGGGTGAGACCGCTCCTGGGCTGGTGGGAACAGCTAACCGGTGCAACCTGCCCCGGCTGTGCCCAGCCATTGCGAGAGCCTCTGCTTTGCTCGAGCTGCCAGGCCCTGCTGGTACCAAGGCACCTGCCCCACTTCGTTTACCTGGGCGACTACAAGCACCTGGGTCGGCTGCCCAAGGCCATCAAGTACCAGGGGCAGCGCAAACTGGCCGCCTACCTGGGCCAGCTGCTGGCGCAGGGCGTAAAGCAGGCCGAGTGGGGCCTGGATGGCGTAACTGCCGTACCAACCCTGCTCCACCGCCAGATCCAGCGGGGCTACAACCAGGCCGAGCTACTGGCGCTGGCCACAGCCGAAGCCCTGGGAATTCCATACAAAAAGGTGCTCTCGCGTGCCTCTTGGGAAAAGTCGCAAACCCAAAAAACACTGTTTCAGCGCCTGCAGCTTTCCGAAGCTGCTTTCAAGCCCAGCATGCGTGTAAAAGGCATCTGGCTTTTGGTGGACGACGTAGTAACTACTGGGGCCACTTTTGAACGTGCCCGCAAGGCCCTGCTCGAGGCCGGAGCAGCCAGGGTTTACGGTGCGGCAATTGCGGTCAAAAGCCCACATCATCTATCCCGCTATTCCCTATAATCTTCAGCAATAGAACCCCGCTATATTCCCTGGGGGTTCTGTGCTGCACGAGACCAGACCCCAGCTCTTTTGAGCCTGGGGATTATTGCTAAAGGGGGGACGAATGATCAAACGATCGCGCATCCGCAGGCTCGAGGAACTCCTCCCCTATATCCGCGAAGGCCGCTACCGCATCGGCCCGCACGTGGCCAAGCACATGCTGCAAGAGGGCTTTATTGAACACGACGTGTTGCAGGCGGTGGAGTGGGGCCGCGAGATGGCCGTCTACCCCGAAGACCAGCGCATGCTGGTGCTGGGCTACATGGTTTTTCCGCCGCAGCTCAAGCTGCCGCTGCACGTGGTGCTGGAGTACCGTGAGCCGCGCTGGGTGGACATCGTGACCGCCTTCATCCCCAAGAAGCCGCACCAGGTGTACTCGAGGGCCCGCATTGCCGCCATCCTGCGCTACGACGGCACCTTCGAAGAGGTGCGCTGGGTCAGACCCCGCTTCATGACCGCCGAGGATATACCCCGCTAAATCCCCAAGACCCGGCGGGCGGCCTCGGCGTCCTGGGCAAGCTGGGCTTTGAGGGCTTCCAGGCTCTCAAACTTCATCTCTCCACGCAGCTTGGTCAGGAATTCCACGCCGAGTTCTTGGCCGTACAAATCACCAGCGAAACCAAACAGGTGTACCTCGAAGCGCAGGCTCTGACCCGAAACCGTGGGGCGATAGCCGACATTGGCCATGCCGCCGAACTTGCCCTGTGGGGTCTGCACCCGCACAGCAAACACCCCCATCGGCAGGATTTTAAGGTGGGCCACTTCGATATTGGCGGTAGGGAAACCCAATTGTCGCCCAAGCTTGTCCCCCTCTTGCACAATACCTCGGGCGACATAAGCCCTTCCCAAGAGCAGTTTGGCCTCGTCAACCTCCCCCTCACGCAGCAGGTCGCGGATGCGGCTCGACTTGACCGGCCCCCCACCCAGCTCGAGCAGCGGCAAAATCTGGGTGGGCGCTACGGCATTCAAATCCTCCAGGCCCCCGGCCCTCCCCTGCCCAAAGCGGAAATCGGCCCCCACATAGATGCGCTGGGCTTCCAGGGTACGCAGGTCATTCAGGAAGTCGTCCTTGCTGCGCCTGGAGAAAGCCTCGGTAAAGGGCACAATCAGGGCAATCTCGACCCCCAGGCCCCTTAAGAGCTCGAGCTTCTCGGTCAAATCGGTCAGGAAGCCCTCCCCTCTCATGAAGACCTTGCTGGGGGGGTCGAAGGTGTACACCAGCAGCGGCACGTGTAGGCTTTTGGCCTCCTGCTGGGCCTGGTGAATCAGGTGTTGGTGCCCCAGGTGCAGGCCATCAAAGCTGCCGATCGCCACCACCTTGGGGCCAGCCGGCGCATCGGAAGGGTCGTTGATAAGCAACATGGCAGGTATGAAAACCGGGCGAGGGTATGGGCAACGGAAGGTTGGCTACTCGTAATACGGAATGTCGTCCTCGAGCGCCTTCTCGCTAAGGTAGAAGAGGATTCCGGCCAGGGCCGAGGCGGATATCTGAACCTTGCCTTCGCGGGCATCCCGCAAAACCTGGCGCGGGTAGTGCCATTCTACCGTGATGGCTTCGTCGTGGTCGGGTTGTGCGTAGGCTTGGCGGATATGCGTGGCCCGGAACACGTGCAGCTTCTCGTTGCAAAAGCCGGGCGAGAGGTAAAAGCCGGTCAGGTAGTGTAGCTCGCCGGTTAGCTGGGCTTCCTCGGCCAGCTCGCGCAGGGCCGCCTGTTCGGGGGTTTCGCCTTGGTCAATGAGGCCCGCGGGAATCTCCAGGGTCTCGCTGCCGATGGCCGGGCGGTACTGTCGCACAAAAAGCAGCCTGCCGCCACGCTCGACCAGAACCGCCACCGCATCGGCGTGTTCTACGATCTCGTAGGTGCCCTCGAGGGCCAGGTTGAGAATGCGGCCTCTGTACAGGTACTGCCGTTCGGGCATGCCCCCAAGCTAACGGCAAAAGAAATCCACGTCAAACGGTGTTTCAATAAAGCCTGCGCCGCCGATGCTCCAGAGGGCACAATCCCCCTCCAAAACGCGGCAGCCGCAGGGTTTGGGAATGGCTTCCAAACCCGTTACACTATCGCTGAATGAACGAGGATCGGCTCTTTGAACAGCTCAAGCGCGAAGTGGACGTGCTGGGGCGGGCTTTGGGCAAGGCCATCCGCACGCTTTCCGGCGAACGTATTTTTGAACTGGAAGAACAGGTGCGCGAGCTGACCAAAGCCCTGCGGCAGGGCTACGCCGAAGACATCCGACAGCAGCTTCTGTCCATCGTGCGGGGACTCTCGCTGCTCGAGGCCGAGAACATGATCCGGGCCTTCTCGACCTACTTTCACCTGGTCAACCTGGCCGAAGAACGCCACCGCGTGCGGGTTAACCGGGAGCGCGAGAAAAACAGCACCCCAGAAGCACCCCGGGGCGAGTCGTTTCTGGCCCTGGTGGGGCAGCTCAAAAACCAGGGCCTTGGCTACGAGCAGGCCGTGGAGGTGCTTTCACGCTTGCGGCTGCACCTGACCTTTACCGCCCATCCCACCGAGACCCGCCGCCGCACCCAGCGCTACCACATCAGCGAAATTGCCCGGCTTCTGGACGCCGCCGGGCCGACAGACCCGACTCAAAAAGCGGCGCGGGAGCAGGCCAGCCCTGCCCTGGATGCGCGGGTGGCCCTGCTGTGGGGCACCTCCGAACTTCGCAAATCGCGCCCCAGTGTAGAAGACGAGGTCAAAGGCGGTCTGTTCTACATCACCTACACCCTGTGGCAGGCCATTCCCCGGCTGGTAGATGGGCTCGAGCGGGCCATAGAGGCCCACTATGGACAGCGCCCCAACCTTTCACCCCCCCTGGTGTTCCGCAGCTGGATTGGCGGCGACCGGGACGGCAACCCCAACGTGCTGCCCGAGGTTACAAGCTGGGCGCAAAACTACGCCCGCGAAACCGCCCTGCGCAAGTTTGTGGAGGATGTAGAAGGCCTGATCCGCGACCTGTCCCTCAGCGACGAGCGCATCACCATCACCCGCGAGTTGCGGCTGGCCCTGGAAGACCACGCTAGGCATCTTTCGCTGCCCGAGCGTTTCCAGAGCGAGCCCTACCGCCAGTTTGGCATGGGCCTGCGCCACAAGCTACGGGCTTTGCTGGGCGAGCAGCCCGGCCCCGGCTACACCAGCACCGCCGAGTTCGCAAGCGACCTGGGCAAAGCCGAGCGCAGCCTGGAACAGCTTGGCCTGGGGGAGGTGGCTCGAGTCAGCGTAAGGCCCATCCGGCTCAACGCCGAGGCCTTCGGGCTCGACCTGGTTGGCCTGGATCTGCGCGAGGAGTCGCGCGCCCTCAGCGAAGCGGTGGCCGAGCTGCTAAAAATTGCTGGTGTGCAGGAGCAGTACACCGCGCTAAAGCCGGAGCAAAAGGAAGCCCTGCTCACCCAGGAGCTGGCCACAGCCCGGCCCCTGGCCCCGGTGGGCTACCGCCCCCAGAGCAAAAGCCTGCAAACGGCCCTCGAGGCCCTGCGCAACTGGAAAGCCCGTGGCGCACACGTGGTCTCGATGACCCACCACCCCAGCGACCTGCTGGAAGTGGTGCTGCTGGCGCGGGAGGTGGGGTTGTACCGCCCCGGACGGGCACTGCCTTTTGATGTGGTGCCGCTTTTTGAGACCCTGGACGACCTGCACCATGCCCCCGCGGTGGTGGCCCGGCTGCTGGACAACCCGGTCTTCAAAGCCCAGGTGCAGGGGCGGGGGGGCCTCGAGGTGATGATTGGCTACTCCGACTCCAACAAGGACGCGGGCTTTCTGGCGGCCAACTGGGCGCTCTACCAGGCCCAGGAGGCCATCACCGCAGTAGCCCGGGGCCGCGGCGTGCAGGTCTATTACTTCCACGGGCGGGGCACCTCCACCGCCCGCGGCGGCGGCACGGCAGGGCGGGCCATTGCCAGCCTGCCGCCCGGTACGGTGGGCAGCCGCATGCGCCTGACCGAACAGGGCGAGGCCCTGGCCGACCGTTACGCCCACCCCGACCTGGCCATACGCAACCTCGAGCAGATGCTCTACCACATGGCCCTGGCCTCGGCCCGCGACCTCTACGGCCAGGCCCCACCCCTCGAGGAGAGGTGGCGGGAGGCCATGGAAAAAGCCGCCCAGCGCTCCACCGAGGCCTACCGCGAGCTGCTGGGCCGCCCCGGCTTCTTCGAGTTCTACGAGCAGTTCACGCCCATCCGCGAAATTGGGGCGCTCAACATTGCCAGCCGTCCGGTGTACCGCTCCGGCAGGGTGCGGGAAATCAAAGACCTGCGGGCCATCCCCTGGGTAATGTCCTGGACGCAGGTGCGACTCTTGATCCCGGGCTGGTACGGGCTGGCCGAGGGGCTAAAGGAAATTCCGCCTGGGCTACGCCAGGAGATGTTTGAACAGTGGCCCTTCTTCGCCTCTACCCTGGATAGCGCCGCCATCGCCCTGGCCAAGGCCGACCTGGGCATCGCCCGCGAATACCTGCGCCTGGTCGAACCCAGGCTGGCCGAGCGTTTCTTCCCCGGTATCGCCCAGGCTTTCGAGCAAACCAAAGCCATTCTGGAGGAAACTTTTCAGAACACCCTGCTCTTCAAACACCCCGTGCTGGCCCGTCAGACCGAGTTGCGCAACCCCTATGTGGATCCCATCTCGCTGGTGCAGGTCGAACTCTTGCAGCGCTACCGCCGCACCCCCCCCGAGGCCCCCGAACGCACGGGTTTGGAGCGGACTTTAATGCTTTCACTGTTGGGAATTGCAGCAGGCTTGCGCAACGCAGGCTAGGTGCGACCAGAACCTGAATGCCACGACCAGCTACGATACCCATATGATGGGGGCGCTATGGTTGAGGTGCACAACCGCCACGTGACTTTTCACCCCCCTGCTGGGGCCAAGTATCTGGTAGGCGACTTCACCGACTGGAACCGCCGGCCCATTCCCATCGAGAAGCCCCTGACGCTCGAGTTCCCCGCCGGGGCCTACGTGGAATACGCCTTTCTGGACGAGAACCAACAGCCCTTCCCCGACCCCGACAACCCCCACAAAGCCCAGAACCCCTGGTGGAGCTACCCCCGGGCCATCGAGCTGCCAGGGTTCAGCTACACCGCCCCACACCAACCTTCTCGCGCGGTAGATGTGCACCGGCACCGGCTGGAGTCGCGGGCCTTTGGTTCTACCCGCCGCTACTACGTCTATAACCCCTCCGAAAAGCCCCAGGCCACCCTTTATGTGCACGATGGGGTGGCCTACTACCGCACCGCCAGGCTGGCCGAGGTAGCCCAGGGGCTTTTGGAGCTGGGCCAGATAAAGCCCGTGCGGATTGTGTTCATCGAGCCCGAAGACCGCCGCCAGGAGTACTGGTTCAATAAGGCCTACGAACAGCACCTGCTGGGCGAAATCGTTCCTGCTGTCGAAACGCATTATGGCCCCACCCCGGAAAAAGGGCTGATGGGCGCCAGCCTGGGAGGTCTGGTCTCGAGCTGGCTGGCCCTGCGCCACCCCAACCTCTTCCAGAAAATCGCCACCCAGTCGGCCTGCCTGACTGCCTCGCCCCAGGGGGGCGACTCCTTTACCGACCCCGAGTGGCTCACCGAGCAGTACCGGGCCGCCCCCACCCTGCCCCTGCGCTTCTACTGCGAGACCGGCCAGATCGAGTGGCTGCTGGCCCCCAACCGCCGTTTTGCCGCCCTGCTGGCCGATAAGGGCTACCCCCACGCCTACCTCGAGCGCCCCTCCGGCCACAACTGGATGACCTGGCGGCAGGGGCTGGCCCCAGCCCTGCGCTACCTGTTTGGTTTTTGAGGGGAAGTGATAGGCTACCCCAATTCGGAAAAGCCACCAGCCACATTTCCCCAAACTGCGCCAACAGCCCACATTCCGCACCCCCCTTCACTCCAGCAGGTAATATCGCTCCACCCCCAGCAGGCG
>NZ_JBEVAL010000088.1:0-10243 GCF_051297115.1 Meiothermus cerbereus
CTTTCGTTTTCCACTCTTTCATGCTTTATTCTGGCATACGGATTTTCAGAGATGCACCCTCGCGCAAACCCCCTCTTGAACCCCGTCCAGCACGCACGCTAGAATGAGGCCGTTGCACTCGGGTGAAAGCTCGAGTGAGGATTGAAACACGCTGCACCTCGTCGGCACGGCGCCCTACGTGCGTTGCACTCGGGTGAAAGCTCGAGTGAGGATTGAAACCTTTCCACCAATCTCCTATCCAGCGAAACTGATCGGTTGCACTCGGGTGAAAGCTCGAGTGAGGATTGAAACATCAAGCTGAGGGCAAGCCTCAGCACTGGCTCAGGGTTGCACTCGGGTGAAAGCTCGAGTGAGGATTGAAACGTCTCGGGTTTGTTGGATTTGTTGTTCTAATGCCAGTTGCACTCGGGTGAAAGCTCGAGTGAGGATTGAAACTTCTTTTTGGGCTTGGGCTGGCTTGGGCAGCTAGAGGTTGCACTCGGGTGAAAGCTCGAGTGAGGATTGAAACGAACCCGATTCTCGATGCAGAAGAGAATCTGCGGGCCGGTTGCACTCGGGTGAAAGCTCGAGTGAGGATTGAAACGTGGAGGATGCGGCTGTTCCTGTGGCGGAGCTAGCCGTTGCACTCGGGTGAAAGCTCGAGTGAGGATTGAAACGTGCCCTTTTTGCGGCCCTTTCGCGAGAACATCAGTTGCACTCGGGTGAAAGCTCGAGTGAGGATTGAAACGAATTTCCCTCACACGGGCCTTAGCCTTGAGGATAGCGTTGCACTCGGGTGAAAGCTCGAGTGAGGATTGAAACCCCAAAACTGAGCATAGCGATTATTAGCACTCGTAAGTTGCACTCGGGTGAAAGCTCGAGTGAGGATTGAAACTCCTTCTGAATCGATTTTAGCGTCAGTAGATAACACGTTGCACTCGGGTGAAAGCTCGAGTGAGGATTGAAACGTGCCCTTTTTGCGGCCCTTTCGCGAGAACATCAGTTGCACTCGGGTGAAAGCTCGAGTGAGGATTGAAACGAATTTCCCTCACACGGGCCTTAGCCTTGAGGATAGCGTTGCACTCGGGTGAAAGCTCGAGTGAGGATTGAAACCCCAAAACTGAGCATAGCGATTATTAGCACTCGTAAGTTGCACTCGGGTGAAAGCTCGAGTGAGGATTGAAACTCCTTCTGAATCGATTTTAGCGTCAGTAGATAACACGTTGCACTCGGGTGAAAGCTCGAGTGAGGATTGAAACTCTACCCAATCCGCCCGGCTCAAATCGCTGGTCGTGTTGCACTCGGGTGAAAGCTCGAGTGAGGATTGAAACGCGGGTTCTGAGCGTGGAAATGCTCAGGATGCCCTCGTTGCACTCGGGTGAAAGCTCGAGTGAGGATTGAAACTACACAGTCGACGGCTGGGCCGTTGTCGGTCCGTATGTTGCACTCGGGTGAAAGCTCGAGTGAGGATTGAAACTTCTGGAGGGCCTTAGTGACGATGCAGTGGTGCTTTGTTGCACTCGGGTGAAAGCTCGATTACAACAAAAAACAACGCTTGTGGGCTAGGGAGGGGAACCCACAAGCGTTTTTGGGGACACCCACTAGGTGGGTTGCTATATTTGTAACAGTGTCAAATGTGTTTGTGTAGGGAAAAAAGTCCTGGTTAGGTCATTTCGGGCATCTGGGCCAGGGCCACCTGCCCCAAAGCAATGCCTCCATCGCCGGGTGGCACAGCCTGGTTCCAGTACACCGCAAAACCCCGTGCCCGCAGCGCAGATAGGGCCAGCCCGTGCAGCAGGCGGTTTTGCCACACCCCGCCCGAAAGCACTACGGCTGAAAGGCCATGTAGCTCGCGCAGGTGTTGGGCCATGCTGACTACCCCTTCGGCCAGGGCGTGGTGAAAGTGTCGGGCTATTTTTTCTCTGGCAAGGCCCTTTTGCAGGTCGGTCAGGATGGCCTCGAGCAAATGGTGGTAATCCCACTGGGGGAGGTCGGCAGGCTGGATAGGTAAGGTATAGCGGGCCTGGGGCTCCGGCGGGGCGCTACGGGCTAAGCCCTCGAGCCACATGGCGGCCTGCCCCTCAAAGTCCTGGCGGCTATGGAATCCCAGCAGGGCAGCCACCGTGTCGAATAGCCGACCAATGCTGCTGGTAGATGGGATGGGCAGCCTCGAGGCCAGTAGCTTCAGCCCTTGCTCGACCGTGTGCTGGGGTAGGTGGGCTTCCCAGTGGCCCAGCTCCCGCACAAACCCCACCGCAGCCTGGGTCGGCAGCGCGGCTGCGGCATCGCCGCCCAGCAAGGGGGCGTAGCGCAGATGGGCCACCCGCCGCAGGCCCGACTGCAGGGAACCCAGCATCACCTCGCCGCCCCAGATGGCCCCATCCAGCCCCAGCCCAGCCCCATCGAAGGCAAAGCCCAGTACAGGCTCATCCCACAGGTGGTGTTCGGCCAGCACCGAGGCAATGTGGGCCTGGTGGTGCTGCACAGCCCGCTTGGGGCCGGGCAACTCGGCAGCGTACTGGGTGGAGGGGTAGTCGGGGTGCAGGTCGTGCACAATTAGGGTTTGGTCCAGGTCAACCCGATACATCCGGGTAAGGTCTTGGACGGTCTGGTAAAAGGCCAGGCGGGCCTCGAGTTCTTCCAGGTCGCCCAGGTGCTGGCTTACAAAAACCTGACCACCGGTGCACAGGGCGATGCTGTTTTTGAGCATAGCGCCCAGCGCCAGGATGGGCCTCTGGAAACGCTCCGATTGCAGGATGGGGGCCGGTGCAAAACTCCGCGCCCGGCGCAGCATCATTGGCCTACCGTCGGCCAGAGCAGTTACTGAGTCGTCTACCCGGCGGGCAATGGGGCGCTCGCCGACCAAAAAATAGTCGGCCAGACCTTTGAGCTTTTCGAGCTCCTCGTCGCGGTAAACCATGGGTTCACCCGAGCGGTTGGCGCTGGTCATCACCAGCAGCAAAGGTGCGCCCTCGGCGTAGAGCAGGTGCTGTAAGGGCGTATAGGGCAGCATCACCCCCAGGTCGGGGCTGCCAGGGGCCAGGGCCTCGGGCAGCGGTTTGGGGCCTTTGGGCAGCAGCACGATGGGGCGCTCTGGGCTCTGCAATAGCTCTTGGGCAGGCTCGTCTAGCTCGACGTAGCCCCGAAGAGCCTCGAGGTCACGCGCCATCAGGGCCAGGGGCTTGAAGCGGCGCTTTTTGCGGGCCCGCAAACGTTCTACAGCCTCGGCGCGGGCGGCGTCGCAGGCCAGATGGTAGCCGCCCAGCCCTTTGATGGCCAGAATCTGCCCCTCGCGCAGGAGCCGTGCGGCTTCCTCGACGGCCAGGTGCTGCGAGGCAAGGGGCTGCAACTGGGCATTCCACAGATGAACCTGAGGGCCGCACACAGGGCAGGCGATGGGCTGGGCATGAAAACGGCGGTTGTGGGGGTCGTGGTACTCGGCGGCGCATTCCGGGCACATCGCGAAGGCCCGCATGGTGGTGTGGGGGCGGTCGTAGGGCAGTTGCAGGGTGATGCTGTAGCGGGGGCCGCAGTTGGTGCAGTTGATGAAGGGGTAGCGGTAACGCCGGTCGCTGGGGTCGAACAGTTCCTGCAAGCAGTCGGGGCAGAGGGTCAGGTCGGGGGAGATGCGGGTGGAAAGAGGGCCTTTGGCCTCGCTCTGGATAATGGCAAACCCACCGGGCAGGCGGCCTGGTTGCTGCTGTAGGACTTCCACCTGCTCGACGCGGGCCGCCGGAGGGGCCTCGGTGGAAATGGCCCGAACCAGCGTCTCTAGCGCATCGGGCGGCCCCGATACCTCCATCAGAACGCCCTCGAGGTCGTTCTGCACCCAGCCCGAAAGTCCCAGGCGCGTAGCCAGGCGAAACACAAAGGGCCGAAAACCCACCCCCTGCACCACACCCCGCACCCGCAAGCGCAGGGTCTGTGCCTCGGGGGGGCCGGATGGGTGGCGCATAGGGGGTGCTAACCGCCGTGCACGTTTTGGGGCATAACCCGCCCCAGAAGCGCAAACAGGTAGTGATACCAGTCTGGCATACCCGCCCCACTCCTGGCTGAGACCTCCAGCACCCTGGCCTGGGGTGCGACTAGGCGTAGGTTTTCCAGGGCCTGGTTGCGGTCGAAGCCCAGCACTTCGGCCAGGTCGCCCTTGGTGATAAGCACCAGGTCGGCCTCCTTGAAGATGCGGGGGTATTTGAGTGGTTTATCCTCACCCTCGGTGGTGGAAAAAAGCACCACTTTGGCGCTTTCGCCCAGGTCGTAGGCGGCGGGGCAGACCAGGTTGCCCACGTTTTCGATGAAGAGCAGCTCGAGCGCCTCGAGGTTCAGGGCCTCCAGAGCGCGGGCTACCATGGCGGCCTCGAGGTGGCACAGGCTGCCGGTCTGAATCTGCACCGCGGTGGCCCCGCCCACCCGAAGGCGCTGGGCATCGTTGTCGGTAGTCAGGTCACCCACGATGACCGCCATCTGCAGGTGGGGCGCAAGCTCCTGCAAGGTGCGCGACAGCAGGGTGGTTTTGCCCGACCCTGGCGAAGAAAGCAGGTTTAGGGTCTTGACCTGGGCTGCCTCCAGGCGCTGGCGGTTGGCGGCGGCGTACTGGTTGTTGAGGGCCATCACGCCCTTCTCCACCTGAATGCGCCGCCCGCGCTCCTCGGTGTTTTCCGCCAGCACCGACAGGCCAATTTCAATCTCTTTGCGCTCGTTCATGGGCTCTCCTCTACTCTACCTCCAGGTAGTCCACTTCTAGCTCGAGGCCCTGCTCGAGGGTGGCGGTGGGCTGGTGGCAGCCCGGACACAAAGCGATACCAAAGGGGCTTGCTACCTCAAACTCCTTCTTGCACCCATCGCAAAAGGCCAGCAGCGGCACCCACTGCACCGCCAGCCGGGCCTGCTGGGCCAGGGTGCCTTGCTTGGCGGCCTCAAAGGCGAACTCGAGGGCCTCCTTTTCCACCCCGCTCAGGGCCCCCACCCGCAGGCCAATCTCGCGGATGGCGCGGGCCCCTTCGCGGCGGGCGTAGGCCTCGGCGATCTCGAGGATGCTTTTGACCAGACCCAGCTCATGCATGGCTGGCCTCAGGATGTGTGGCATTGGCGTTTTCGGGCAAGCGCTGGGCCTTGGCAACCGGCATGATTCCCAGTGAGGCCAGCTCCCGTAACACCACCCGTTCCAGGGCATCCAGCCGCTTTTCGATAAGCGGACTCAGCCGGATTTGCAGGTTTGCGCTCACCTCAGCCAGAGCGCTGACCCCAATGGCAATAAAGGTGGTGGGAGGCAGGTCGCCGTGCAGCTCCATGGCCCTCAACAGCTCGGGCATCTCCCACTCGTGGGAGGAGAGCTTGCCGTACTGGATGGCACTGGGGATGTCGTGCAGGGTAAATCGGTAAATTTCACCCGGCTCTGCCGCTACCGCATCCACCACAATTACATGCTCACGGCCCGAAAGCAGCGGCAGCAGGTTCCAGGCCAGGGTTCCGCCATCCACGACCTCGAGGCGATCGGGAAAAGCGTATTTTTCCTGGAGCCGGTTGACCAGCACCACCCCCACCCCCTCGTCGCCATAAAAGAGGTTGCCCACGCCCATTAGTAGAATCTCAGCAGCCATCCCTCCATCCTTTGCAAACCAGTATCTCCAGTCAATCCGGGACGGGTGTCCCAGGAATTAGTTCGTGTCGCCGTGCATTTTGGATAGGTTGGGGAGTAAACTTACTCCCCAACCTCTTTCAAGCATGGGCAAGACATTATTTGTGCGGCCGAATGTCCTCGGCCTTGTATCCCGAGACCATCGTCTCCAGAATCATGGTGCGGCTGCGAATCGAGTACCAGGCCACCATATAGATGTGCACCACCGTAAACACAATCATCACCCACATCATCCAGTGGTGGTAAATCCGCACATTGGCCAAGCCACCCATGGCGACCTCGAGGGGCTTCAGCACCTGCCCCGTCCAGCCGACCAACCCGCTGGTCTGGTAAGGCGCGGCCAGGATCAGACCGGTCAGAATAACCACAACTAAACTGATGTAGAGCACGATGTAGGTCAGGTACTGCATGGGCCCATAGTTCGAGTAGATGTACGTGGGGTGTTCTCGCCGCAGCAACAGATAAAAGGCTAGCTGGTCACGCCAGGCCCGCCAGTCGAACAGGATACGCCCCATGCCAACTTCGGTTCCAATTCCCAGCCTGGGGCCGGGTTGGATAAAAAAGAACTCGTAGATACGGATCAACGTAAGAACCAGCAGTATCCAACCAGCCGCAACATGCAAGCCGCGAAGGTTAGCTTGCAAAAAGTTGAGGTAGGTAGGCAGGTTGGGGTTGGTTGCCAGGAAGGGGTTGGCTATGTAAAAACCACTTATGGTCAACCAGACGATCAGAACCACTCGAAACCAGTGCGAGATGCGGGTAAAACGCCCGAAGATGTAGCGCAAATGAACCGGGCCATGGGTGTTGATGTGCGCCATCACATCCCCCTATACGGTAATCTTCAGATGAGCTATCTCCTGGCCCTTAGGGTCGAGCAGGTGCACTGCACAGGCCAAGCATGGATCGAAGGAGTGGATGGTACGCAGGATTTCCAAAGGCTTCTTGGGGTCGGCCAGTTTTTGCCCGGTCAGGGCCGCTTCATAGGCCCCAACCTGGCCTTTGGAATCCTTGGGAGAGGCATTCCAGGTAGAAGGAACTACCGCCTGGAAGTTCTCGATCTGCCCATTCCTGATCCGAACCCAGTGAGAAAGTGAGCCCCTAGGCACTTCAGACAAACTGAAGCCATCGCCATCTTTGGGCATGTATGGCGTGAAAAAGCGCTCATCACCCTTGGAGACATTAGCCACCAAATCATTCACCAGCGTTGGCACAAAATCGGCCAGTAACTTGGTTTCGAGCCCTCGAGCCACCGTACGCCCTAACGTGGAGTACCAGAATTTGAAGGGCACCCCGATGCGGGCAGTGTAGCCGTCCATCAATTTCTTGATAGGCTCGCTGCCTGCGGCATAGCCCACTATAAAGCGAGCCAGTGGCCCCACCTCGACCGCTATCCCATCGTAGCGCGGGCTCTTGAGCCAGGAGTACTTACCCTCCACCTTGAGCTTCCCATCGGCCTCGAGGCCAGTGTACTGCGGGTTGGTCTGCCCTTCGAAGGGGTGCAAGGCCACCTGGTCTCCTTCATAGGTATACCAGGAGTGGGCAATTTCTTCGGTAATCTTCATGGGGTCTATGGGCAGCACCTTGGATAGGTCGCGGTTAAGAATAAGACCCTTGGGGAAGAGGAAGCGCCGATTTTCCCACTCCTCCTCGTCCAGCGGCAGCCCACCAACAGACATATAGTTCTTCAAGCCATCTCCATCACCTCGGAGGGCTTCGTCCTTATAACGGGTACCCATCATCACCAGATCGGGCAAGTAAGCCCGGTCGATGAAGTCCTGGGCCTGCTTGAGCATAAACAGGTATTGTCCGATTCGTTCAGCGCTGAGCGCGTCCCGCACTGAAGTCACACCGCCCACAATCAGGCTTTGGGGGTGCGGAGTTTTAGCTCCAAAAATAGCCTCCATCTGCGACATAACCCGCTGCACTGCAAGTGCATCAAGGTAGTGCGAGGCCATGATCAAGTTTTCCTCTGGCGAGAGTTTGTAGGCAGGGTGTCCCCAATAAGCTCCCGCAAAGGGGCCCAACTGACCACTCTGGACGAACTTGCTTAGACGTTGGATTACCAGCGCATAATGGCTCTCAGAAGCATTGTAGGGATTGGCGTGGTATTGCTTAGCAACCTGAACCGCCTTAGCAGGTGAGGCGCTCAGGGCAGAAACAATGTCAAACCAGTCCACCCCGTGCAGATGATAAAAGTGCACCACGTGGTCGTGGATTACCTGAGCGCTCCATAGCAGGTTGCGTACCAGACGGGCGTTGGGCGGAATGCGTATCCCGTAGGCCCGCTCTACCGCCTCAGTACTGCGCTCGTAGTGCTGATAGGTGCACACTCCACAGATGCGTTGGGTAAAAGTGGCCAGATCGCGGGGGTCACGCCCCTTCATTATCAACTCGATTCCTCGGAAGGCCGTCCCTGAGCTGTAGGCCTGGGTGATCGTACCTCGCTCGTCCAGAGCTGCTTCAATACGAAGGTGTCCTTCGATGCGGGTAATAGGGTCTACCACGATACGTGCTGCCATAGCTTACTCCTTAGGCTTTTGCATGGATTCACTCTTGCGGTTCTCGAGGGCCGAGCGCACCATTGTGCCTACCGCATGAGCCGTAATGCCCACTGCAGCCGCACCCAGCGCCCATACACCAACACGGTCAGCCGTTGCATCACTTACCAGTGGCTGTGCGTAAACCCGGTTGGCTACCGGTTCATAGAAGGGGGTCATGGTGTCCCAAAAATTGGGTTCAGCGCAGCCCACACAGCCGTGCCCCGCCATAATGGGCCAGGAGGTACCCTGGTTGTAGCGCACCACCCCGCAATTGTTGTAGGTAAAAGGACCCTTGCAACCCACCTTGTACAGGCAGTAGCCCTGCTTAAGGCCTTCAAGATCGGCCCAGCTTTGCACAAATTCGCCTGCATCGAAGTTGCCACGCCGCTCGCATTTGTCATGGATGCGTGTGCCATAGGCCCAGATGGGGCGGTCGTAGGCATCAAGCTGGGGAACCCGACCGAACATTACTAACTCTAGAATGGTTCCCACAATATTGGTTGGGCTTACCGGGCAGGCCGGCAGGTTAATGACTGGGGTATGGATGTTGTTGGCTCTAAGGAAAGGCTTGATCCCGGTAGCCCCGGTGGGATTGGGCTGTGCCATGGGTATGCCCCCATAGGCCGCGCAGGTGCCCGCGTTAATCACATATTTGGCATCACGGGCAATGCGCTTGACCAGCTCGGTGCCCCGCTCGCCTTTGTGGCCTATGGTCAGAAAAATGCCATCCTGGGCTAGTGGCAAAGAGCCCTCGAACACTACGATGTACTGGCCTTTATATTTCTTGATGCTCTCCTCCAGCACTGCCTCAGCCTGATCGCCCGCTGCTGCCATCAGCACTTCGGAATACTCCAACGACAGCAAGTCCAGAATGATGTCTTCAACTCCTGGGTTGGCACTACGCAAAAGGGCTTCGGAGTTGCCCGTGCAGGACTGCAGCTCCTGCCAAATGACAGGAAGGCGCGGGGCGGCTTCGGCTGCTCTAGCCACGCGTCCGGTAAAGCTGGGGGGAAGCCCTAGGGTTGCGGTCATCATTGCAGCCCATTTAACAAAGTCGCGACGGCTGAAACCGTGTTTGCGCAGGGCACGATGCAGTGGAGAATCGGCCTGATGCTGCAAAAGGGTTTCCAAGTTTCTATCAGCCTCAGCTAGCAAACGTGCTTCGTTTACCGGATCAATTGGCTGGATCAGGTTTGGGTCGAAGTCCTTGTACATGTGTTCTGTGCACCTCCTGCTTGTCGCTTATATTGCTTGTTTGGGTCACTAGTACACACACTGGCATCCTTTCGTTTCCCAGCAAGCAACTCGGCTTTTTTTTCCACTAAGGTCAACTTAGAACCTAGCAGCTATCCAATAGTTTATAGGTTTTATAGCCATACACCACTAGAGACATCTGTCCCCAATGGCTGCGTGTTCGATTCACCTAAGTTACGCAGCCAGGAGTGGGGGCCTGCTCAAAGCGTGATCTTCATAGTCCTTGGGCCCGTCACCAACATTGCTACTGCGGCTCGCACAGGACAGTGGCCTCCCATCCGGGAGGCCACGCCTGTGAAGAGTGCGATAGGCTCATGATTCGGAGCCTCGAGTTCCGTGCATACAACCCCACTCCGGGAGCGGATCGGGGTATTTCTGTAAAGCCTTTAGCCTTGACTGGACTTGAGCATTTGAGCAGGGGTATCCATTTCAGCCAGAGGCAATACCTCGTATTTTGCAAAGTTATATACGGGCGCCATGGCCAGCAAACGCTCAAGCTCTTCGTTTGAGTCCACATCGTAAATCCAGGCCCCACCATGTTTGCCCACAATATGATAACGCCCTACCAGTTTGCCCCGTTCACGGAGTTTGTGGGCATATTCGGGCATTCTCATGATTACGCTGGCAAAATCAGCGCGCATTATCGAGAGATCGAGTTCCCACAGCACTAGAAATTTCATTCCCATTACGCCTCCTAAACAACAAGATAGCAGCCTTAAAGTCGCCAGGTAAGTTATGCCTTCGTGTGCTACCTCATAGCTCCACCCCAGCCATCTTCAGGAGTACCCGACTGCGAATGAGGTTGTGCACCAGCAAGATGAGGTTCACCCGG
>NZ_JBEVAL010000089.1:0-9892 GCF_051297115.1 Meiothermus cerbereus
TATGGACGGCGGTTCATGCTATAAACATAACTGACGGCCTTCGTTTAGAATAGGTTCTTACCAGCCTCTAGTCTGGCCGCGAAAGTTTGACTTGGTACAATCTGCTTATGGCGCACGTCACCGGCTTGTCTTCCGAGGTCGCACCCAACATATTCGCCATTCCTGTTCCTATTCCGTACCCCTTCAAGTACGTGAACTGTTATCTGCTAAAACCCGGCCCCGGGGTAAGCAGTGGACCTGTGCTGGTGGACTGTGGGCTCGACACCCCAGAAGCCAGAAGCAACCTCGAGGCGGCCCTGCACCAGCACGGGCTGGGGTATGGCGACCTCGAGCACCTGCTGGTCACCCACCACCACCCCGATCACTACGGCCTGGCCGGACTGATTGAACCACACGGCCCCCAGGTGTGGCTGCTGGACGTGGAGAAAGAGCGAGGGCACATCTTCTGGACCCAGCCCGAGCACATGGCCCAGATAGGTCAGCAGCTTTTTCGGCAGCACGGCATCAGCGACGCGTACCTGGCCGACCTGGCCGGGGAAATGCAAAAAACCCGCAGCCGGGTGCATCCGGCCCAAAGCCCGCAGACCTTCGCCGATGGCCAGCAGCTATCCCTGGCGGGCATGAGCTTTCGGGTGGTCTGGACACCCGGCCACGCCGACGGCCACGCCATGCTGCTGCGTGAATCGGACGGCGTACTGCTGGCCGGGGATCAAATCCTGGAGCGCATCTCCCCCAACATCGGCATCTGGGCCTACTCCTACCCCAACCCCCTGCAGCACTACTTCGAGTCGTTGGAAAAAACCGCAGCCCTGAGGGCTTCGGTGGCCCTGCCGGGGCATTACCGCCCCATCAAAGACATTGCCGGGCGGGTGGCCGAGCTCAAAGCCCACCACCTGGAGCGGCTGGAGTTCCTGCTCCAGCTCATGAACCATCACCCACAAACCTGCTGGCAGCTATCGCTGGGGCTGTTTCCCGGCAACCTCAACCTAGCCCAGCGGCGCTTTGCCTGGTCGGAGACGCTGGCCCACCTGGAGTACCTGGTAGCCCAGGGCAAGGTACGGCAGCTCGAGCTGGACGGAGTTATCCACTACAGCCGCTAAAACGGAACCATTGCGCGCGCTCGCCATTGCTTGCTTCTACCACCGTCTGGACTCGAGCGCCCCCTTACCAGCAGCCACCCCCCTGCATTTGAGCGGTATCATAGGAGTTGTACGAGCAGCCAACAGGCTTTGAACCAACCTGAGCACGACACCTGGGTGAGGTCAAAAAGGGCGATTTATTGGGCACGAAAGCCAGTACCAAGGAGGAAGCATATGAGCAAGGTCTACAAGAAGGTAGAGCTGGTGGGCAGCAGTAGCGAGAGCCTCGAGGACGCCATCAAGGTGGCCCTGACCCGGGCCCGCCGAACCTTGCGGAACCTGGACTGGTTCGAGGTTAAGGAGATTCGCGGCAGCCTGACCGACGGCTACGTGAATACCTACCAGGTCACGCTGTTGGTCGGCTTCCGCCTCGACGAGGAATAGCTCAATAGGAAATCCGCTTTTTGGGGCCCCCGCCCGAAACGCCGCAACTTGCAGCGGTCAACATATGGGTTTTTGCAAGCGCCTAGCAGAACGCTTCGGGTGGGGTTCGTAGTGTCTCCATAGTTGAAACACAAGATGCTGTTCCGAAAGATCGCTGGGGGAATTGCGCCAGGCACGCATAGACCTACTCCGCTGGTTTTGCCAATCTACCCTGGCGCAACCCGTATCACCAGGCCAGGGCCAGGCCGTCGGCCCGTGGCTCGGTGGCGGCCAGGAAGGCTTCTTTGGGCCTCAGAATCATCTGACCCCGGCCAAAGGAGGCCCACTCGCCCTGCAAAACCACCTCGTGGCCCAGCTCCTTGAGGCCAAAGATTACGTGGGGAGGCAGGCTCTGCTCGAGCTCCACCTGCCGGCCCTGTATCCACTGCCAGCGGGGCGCGTCCAGGGCCGCCTGGGGGTTTAACCCGTAGTCCTCCAGGTTGACCACCATCTGCAGGTGCCCCTGGGGCTGCATGTGCCCGCCCATCACCCCAAACGGCCCCAGGGGCTTGCCGTCTTGGGTCAGGAAGCCAGGGATGATGGTGTGGAAGGGCTTTTTGGCCGGGGCATAGCAGTTGGGGTGTTCTTCCTCCAGCACAAAGCAAGCCCCCCGGTTTTGCAGCGAGATGCCGGTGCCGTCTGCCACAATGCCGGCCCCAAAGCCCATGTAGTTGGACTGAATGAAGGAGACCTGCAGCTCGCCATCGGCGGCGCACAGATACACCGTGCCCCCGCGGGGTGCGCCCGCTTGAACAAACTGGGCCTGTTCGCCGATCAACCTGCGGCGCTGGGCCAGGTATTCGCTGTCAAGCAGGTCGGCGGGCGATACGCGCATGAAGCGGGGGTCGGCCACGTACTTTTGCACATCGGCAAAGGCCAGTTTCATGGCCTCGAGCTGGAGGTGAAAGCCCTCGACCGAGTCGCGCGGGTAGCGCTCGAGGCCCAGGCCCTCCAGGATTTTCAGGGCCATCAGAGCGGCAATGCCCTGCCCGGCGGGAGGTATCTCGTGCAGCTCGAGGCCCTTGTAGCGCACCATGAGGGGCTCCACCCACTCCGAACGGTGGGCGGCCAGGTCGGCCCGGGTCAGGTAGCCCCCAGTGGCTGCGGCAAAATCGGCCATCTGGGCGGCCAGTTTGCCGCGGTAAAAACTCTCGGCATGGCTGCGGGCAATCTCGCGCAGGGTCTGGGCGTGCTTGGGGCTGCGCCAGATTTCGCCAGGGCGTGGAGCTTTACCCCCGGGCATAAAGACTTCCTTGAAGGGCTTATAGCAGGGGTCTTGCAGGGGGCCATACACCGCCTCGAGGCGCCGCCAGCTGCGCCCGGTCTCGGGGGTTACGGCAAAACCCTCCTCGGCATAGCGGATGGCCGGCTCAAAAAGCCGTTCGAAGGGCAGCCTGCCGAACTTCTGGTGGAGTTCGCGCCAGGCATCCGGTGCGCCCGGCACCGTGACCGGCAGCCAGCCCCGGGTGGGCACCTGCCCACCTGCAGCAAAGGTGGCAAAGTCCAGGCCGGCGGGGCTCATCCCGCTCCCGTTCAGCCCGTGGAGCTTCTGTCCGTCGTGCACCAGGGCAAAGGCATCCGAGCCGATGCCGTTGGAGGTGGGCTCGAGCACGGTCAGGGCCATGGCCATGGCGAGGGCCGCGTCCACCGCGTTGCCCCCGGCCAACAGCATCTCCATGCCGGCCAGGGCTGCCTGGGGCTGGCTGGTAGCCACCGCGCCCCGCTTGCCGGTTACCACGTTGCGGCGGGAAGGGTAGGGATAGTGGTTGAGGTTCATGTCTGGAACTATAGCCGATGCTGTGCCCAAGACAATGCCCTCATGCCACGTTGGGGTGAACCCTCACCCTTCAGGCGGTTGTTCACCCCGAGCAAAATGAGTGCACATGGGTAGCCGGTTACTCCGGCTCGTCCCAGCGCATGGGCCGGATCTGAACACAGTGGCCCCCTTCCAGCACCAGCTCGGTGGCGCAGAACATGGCCCGTCCCGAGGCGGCCTTGAAGGGGGTGGGCCGCTGGGTGATGAAGCGCCCCAAAAAGCTCTCGATCTCGCCGCCAATGATGGAGTGAATGGGGCCGGTCATGCCCACATCGGCCTGAATGGCAGTGCCGTTGGCTAGAAAGCCGGCGTCGGCGGTCTGTACGTGGGTATGGGTGCCCAGCAGGGCCGCCACTTTGCCGCCCAGGTAGTAGCCCAGGGCGTATTTTTCGCTGGTGGCCTCGGCGTGCACCTCGAGCAGGGCATAATCGTGCTCTACTTCAGCCAATAAAGCCTCGCTGCTGCGGAAAGGGTCGTAGAGGGAGAGGCCCATATTGACCTGGCCCATCACCTGCATCACCAGCAGGCGCTCCCCACCGGCCTCGAGCACCCAGTACCCTTTGCCAGGGGTGCCGGGGGGGTAGTTGAGGGCCCGGATGATGGGCTCGGTCTCGATAAGTTCGTAAATGTCTTTGTGGTCCCAGGCATGGTTGCCCAGGGTGATCAGGTCGGCCCCGGCTTGGCGCAGTTTGCGGTAGGCAGGCTTGGACAGGCCCTTGCCGTGGTGGGCGTTTTCGCCGTTGACGATGACCAGATCGTACTGGGGTCGCAGGTCGGGAAGGTGCATCGCCACGGCCCGTAGGCCCGGCTCGCCAAAGACATCGCCGACGAATAGAACACGCATAGGCCCAGCTTATCGCGGCGGCCTGAAGGCCAGGGTGCAAAAGACCACCCGCTTTAGCTTTGGGTCATTATGCCCGGGTAGATCGCCTCGAGTTCCTCCCGAAGCTTTTCCGGGCTGTCTACGGGAAGGCGGCAGGCCCCCTGCTGGCACAGGTAGGCCAGCCCTGGCTGCCGCTTTTGCAAGACCGGCAGGGCATCGGGTGGGCCGTAGGCCAGGGTGGTGAGGGGCAAAAACCACCTGCGAATCGGGTGGATCAGCTCCGCTGGCGCCACCACGGCCAGCTCGCTGCCGCGGCTGCCCACCAGGTGGGCCTGCAACAGGGCCGGAAAGCCAAAGGCATTGCGCGATAGGCTCTGGGCATAGAACTCCACCGCCGACAAGGCCGCCTGGTGCCAGTCGGGGCGCTCGTACAGGGCCGCCAGGCGGAACAAAAGCTCGGCAGCTAAAGCACTCCCCGAGGGATACGGCCCATCGTAGGCATCGCGGGCCATGACCGGCAGGCGGGAGTCCAGCGCGTCGCGGAAGGCCCCATCGGGCTCCTTGAACTGGGTCAGGATGGCCTCGGCCAGCTGCCGGGCACCCTCGAGCCACTCCGCCTCACCGGTGGCCTGATATAAGGCCAGGAGCCCCAGTCCGTAGCTGGCCTGGTCGCTCAGATAAGCCTGGGGCTTGAGCAGACCATTGCGCCAGGAATGCCGGAGCAGGCCCTCCTGGTACATCACCCGCATCACAAAGGCGGCATTTTTGCGGGCAGCCTCGAGGTACCGCGCTTCCCCCAGCCAGCGCCCCACATCGGCCAGGGTGCGCAGCATCAGCCCATTCCAGTCGGCCAGCACCTTGTCGTCGGTGAGGGGTGGGATGCGTTTGGTGCGCGCCTCGTACAGGCGCTGTCGCACACTCTCGACCCAGTTTTCGAAGGCTTCGGGCCCCATACCCAGGTGTTGCATCAGCACGGCGTCGGGGGTGCGGCGCTCCAAAACGTTGGCATGTTCCCAGTTTCCAGCCTCCGAAACCCCAAACAACCGCATGGCGGCGTCGGCTTCCGCACCCAGAATTTCGCGGAACTCGGCGGCCTGCCAGACATAAAACTTGCCCTCCACCCCCTCCGAGTCGGCATCCTGGGCCGACCAGAACCCGCCCTCGGGGCCGGTTATCTCACGCAAAACGTAGTCCAGGGTCTCGAGCGCAATCCGCCGATACCTATGGGCTTGCTCTCCCCTACTGAGCAGGCCCGCAGCGGCATAAACTCGAGCCAACTGAGCGTTGTCGTAGAGCATCTTCTCGAAGTGCGGCACCCGCCAGATGTGGTCCACCGCATAGCGGTGAAAACCACCCCCGACCTGGTCGTAGATGCCGCCTTCGGCCATGCGGTCGAGCGTGAGTTGCAGATGCTTCCAGGCGGTCTCATCCCCCAGCCAGGCGTGCGAGAGCAAATACAAGAGGCCCGGCGATTGGGGAAACTTGGGTGCGCCACCAAAGCCGCCGTACACCGGGTCGAAGGCCCGGGAAAGCCCGGCCAGGGCCGCGCTGTGCAGGTCGGCGGGCAAGGCCCCAGCCCGCGGTTTGAGCTGGGCTTGCAGGTGGGTGGTGAGCTGCTCAGCGTTCTCCAGAACCTCTTTTTGCTGGTGGAGCCAGGCGTTGTGTACACCCATGAGCACCCGCCGGAAGCTGGGAAAGCCCTGGCGGTCTTCTGGGGGCCAGTAGGTTCCACCAAAAAAGGGCCGCAGGTCGGGCATCAGGAACATGTTCATGGGCCAGCCGCCCGAGCCGGTCATGGCTTGCAGGGCCGCCATATAGACCTGATCCACATCGGGTAGCTCCTCGCGGTCTACCTTGACGGGCACGAAATGGGTGTTCAGGAACTGGGCCACCTCGGGGTCTTCGAAGCTCTCCCGCTCCATCACGTGGCACCAGTGGCAGGTGGCATACCCCACCGACAAAAAGATAGGCTTGTGCTCGGCTCTAGCCTTGGCAAAAGCCTCTTCGCCCCAGGGGTACCAATCCACCGGGTTGTGGGCATGCTGCAAAAGATAAGGGCTGCTTTCCTGGGCAAGTCGGTTTGGCACACCCACAGCCTAGCGACACCGAGCTAAAGTAAAAGTGTGGTAAAGCGCTTGCGTACCCGCGCAACCCTGCGTTACCTGGCCCGGCGGCTGCTGGCCGGTCTGATTGACCTGGGGGTGCTGGCAGGCTTGCAGCTGGGCATCGTTCGGGCCGCCACCGCTTTGTTTCCGCCCACCCATCCGGGCCACTATTTCTCGAGCGAGGGTCTGATTCTTTTTGGCCTGTGCGCTCCCCTGGCCTGGTTTACCTACGCGGTTTTGCCCCTGGCCCGCAAGGGTCAGACCCTGGGCAAGGAGCTGATGGGGCTACGGGTGGTCAATCGAGCGGGAAAACGCCCCACCCTGCTACAGGCCTTTTTACGCGAAAGCGCCGGGCGCTGGCTCAATGCCATGGTGTTAAACCTGGGTTTGTTGCTGGTGTTGTGGGATGAGGATCACCAGGCTTTGCACGATATGGTGGCCGAGACCTTTGTGGTATTCCAGCGCACGGACAGGGCTGGCATCTGAGGGCACACCAACCACACCTCTGCAATGGACGTTCGACAAGCAACAGGGCTCAAGGACTAACAAAAAGCGCTCTAAGCGTTCGGCAGTGCCGGCAGAAGGTTGGCCTGCATTCGTTCGGGTGCGGTGGTACTCGATGGAAGGCATAGCCAAAGCGGCCTAGCGCAATCCCAATCGGGAAGGTGCAGTGGCTTTTTGCTAACACACCGTGGGCTGCGCCGGGCTTTTTAGCAGGTTTGAACAGCCTAAACAGCAGCATACCAGCCCAACCAGACTACTGCTGGTTGGCAAAATGCCGTGCTGTACGGCCCGAAAAACCCCTTCCCTCGAGGGCAAACTTTAGTGCAGCCGCGCGGGTCTCGGGGTCTAGCGCCCTTCCGAGCAGGTGGGCCACCGCCTCCAGGTAGAGCTGCTGGTCGAAAGGTGGAAAGGTGATCACCAGCCCAAAGCGGTCGGCCAGGGCCAGTTTGTCCTGCAAGGTGTCCCAGGAAGCGGGGTCGCTGGCATCTGGGTCGGGGCGCTCCGACCAGTGCTGGGACACCAGGTTGCGACGGTTAGAGGTAGCCACCACCAGCACGTTAGCAGGCCGCTCATAGACAGCGCCCTCGAGCAGCACCTTGAGCCGGTGAAATCGCTCATCGCCTTCGGAAAAGGCCAGGTCGTCCATGTAAAGCACGAAGCGAAAAGGCAGCGGGGCCAGCGTCTCCATCAGGGAAGGCAGTTGATCCAACCCTTCCGACAAAACCTCCACCAGCCGCAGGCCGTGCTGGGCATAGTGGGTGCGCAAGGCCTTCACCGAGGTTGATTTACCAGAACCTCGAGCCCCGTACAACAGCATTGGAACCGCCGGCTTACCTGCCACAAAGCGCTCAACATTTGCGCGCAGTGTGCTAATTTGCCGGGTATAGCCCACCAGATCGTCGAAACAAGCTGGGTCAGGCCTCTCCACAGCCCCGATCTGGCCGTCGAAAACAAAAGCGCTATGGTAGACATAGATGCCATATCCATGCTTCCGGTAGAGCGCTTGAACATCTGCAGAAGAACCCTTCTGCAGCACATCTAAGGCCGCGGCCTCAGCCGGGCTGGGCTCGAGGTGCCCAAACTCGGAAAAGGGATACTGCTTTCTGAGGTGCCCCAGCTCCCGTCGCAGACGCATAAGCTCCTGGTCAATCCAGTCGGCCAATCCAGGGCTCAGTGGCTCGCACAAGAGCCGTCGGGCCAAGGTTTCATCAGCCAGTATTCGCCTGCTAAGCACCCAGGCCCAGGGTTCGCCCCGGGGTACTCGAGCATGAAAGAGTTCGGCCAGCAGGGTTTGGTGTAAGGGGGGAAAAAGCTGCATTGCTGGCTATTTTATCCCAGTGTGTTCAGTAAGCCTCACCAGGGGGCAGTTACCGCGAAAACCTTTCCTGACCAGGTTGGACACGTCCAGATTCTCAGTAAGCGGGGTGCTTTATCCATCAAGCACACCGCTATGCCCTGATGCCGGGCTTATTGGGGTTGGCGGCCTCCATGGTTTCCTTGCCGGAGGGGGAGGTAATACGCTTGACAAAAATATCCACCAGCTTGGGGTCGAGCTTTTTGCCTTTGAGGCGGTTCAGCTCTTCAATAATTTCGGCGGGTTTCCAGGCCCGTTTGTAAGGGCGGGTGCTATAGAGCGCATCGAAGGTATCTACTACCGCAAAAATGCGGGCCAAGATGGGGATATCCTGCCCCTTCAGGCCATCGGGATAACCGCTGCCATCCCAGTTTTCGTGGTGGTGGCGCACCACTTCCAGGGTTTCCTGGGGCAGAAAAGGCACCCGTGAGAGCATCTCCCAACCCTTCAACACGTGGCCTTTCATAATCTCCCACTCTTCTTCATCGAGCTTGCCGGGCTTACGCAGGATGTTATCGGAAATAGAAAGCTTACCAATATCGTGCAAATAAGCCCCCCAGCGCAGAAATTTGCGCATGGACGCATCGAGTCCCACATCCTGAGCAAGCTGGTCGGCCCAGGCCACTACCCGTTTGGTATGGCCCTGGGTCTCATGGTCGCGGAATTCCAGCGCCAGACCCAGGGCACGCAGCGTGCCATCGTAGGCATCCTCGAGCTGCTTGAGGGCTTCCATCTGCCCCAGTTGTGCCCCCATGACCCGAACCAGCGAGTTGGCAATGGCTTTTTCGTCGGATTGAAAGGGCTTATTCCCCTCACGGGCCAAAATCACCACCCCCAGGGGGCGCTTTTGCCGTGCTGATACTGGAACCGCCGCGGTAGACCAGCCCGCACTTTCGGGGATGCCCTCGAGGTAGTTCCCCACCGTAAAGCTGTCGGTTAGCGAGGCGTGGGTGCTCAGCTTTTGCTGGGGTAGATGCCGCCCGCGGTAGCGCTCGAGGGCACCCCTTGCACTAACCACCACCGGCTTACCCTCACGGAAACGCACAAAAGCCAGGTGTGGGGCCACCTCAAGACTGTGCAGGTAGGTCATGGCACTTTCGGTGAGCTCGAGGGGGTCGTTGGCGTTGCTAATGCTAAGACTGGCCTCTTCCAGCAGGTGCATGAAGCGCAAGGATTCCTCCAGTTCCTTGTGGGTGTGCCTATCACGCTCGCGCAACCAGGCCACCAGGCCCAGGGCAGCCAGCCCGGGAAGCGTGGTCACCAGCAGGCTGTCTACACTCAGGTTTAGCTTTGGGTATAGGTGCTGTGCCAGGGCATAGGCAAACAGCAGCGGCGCCACCCAGGGTAGGCTTCGCGGCCCATCTTTCCAGACCCAGGGTATCAAGAACAAGAAGCTGAAGGCCTGATAGGTATCTGGTAGGTACACAAACGAAGCAGTCCCCCAGCCAAGCAAAGCCAGCACGCTCAGGAGAATCTGATACTGCGATGTTTTCTTGTTGAAGATCGCCATAGCACGCACGCTGCACTAAATCTAGCACCGGCAACAAGCACGCTTGGGTTATTTGCCGCCTTATAGCTCATAGGCAGTGCCTGGGGCGTTACGGGTGTTTGTGAAATGTTTTTGGCCTAAGTACACGACAAAACCCCGAGTAGGCAAAAGCAGGCCGCTCCTGTAAGGTGTTTCTGCCTGAGACACGGTAAAGGAGCGGTTGCTTTGAATGATACTAC
>NZ_JBEVAL010000090.1:0-9741 GCF_051297115.1 Meiothermus cerbereus
GCCCCTCTATCGCTGGCTTAGTGGATGTATATGATAAAAGCCTGGGGACAGCAAAAAGCCAGTGAAGAAAGGGTTTGTACCATGATATACTACAAATCCGCCCTTTTCGCTGGATTAACACCGTCTCGCGCATTGCTTAGCTTGCTTTCATCTCTCTCTAACCCGAAGGAATGAGGGGTGAAGGCCCATATTTGGAGGGTTGCGCTTATGCCGCATAACTCGAGCCTGTTTGTAACCTGGCTGGTAGGGCTGGGGATGCTGGCTCTGGGTGTCGCCCAGCCTATGCCCAAACCAGAAACCTACGCCCTGGTCATCGGAATTAACAACTACCGGCCCTACCCCGATACCCCCAGCCTGCCTCCCCTTAGCTATGCCGAGAGTGACGCTCGCAAAATGGCCCAGGCCCTGCGAGACCCCAACAAGGGGCAGCTCAGCAAGGTACGGGTGCTGCTGGACACCGAGGCCAGCAAGACTGCTATCGAGGCCGAGCTCCGAGGCCTGGCCCGCCGCATGGGGATAAGCGATACGCTCATCGTCTACTACTCCGGCCACGGGATGCCGAGCCGGCTGGGGCAGGCCGCCCTGATGCCCAGCGACGCCAAAATCAACGACGAGGAAACCTGGCTACCCCTGGATTGGCTGCAGGAGCTTGTGCGGAAGGCCAGCCAGGGTAAAGGCCGCCTGATCCTGATTGTGGATGCGTGCTTTAGCGGACAATCCCTTGCTGGCTCGCGCAGCTTCGCCATGCCGGGTCGCAAAAGTTTTCCCAAGCCGCAAAAACCAGACCTGAACGGGGCCAATGTGCTGCTGGCCTCTTCCGCCGACACCCAGCCCAGCTGGGAAGATGCCGAGGTGGGTGGCGGTATCTTTACCGCTTATTTGCTCGAGGCCATTTCGGGTAAGGCCGATGCAAATGGAGACGGCTACGTAACCATTGGCGAGGCGTATCGCTATGCAGCCGTGCAGGTCGAGGCCTTCAGCCAGCGCAAGGGCACGCCGCAAACCCCCCAGCTCTACGGCCCCGACGATTACACCCTGGCACTCAACCCCCTTGCAGTAGCCAAAAGCCGACTGGCAGGCCTCAAACTGGCCGGCCACATCTCTGGCGAGCAGTTCGATGCACTGGTAGAGCGGGTGGAGGGCAGGGTTCAGCCCGAGGATTTGCTGCTGTACCTCTCGGGTAACCTGACCAGCGGTCAGTTTGTGAGCCTGGTACAGGCGGGGGCCATTCCTGGCGTTCCGCCCCTGGGGCCGGTGGATGCGCGCCTGCAAAAAATAGGGAAGCTCCGGCGCGAAGGCAAGATTCGCCTGGAGCAGCTTTGGGTGCTCTTCCGCATGATTCAAACCGGCAAAGCAGCCCCCGACCTGAGCGAGTATCTGGCTGGGCGTTTGCCGGAGGTGAGGTTTTTGCAACGCTTGCGCGCGGGGGCGATTCAGGGGGTGCCGCGGTAATATGAAACCCACCCGAAGCTTTCTGTTTAGGGCAGGTTAAAACCAACCGGATGCAGGGGCAGCTCTTGGCGCAGCTTCAGGTGGGGGCCCCAGAAAAAATCAAAGGCATCTCTTGCGGTAGCGCGTTTGGGTCAGGCGCAACTAAGACCCTCGAGCGCCTCAGGCTTGGCTCAGGTAGGCGGTGCCTCCAGACCCTCGAGGGCAGCCCGCTCATCGCAGCTGAGGCCAAAAAGCTCGAAAACCGCTTGATTGCAGGCCTCCAGGTCTCGCCTTTGTGCGGCCTCGGCAAGTTCTAGCCGCAAAACCTGAGGTACTTCGCTCCAGGGCGGGATTCGAATGCGCCTCAGGTACTGGGCCTGAAAGCGCAGGTATCCTCCGCGCATCCTGGTTGAATAGGCCGCCACGAAAAGCCGGGCCACGCTCGAGCGCAAAACCGCCTGCAAAGCGCGCAGGTCCCATGTTTCGGAGGTTACGTAGTACAGGTTGTGGTGTGGATAAAACCCCCCCTGCTCGAACACAACGTGTGCTGTTCCCTTGATGTCGGGAATCAGCAGCTTGGGGGTTCTGGCCAGCGAGGGGATAATTCGGTCGATGGTGCGGTACCACTGGGCGGGGGAGCGCCGGGCGCAGTGGCGGCCTGCAATCAGCTCCCTTCGCGCCTCCAAGTAGGCCCGCAGGCGGGGGTAGCGCTGTAGGTCTACCAGGCGGCCCTCCTCGTCAAAAGGGTTCACCAGGCCCTTTCCCTGCCACTGCACCTCGCCGTGCACGATGTCCCGGGTGGTAACCAGCGGCAGCTTGCGCTCGGGTTCCACCTCGAGGTCTTCGTAATCACCAATAAAGGCTTTGTCTGCGCCGGTAGCTACCCCAATGCCTACCTTGCAACCCACTTCCTCGATGGTGGGGAAGCGCTCTTCGAGCCTGCGAAGGAGGGCCACCTGCTGGGGTGGCTCGAGCAGCCAGGGTGCTGTGCCACGGGCAACCTGGGCCAGTTCCTGCACCCCACTGCCCTGCGGCAGCCTCCTGGCCCGCAGCGCCTGGGCCAGCCCGCTCAGCTCGTTTGGCTCGAGGTGTGGCCGGTAAAAAACGCGTGTGGGGCCGGGTCTGTCCCGGCTAATAACGGTGATGGCGGGGTAGGCCGTTACGTTGGAACGAAAGGCCGCTGTGCCGCTCATATCGACGTAGATTTTCAGGTGAAAGTTTTCCGCCACCAGCTTGCGCAGCGGGCCCCCATAGCGGTTCTTGACCCAGCGGTTGGCGCAGATGAAGCCCAGCGTGCCGCCCTCGGCCAGCAGGTGCAGTGAACGCTCGATAAACGGGATGTAAAGGTCGGCGCGGTCGTAGATGGTGGCGTAGCGGCTTCGGTAGGCCGACAGCAGCGCAGCAGGAATCATCTCCTGGCGCACGTAAGGGGGGTTTCCCACCACAAAGTCGAAGGGGCCCTCGAGTGGGGTGAGCAAAAAATCACCCTGAACCAGCCAGCGGTCTGCCAGGGCGGTAGCGGTTTTCCTGCTCAGCCCTTCCTGTTGCAGCAAGGCCACAACTGCCGCGCGGGTCGCCTCGAAGGTTTCGCGGTGCAGCTCAACCGCCTTGATGGCCTGGGCCAGCTCGTCCTGTGTGGCACGGGCCCGCCCCCTAGCCCGCCAGGCCGATAGCAGCCGGCGAATGATGGCAAAAAGAAAATCGCCCCCACCAAAAGATGGCTCCAGTATGCGTTTGTGTTGCAGCGGCAGGTCGGCGGTGTATCCGCTGAGGTCCAGGATGAACTCGACCACCTCTGGGCGAGTGAAAACGGCTCCCAAGGATGCTCCGCTTGCCCCGGACAGCTGCTGGATGGCTGAAGCGAGATGTTCATCTCGGTCAAAAAAAATGGAGGCCATATCCATAAACCCGAAGGTGTCGCTCAAAACCCTACTCCAGCGGATGGTCGTTTTCCAGGTACTCCAGCACCCCCCGGGCCAGACCGTAACTGATGCGGTCGAGGTAGTGGGGGTTGCGCAGGTTCTGGCCCTCGAGGGGGTGGCTCAGGTAGCCCATCTCGACCAGGATGGCCGGGACGCTGGTGTAGCGGATGACGAAGTAATCGGAACTGCGTACGCCCCGGTTGACCGCAGCCGTGGCTCCCAGCATGTACGACAGCACCCGCGTGGCCAGGGTGCGCGAGAGTTCCATGCGCCGCAGCGAGTTCATCTGGGGGGTGGGGGTGGGCAGGTTTTGCGCTGGGATGGGCTCGTTGTCCTCGAGGCCCTGGGCCCCTGGGTCGAGGATGCCCGCCGGGGCCGGGCTGCTGAGGGCGTCCAGGGGACTGGGGGCAATTGCCACGGGCGGGGTGGGGGTAAGGGGTGCTGGGGGTGGAAAGAAGGGGCGGGCCGAGGGGGGGCCAAAGTAGTAGACCTCGAGGCCGCACCAGCCGTCGGCGCGGGCCGGCACGGTGGCGTTGGCGTGGATGGAGACGAATAGGTGTTTGCCCTCGGCCAGGGCCACGCGCTGGGTCAGGTCGGTACGCTTGTCGGCGGCCAGGGCGGTATCGCTTTCGCGGGTCAGGGTGACCTCGACCCCGGCCTCTTGCAGCCAGCGACGCACCCGCAGGGCCACCTCGAGGTTCACGGTTTTTTCTGCCACCGGCCCCACAGCCCCTGGGTCGGGGCCGCCGTGTCCGGCGTCCACCACCACCGAAAAGCGCCGCCCGCTGGCCTTTGCGAAGCGAAAGCCCGGAAATCCTGGCAGCGGGCTGGTGTCCACGTAGGCCCCCGAGAGGTCGATGACCAGGCGCTGCCCGTCGCCCTCGAGGGCCGCCAGGGTCATGGTGCGGTAGCCCGAGCGGGGGGTAACCCCCTGGGGGGTGAGCAGGATCAGCACCGCCTTGTTTTCGTGCTGCTCGAGCACATACCCGGCCAGCTCGGGCTGGCTCACGAAGTGAATGCCCGGCTCGACCTGCTGATTGGGCAGGGTTACGCGCAGGGCTGCCCCCAGGGGTTCGATGGTGTAGGTTGCTTCCTTGGGCAAGTCCAGTACCACCCGCGCAAACCCCGGCTGGTCGCCTACCCGGATGGGCGGCAGGCTCTGCGCCCAAGCGCCGGTGCTCAGGAGGGTGGCCAGCAGAAACTTTAGTAGAAAGCGAAAGGCCTTCAAAACAGCTTTAGTTTATAGAGGCCCCAAAGTTCGGGATGAGGGTCAGGATGAGAGGTTGCTTTGATGGTCAAACATTTGTTATGTACACAAGTAGGAATAAGGGAGCCTGGGCGCCATTAGAACTGAATACTTGACTTATTAAAATAGATCTGCTAAATTTTTTTTGGAGGTAGATCTATGAATAAGATCAAGGCTAAGTTAGTTCAGCAAGGTAACCATAGGCTGTACATGTTTGTTGCCAAGGCTGGGGATATTGTTCCGAAGGCGCTTCCAGATGTGTATCGTACTGAGGATGGGATTGCAAAGGGCTACCAGCGGCAACCCGAAAGGCCCAGGGCACTTGACTACGCTAAGTTCGTCGAGGATAGCCTTCGTAGAAAAGAGGTTATTTTTCCTGGGACAGCGCTCTTAGCATATCGTGGCAAGGTATCGGCTAAGCCGCTAAATGGAGACTGGGAAATTGAGATTCCAGACGAACTTTTTATCGTTGATGGTCAGCATCGTTTTTACGGCCTCAATATCCTTATTGAGGAGGAGAAGGTTGAAGAGGCAGCGGAGCTACTGGTGCCTGTTATGCTTCTTGATGAGAGTGACATGCTAACGGAAGCTGAGTTGTTCCGCGTGATTAACGAGAAAGCAAAGAAGGTTCGCACTGATCTGGCGCGACGCCTTTTGGCACTTCGTGCTCAGGGAAAGGGTCTAGAAGCCACAAAAGACCTTATCCTTCAGCAAAGAAACTGGGAGGTAAAAGCTTCGGAGATAATCGACCTCTTGGTGAGTGACCCTAGCTCTGTGTGGAAGGGAAAGATTCAACTTCCCAATGAAAGAAAAAAGTCTACTCATTCTATACGCGACAAAAGCTTTGGAGATTCGCTTCGGCCCTTGCTAACTACGTACCCGTTTAGTGATTACGATACGCGCTTAATAGCAGCAGGAATAAACGAGTTCTGGCTCGGGGTAAAGCGTCTTATGGATGTGTCTCCAGATGCGGGAAGCTACAAACATCCGTTTGAAGAACCGAGTGAGTATGTCCTCTTAAAGTCGATTCCTGGGGTTTTTGCTTTGCATCTCGTATTGCGTTACTTGTGGACAATCGCTTGGGAAAGGGGGGAGCGGAAGCTCAAAAAGGACTTTGTCTTTAAGGCGCTGAAGGAAGCTGTTGAACACGCAGATGAGGACACGCGTTTTGATACCCGTCAAGCGTGGCATACCAGCAGCATATTTGCTCTTTATGGCGGTCTAAAAGGAGCAAAGGGATTGGCCGATTTGATTATTGGGTACCTGAAAGAAGCCGGGTACGTCTTATCTAGCGGGGAGGAAGAAGAGGAGTAGAAACCTTTTCAGTATCAGCAAGAAAGCTTCCTGCCCTGCAAGTTTTGGCAGGGAGCTTCAGGTTTGAGACTATGCTTATGGCAAAAGCCCTGTGCTAACGCCTTGAACCAAGGCGCTAGCACAGCAACAAAACAAAATGCAGCCAGGGTGAGGTGCAGTGTCAGGCCAAGCCTGCTAGGCTGTTTATGCCAAAAGGAGGTTGTGTGTTAGACGAAGCATTGGTTGGTGATGTGCTACAGCGAACCCGGCAGGGTGGGGCCGACTTTGCGGAGCTCTACGTGGAGCGCTTGAGCCGGCGTAGCTTGCGGGTGCTTTCGGGCGAGGTGAAGGAAGCCACCAGCGGCCTCGAGTACGGGGCCGGGCTGCGCCTGTTCTACGGAACCGAGGTGGTGTATGCCTACACCAACGACCTGAGCCCCGCCAGCCTGCTCGAGGTGGCCGAGACCCTGGTCAGGCTCAAGGGCCGCGCGGGCCAGGTGGACGCCCAGGGCAAGGGCGGGCTCGACTTTCGCAAGGCGGTGGCCCAGGGGCTGCATGCGCCCCAGATTCCCTTTACCGCTAAGGACAAGCGCTACCGCCTCGAGCGCATCCTCGAGGCCGAGGCCGGGGCCAAGGTAGGCCCCCAGATCAAGCAGGTGCAGAGCTACCTGATGGAGTGGGAGCAGGAGGTGCTCATCGCCACTAGCGAGGGTGCTTGGGCCGAAGACCGCCGGATACGCACCCGCTTGGCCATAACCGCCATCGCCCAGGACGAGACGGGGATGCAGACCGGGACGGCGGGGCCAGGGCTGAGCGTGGGCCTCGAGCTCTTCGACCGCTACCCCCCCGCCGAGGTGGGGCGCAGGGCCGGCCTGCAAGCCCTGACCAACCTGCGGGCCAAACCGGCTCCTGCCGGCACCATGCCGGTGGTGATCGGCAACGGCTTTGGCGGGGTGATCTTCCACGAGGCCCTGGGCCACCTGCTGGAGACCACCTCGGTGGCCAAAAAAGCCAGCGTGCTCTCCGACAAACTGGGCGAAAAAGTAGCCTCGGACTGCGTGACCTACATCGACGACGGCACCACCCCCCACGGCTGGGGTTCGCAGGAGTTCGACGACGAAGGCCTGCCCACCGAGCGCACCGTGCTGATCGAGAATGGGGTGCTCAAGAGCTACATGGTGGACCGGCTGGGCAGCCTGCTCACCGGCTACCGCCCCACCGGCTCGGGCCGCCGCCAGGACTACACCTTCGCGCCCACCAGCCGGATGCGCAACACCTTTATCGCTCCCGGCGCCACCCCCAAGGAAAAGCTCTTCGAGGGCATCGAGTACGGCCTCTACGCCGCCGATATGGGCGGTGGGCAGGTGCGGCCCGGCTCGGGCGAGTACAACTTTGCGGTCAAGGAGGGCTACATCATCCGCCACGGGCGCATCGAGGAACCGGTGCGGGGGGCCATGCTGGTGGGCAAGGGCCCCGAGAGCATCCAGAAAATTGTGGCGGTCTCGGACGACCTCGAGACGGGCCCCGGCATGTGCGGCTCGCTCTCCGGCAGCCTGCCGGTGGAGGTGGGCCAGCCCCACCTGCTGATCTCGGAGATCGTGGTGGGAGGACAGGCCTAGGAGCCAAGAGCAGAGTGTGGCGAGCTAATAGCCAAGCCTTCTTGACCTAGCCTCTGCATCATCGTGAGGTGAATATGACTTTTGAAGAAGCCAGGGATTATCTGTTGCAAAAAGCCCGTGCCATGGGCATTGACGCCGAGGTGCTGGCCACCTATAGCCGGGAACTGACCATCCAGGCCCACGGCGGCAAGGTGGAAGAACTTACCCAGGCCACCCAGGGTGGGCTGGGGGTGCGGGTGGTGGTACAGGGCAAGACCGGCTATGCCTACACCGAGGAGCGCACCCCAGAGGCCCTCGACTGGGTATTGCAGGAGGCCCACGAAAACGCCCTGTTGCAGTCCGAGACGGGGGGTTTCTTGCCGGCTGGGGGTGAGCTGGGCCGCCACGACCTGCTGGGCGAGGGGCTTTCGGCCCCGCTCGAACAAAAGCGCCAGGCGGCTTTGGACCTCGAGGCCGGTCTGCGGGCCGACCCCAGGGTTTTGCAGGTGCAGATGACCCGCTACTCCGAGCAGGAGACCCAGGCCACGCTGGGCTCCACCCGAGGGGTTGCGGGGGCTTTTCGCAACGGCTACGCCCTGCTGCTCAGCAGCGCGGTGATGGGTGATGGGAAGAGCCTCAAGCAGGGCTGGGAGTTCGACCTGGCCAAAGAGTTTCATGCCCTCGAGCCGGGCCGCACCGCCCAGCAGTTCCTGCACCACACCGGACGCCTGCTGGGGGCCCGCCCCCTCCAGACCGGGCGCTACAAGGCCTATTTTGAGCCCAGGGCCTTTGCCCAACTGGTGGGCATGATGGGCTGGTTTTTGCTCTCGGCCAAAAACGTGCTGGAGGGCAAGAGCTTGCTGGCGGGCCGAGTGGGGCAGAAAATCGCCTCGGAAATTTTCACCCTGGTCGATGACCCCACCCTGCCGGAGGGCCTGGCCTCGCGCCCCTTCGACGCCGAGGGCACCCCAGCCCGCCGCACGGTGCTCATCGAGAACGGCCTCCTGCGCACCTTTGCCCACAATTCCGAGACCGCCCGGAAGATGGGCATGGAAAACACCGGCCACGCTGCCCGTAGCTACAAGGGGGTGCTGGGCATTGCCCCCACCAACCTGTTCGTGCAGCCCGGCGAAGGGGTGCAGATGGACAACGGCATCGTGGTCACCGACCTGATGGGCCTGCACGCCGGGGCCAACCCCATCTCGGGGGAGTTCAGCCTGCAAGCCCTGGGCCTCAAGGTGGAAGGCGGCGAGGTAGCCTACCCGGTGGAGAACTTTACGGTGGCCGGCAACTTCTTGGAGCTGCTCAGCCGCATCACCGCCCTGGGCAGCGAGCTCGAGTGGAACCCCATGATGGGCATGGTGGGCTCGCCCATGGTCGAGGTGGCCGAGCTGTCCTTTGCCGGGGCTTGAGGGGGAATTCTGTACCTGGCGGTTGGCCCTACCATTAAGTACATGGAAAAACTCGAGTACGTTCAGAAGAACCTCGAGGCCCTGGGTGAGCGCGACCCCCTGGAAGTGCTGGCAGAGACGCCCGAGCTGCTAACCGAGCTGTTTCCCCGCCTGGACATGCGCCGGGGCTGCGAGCTGACCCACTGGACCGCTGGGGAGATCTACTGCCACCTGGCCGACCTCGAGATCGGCTACGGCTTTCGCCTGCGCCAGGCCCTGGCCGGCACCGAGGAGGCCCAGGCCTTCGACCACGACCGCTGGGGCATCCGCTACCGCAACTACGAGAGCTACTCGGCCAGGCTGGCCCTGGAGGCCTTTTGTGCTTTGCGGCGGTGGAACCTCGAGCTCCTGCGCAATCTGGAGCAGCAGGACTGGGACAAGGTGGCCTACCACCCTAAACGCGGTCCCGAGACCATCGCTTTCATTGTGAAGATGCTGGCCGGCCACGACCTGCGGCATTTGAAGGAGCTCGAGTACATCGCCTCGTATGTGGAGGCGGGCTAATGCTTATCGGCAGGGCATCCCGCATAAAGAAGGACACAAGCGATTGAACACATGTGGGACTTGCGGCCCTGAGGCCTGCCCTTTGCCAGGGTTGCTCGAGTTCCCCGAGATTCTTACCGCCCCCAGCAACTACCTGTGGAAAACATCGGTGGTTGGATGGGGGTAGACTTTTTGTATCCCCAGGCCCTACATCAGCCGACGGACCCCGGCTCAAACCAGAAGGTTTTGTACCGGGTACCTAAGTACACGACAAAAGTTGAAAAACATGGACAGGGACACGGAGGGAACGATTTCTA
>NZ_JBEVAL010000091.1:0-9483 GCF_051297115.1 Meiothermus cerbereus
AACCCCCAGTTCGCCAAAGAGTTCGGCGATCCAGGCCGCCCCATCACTGAGGCCAATCAGGGTGTCGGATTGGCGAACGCCCGCATGGCGGAGCAGGCCATGCACCTGGGGGGCGAACGCCGTAGCGGTGGTTAGGGCACTCACGTAGTACCGCTGGCTAGGGCAGCGCATCGGGTACACTACCGCATAAGTATGAGCTCCTTTATTTAGCTATGGTCGAGCTGCTCGGCCTACCAAGCCAGTCCGCCACCACCTTCGACCAGCCCTCGAGCCCTTCATACACCGCCCAGATTTCTCCGGGGCCAACCAAGCGCCCCTCCAGTTTATCCACCTCCACAACCTGGGGCTCGTCCTCGCAATCCACCACAAACACAACACCCGCATGTACCAGGCTCACCGGGCTGTCGGCCATAACGATGAAGCCCACCGGCTGAGCCGTGTACCGAAGAACGCCCACTTCTTCCAGGAGTTCCCGCCGTAGGCCGTCCAACACCGGGTTGCTGCCCACATCCTGGGGGTTGATGTGTCCGCCCACCCCCAGGGTGTAGCGGTTGTGGAGTCGGGCCTCGCCGCCGCCCTGGGTGCGCCGCATCAGCAGATAGCGGCCCCGGTAGCGCACCAGGGCGTAGGGGATGATCTGGCGGTAGGTGGGGTCTTCTTCGGCCCTGGAGCGTTCTATAAAGAAGCCCTCGAGCTCGATCTTCTGCAACAGGGGGGCCTCGAGGGGAATCAGCCTGGCCTGTGGGGGCGGAAAAATCGAAGCCGGCAGGACATAAACCTGTTCCATGCGGCCCAAGATACCATCAGTCCAGGGGGGCTTCCCGGCCCTCGAGCCAGACCTTGTGCACCCGGGCCTCGCCGTGCAGGGTAAAAAGCGAGCCCAGCAAATCCTCTACCGCCTCGAGGTGGCGGAAGTGCACCTCCAGGGTGCTGCCGGGCTGGGGCTTGAGCCAGATCACATCGGCGGCCTTGCCAGGGGAAAAGCTACCCACCACCTCGCCCAAACCCAGCACCTCGGCGCCAGCCAGGGTAGCCAGGTACAGCAGGTGGGCCGGGGTCAGGCGCACCCCGTCCGGGGCGTAGCGCTGGGCCAGATAGGCCATCAGGCCCTCCTTGAGCAGGCTGAACCCGGTACCGCCCCCCACATCCGAGCCCAGCCCAAAGCGCACCCCGTGGCCCAGGTGACGCTTCATGGGAAAGATGCCGCTACCAATGAAGGCGTTGGAGCTGGGGCAGTGGGCGATGGCCGCTCTGGCTTCGGCCAGGCGCATCAGCTCGAGCTCGCTGGGGTGAACATTATGGGCAAACACCGAGCGCTCGCCTACCAGGCCAAAGCGGTCGTAGGTATGCAGGTAGTTTTGGGCCCAGGGGAAAAGCTCGGCCACGGTGCGAATTTCCTCGAGGTTCTCGTTGATGTGGGTGGTGAAGTGAAGGTCTTGGTGCTCTTGCAGCAGGGTCTGGCAGACTTCCAGCAGGGCTTCCGAGGCCGAAAGCGAAAAGCGCGGCGTAACTGCGTAGCGCAGCTTTCCCCGGCCATGAAAGCGCTGGATCAGCATCTTCTGCTCGGCGTAGCTCTTTTCGGGGGTGGTGTGGAGTTCGGGCAGGAGCATCCGGTCGGAGCAAACCTGCCCGGCGATCATCCGCAGGCCCACGTCCTCAGCGGCCCCAAACAGGTTGGCGGTGGCCCCCTGAAAGTGCGAGCCGAAGACCAGGGCGGTGGTGGTTCCGTTGCGCAAAAGGAGCTGGACAAACTCGCGGGCCAGCTCGCGGGCCAGCCGGTTATCGGAAAGCCTGGCCTCTAAGGGCAGGGTGCGCTGCTCGAGCCAGTCCAAAAGCGAGTAGCCCATGGCCCCAATCACCCGGGCCTGGGGGTAGTGCACATGGGTATCCACCAACCCTGGCAAAAGTACCCCCTCCCGGCAGTCGTGCACCTGGGCATCCGGGAACTGGGCCAGCACCTCGGAAAAACTTCCCAGCGCGACAATCCGCCCAGCACGAAAAGCCAGCCCCCCATCGGAAAAAGCCTGCAGGGCCTGGGTTTCTTGGAAAGGGTTCTTGGGCGTGTGAACGATCAGGCCGCGTAGGATGACGGTCATAGCAAGCTATTCTACAAAGAGCCCCACCACCGCCCCCTGCCGCACATCCACCAGGCCAAAGTCGGTCAGGCGCAGCTCAGGGATCACCGCCAGGCCCAGGAAGGAAAGCACCATGTAGGGGTCGGGCAGGTTTACCCCAAGGGCCTTTGCGGCGGCCTCGAGGGCCTGCAGTTTGGCGTCCACTGCCTCCAGCGGCTCATCGGTCATCAGGCCCGCAATGGGCAGGGCCAGCTCGGCCAGCACCTGGCCCTCGGCCACGGCAACCATGCCCCCGCCCAGGGCCTCGAGCCTTCTGGCTGCTGTGACAATATCGGCATCCGAGACCCCCACCGCCATCAGGTTGTGGTGGTCGTGGCCCACCGTGCAGGCCAGGGCCCCTTTTTGCAGGCCAAAAGCGGTTACCAGGCCCTTGCCGATCTGGCCATTCTTGCCGTAGCGCTCGAGGCAGACCAGCTTGGCCAGGTCGCGGCTGGGGTCGGCCACCACTTCCCCACCGCGAATGGTGGGCTCGGTGTGTTCCTCAGCGGTCAGCACCTGGTGGGCAATAGCCCGCACCACCCGCACCTTCCCCACTCCTGCTGGAATTCGCAGGTCTGAGGGTTGTAGGGCGGGCAGCCGAACGGTACTGGAGACCGCCGGCGAGACCCTGGTTTTGGGCAGTTCCACACACATCCGGCCCCGTTCGGCCACCAGCCTGCCGCGCTGATACACCTGGGCCACACTGAAACTGGGCAGGTCGTCCAGCACCACCAGGTCGGCCTGGAACCCCGGTGCCACCGCCCCCCGCCGGGCCAGCCTAAAGTGGCGGGCCACATTCCAACTCCCGGCCCGCACGGCATAGGCGGGGTCTACCCCCAGCGCGATGGCCTTGCGCACCAGGAAGTCCAGGCCACCCTCCCGCAGGAGATCGGAGGGCAGCCGGTCGTCGGTTACCAGGCCCACCCGGTCGGCGTGCTCGGGGCGCAGGAGCGGCGCCAGGGCCGCCAGGTTCCGCGTGGTTGAGCCTTCCCGCACCATCAGGAAGCAGCCGGCCTCGAGCTTGGCCCTGCCTTCCTCCAGGGTGGTGCTCTCGTGGTCGGAGGCGATGCCGGTAGCCAGGTAGCCCTGCAGGGCTGGCCCGGTCAGGGTAGGGGCATGGCCCTCGGGCGACTTGCGCAGGCGCTCGGCCAGGATGACCTTCTCCAGCTCGCCGTCCTCGGCGGCCAGAATGGCCGGAAAGCTCATCAGCTCGGCCACCCCCACCACCCTAGGATGCGCCAGCAGCCGCTCTATCTCGGCCAGGCCCAGCCTCGCGCCACTGGTCTCGAGCGGTGTGGACGGCACCGAGGAGGGCACCGTGACCCAGACCTCGAGTGGCAGCCCCTCGCTGGCCTCCATCAGCCACTCGATGCCCGCCACCCCGGCCACGTTGCCAATCTCGTGGGGGTCGGTCACCACCCCCGTAACCCCTTTTGGCACCACCACACGGGCATACTCGGCAGGCGAGACCAGGGAGGACTCGAGGTGCACGTGCCCATCAATGAGCCCCGGCGCTACCCAGCGGCCCTCGAGGTCAATTACCTGCTCGGCCTCGGCCTGGGCGTACTCGAGGCCCACCGCCGCCACCAGCCGCCCGGCCAGCAGGATGTGGGTGTGCTGAAGCGACAGGCTGAACACATTGACCAGCCGGGCGTTCTTCAGCAACAAGCTTCCAGGGCGACGGCCCATTGCCGCGTCTACCGCCCGCCTTAGCTCGGAGAGTTCTATGGCCATGTTCCAAAAATGCTACCGCAGGCAATTGCCTGCGGCAACAGGCAGCAAAGCCTTCAGGTGAAACCCTCACCAGGTAAAAGAAGATGAGAAGAAGAAAGCCTCCAAACGCACCGGCAGCATCCGGTCCAGGAAAAGGGTATGGGCCGTATGGGTTTCCTCAGGAATGGGCCTGGCGGCAAAAAGGGCGCCCAGCGGCTTGTCACCGAAGAAGATCGTCGCATTTAGCTGAACGGATGCCCCCGAGCCAGGGATGATACCGCTAAACCCCGAAGCGCTTTCCACGTCCACATAGTAGTTAGCGGCACCCCCCAGTGCCCCGGCGCTCACAAAGTGCCGCCAGTAGCGTACCCCCGGTTCCGCCAGGAAGAGGGCATGGCCCAAAGGGCTCAGTCCTGTACTGGAAGAGCCGGTGGTGGAAAAGGTAAACGTAGGAAGGCTATTGGCGCTATGGGTCTGGTTAACCGTGAGGAATAGGTTGGGCACCACAGGGAGGAAGAAGTTACTTCCGGGGGCCACCATGGGATCCAGGGCATCCTTGCGTAGGATACCGCAACACCGGGCAAACGGGGGGCCGTGGCAGGTCCAGAACTGGAAGAGGTCTCCCGCAACCAGGTTGGTGGGACGGGCCACGGACTGAGACCCATTCCCCCAGGTGGCGAGGTTCACAGGGACCGAGGAGTTAAGGACCAAGCCCGCGTAGGAAGAAGAATGAGACGCCGTGACGTTCAGGGTACTTGCTGGGACGGAAAGAACATTGAAGGAACCTGCACCAGGTGGGATATTCACAAGGCCAGTCCGACCGAAGTAAGTATTTCCCGATGAAACCCCAAGAACAGCCACTTCCCGCCCCGGTCCTATTGGCGCAGCCAAGGAATATGACGTTCCGAATATGCTGTTGGTAACTGCCGCTGTTTGCCTGGCCGAGAAAGCGGTGCCAGAGCTTAGGGAAGGGTTTACACCTCCATTCACAGTTGCTGTAGGGCTGGCGTAGGCCGAAGGGCAGCGCACCACAAGGTTGGAGCCCAGCTCACCCCGCATCAGGTCCAGGCTCACGTAGAACTGAGTAGTACCCACATCCGGGCAACGAAAGGCAACTTGGAAGCGGGCTCCTGAAGGAATGGAGATGGACCAGCTGGACTGGCCGGTAGGAAGAACATTCCAGGGAAGCCCGGAGGTAGAAGGGGGTGGACCCAAGCGCCAGGCCGCAGCCAGGGGCTGAAGGGGCTCACCAAGGCCGTCCACCAGGCTCACGTTCAGGGTCTGGGGGCCGCCGCTGCAAGCGGCCAGAGCCAAGAAAAGGGGGGCAAAGAGCTTCAGGCCTTTCATGGTTTCCTCCTTACGGCGTGCTGAAGGTGGGGTTGATTTTATCAATCCTCACCTCATCCAACCCGATTTCGCAGTGGAAAAGCCCACTGGGCGGGGTGTGCAGGGCTCCAAGCCAGAGGGGAAGGGTGTTGGAGGTGCTCCCGGAAGGGGCGGTGAAGGTGCCAGCCGGGTTTCCGTTCACGTAGAAGGCGCCGTTTCCCCCGTCCACCTTGACCGCCACCTTGGTCCAGGTGCCCGTGGCGGGGGGCTGGAAGTTGGCGGCAAAGTTTGTGCTGGAGGTAAAGGTCGCGCCACCAAGCCTGAGGGCTGCCCGCACCTGCCCGGGCCCTACCCCTTCCAGGTAGAAGGTGTAGCCGTTTTGCCCCGTAGCGTCCCACTTGTCCAGGATGGGGTAATAGGCATTGGCCCCGCACTGAACGGGGGCCACATAGGCCTCGAGGTAGAAGCTCCCATAGCCCAGGTTGAGGTCGGGGGTGGAGGGCACCTCCACATAGGTAGCTCCGTTACCCGGGAAGTAGAGAGCCCCGTTCATATGGCCGGTAACCGAGGTGGGCCCGGTAAAGCCAGGCCAGGCCGCAACAGGCCCGGGCTTGGGTAGGCCGTGGTTAAAGATGGGGTTGGTCACCACGTCCTGCACCTGGGTCGCCCCATTCCCTTCGTTCATAGGCCAGTGGGCGACAGGACAGGTGGGCGTGGTGCAGAGCATTTGGGGCCCCGTGCAGGCTGAAAGGAGGATTACAAACAGGGGAAAGGCGGAAAGGTGCTTTGCCATGGATCACCTCATGCTACGGCGAATGTCCTTCTTTTCTATACCCCTAAGAAGCAGGTTTCCAACCTGAAGGTGAAGAAGGGGCTCATCCGTCAGGCGGTCCTCTATCCCAAGGTAGCGAGGAGGCGGGTCCTGGCCAAAGCACCCGTCACACCACCCCACCTCGCCCACGCTAACACGCCTGGTGCGGGTGGGGTCTTTGAGGTCTGTAACCACCAAGTAGTAATCAGGTTCCTCCCGGACCAGTTTGATCTCCACCAATCTGGCGGCATCGGCCCTTGTGAGCTTCCCCTCGCTCGCCACCCGCAAGTAAGCGATGCCCAGGGGCTGGTTCAAAAGCCCCTCCACGGACAGGGCTTCCCTGAGCCTGGGATTACGATAAGGCAGGAAGGCTAGGACGATGTCCTCACGGAGCAAAATCGCAGGGGGCCAGTCCACCTCAAAGGGCTCAAAGGGCTTGGGCAAGCCGCAGCAGGCCCGACGCAAGGCCTCCTCAAAGGGGGTAGGGTCCAGAGAGCCGACAAGCGTTTGCCCAGGGATGGATGGCAAGGGAAATTGCAGGTGAGCCTCAATGCCAGGCCATTGTATCAGCGCATCGGCCCAGAAGCCACCCAACCCGATTTTGTTGTAGCTCCACCTTTGCCTGGCAGTGGCGCTTCCCGATGTTTCGGCTGTTGTGAGGGTAAGAGGAACGGATTCAGACTGCCGAGATCCACCCCTCCCTTCCCCGTACCAGACCACACGGTACCCTTGGGTTTCCCCGTCCAAGGAAATTTTCTTTGCTCTTCCACCACAAAACCGGGGCGGTGAACTCGCGCATTTTATGGTCAGCCCAAGGGGGCTACCGGGAAGGCTGGATGGCTGGCTGGGCACCCCCACCCTCTTCAGAGAAACCAGGATGGTTATACCATCCCCGTCCTGCACAAGGGTGAGCGCCCGGGTATCCTCGGTCTGGGGGGCCAGTCCCTGAAGGGTGGTTGGGAGCACCTCGGCAAACAAACCCTCCGCTTCGTCTGCCAACGAGAGCGCGGCGGCCTTTAGCCCGTCTTCCGCTTGGAGCATTTGTTGCATTGGGTTCAAGTTCGCATTAATCCCCCCACACCCCACCAGGAGCAGGGCCGCCAAAAGACCTAAAGCCGTCCACTTCTTCATAGCTGATCTCCTTAGAGAGGCCCGGGGCAAGTTTCTGGGTTGACTGTTTCCCTTGAGCATCTCTGGCGAGAGGGTAGCAAAACACCCCTTAACTGTCCCTGAATAGCGGATTAACGCCCCGGGCAAAAATACAGCCCCCGGAGGGTCTTCCGCCGGGGGCTTGGTAGGCAGAGCCTCAAGGCTTCTGGGAGAGATCCAGCATCCCCTTCCCCACCTCCTGCGGGGGAAAGGGCAGGGGCTTGGCGTTCGCCTCTAGGTGCTGCTGAAGCTGGGCCGGGGTGAGGGTGGGCTGGGCTTCCAACCAAAGGGCCATGGCCCCGGCCACCAGGGGGGTGGCGAAGGAGGTGCCCGTGCAGGGGCCCTGCCCACCCCCCGGGGTCACGCACTCCAGTTCGGTACCCGGGGCCGAGATGTCCACGTAAGCCCCCCGGGTGCTGTAGGGGGCCGGGCTGAGGTCCCTATCCAGCGCCCCCACCGCCACCAACCCCGGCAGATTGAGGGCTGCGGGGTAATGGGCTGGGCTTCCCTGATTCCCCTGGTTGCCCGCCGCGGCAGCCACGGGAATGCCCTGGGAGAGGGCCGCCTCCAGGGCCAGCCTCAGGGCCTCCACCGGGGTGTCGCCCCCCAGGCTCAGGTTCAGAACCGTGGGCCCCTGGCGGTTTGCCACCACCCAGCACACCCCCCGCACCACGCGGCTCGCGCGGCAGACCCCGTTTTCGTCGCAGACCCGCACGGGAAGGATCCCGGCCTCCGGGGCCACCTCCCTGACCAGCCCCGCCGCCCCGGTACCATGCCCCCCGGGGAAGGCGTCCTGGGGTATGGCGTCCTCCTCCACGAAGTCGTAACCGAGAAGCTGGGGGATAACCGCATCCACTCCGGTGTCGAGCACCGCCACCTGCACCCCCCGCCCGCCCCGACCACGGTTGTGCGCCTGATAGGCCCCGATGGCCCCGATGGCCTCGCCGCCCCAGCTTCCCAGGCTCCACAGGCTCTCGGGGTCGGCTTTGTAGGCAGGGTCCTGGGCTTCCAGCTCCTCCAGCGCGCGCCCCAGGGTCTCCCCGGTGTAGCCCAGCTCGGCCAGGGCAAAGCCGCAGGCCTGCAAGTCGTCACTTCGGATCAGGGTAAAGCCAGCGGGCAGGCGCGGGGTCTGGCCCGGTGGCAGCCGCAGCAGCACCCGGTCAGGGGCCACCTGCCCCAGCACATTCAGGCTGGCCCGTGCCTCTTGAGTGCCCTGCACCACCCGCACGGTCTGGGGGCCGCCGGCAACATTCGGCACCTGGAAGCGCAGCGTGTTTCCCTCACGCATCGTCACCGTGGCGGGGGCCCCACCCACAAAAACCTGGGCTCCCTCCGCACTCATCCCGCCCAGCCGGGCCTCCACCTCCTCCCCCAGCGCGGCGCGGCTGGGGGAAAGGCTCAGGCTGGGGCCCGTAGGGGTACAGGCCCCGATCAACAGCACCGCAAACCAGAACCATCTGCGCATGCAGAACCTCATCGCTATACAGCACGCTGTAGCCACCTAAGTCTAATATCCAGGCTGGCATGGCTTAGGGGAGGTTGATGGAGCCACCACCTATGTTGTAGCTGTTGGTTTCAGCAGTAGCAACACGGTAATAGTCGCCGGCCTGAAAAGCACTAGGGTCATTAAAGTCGAGGGCGAACAGGCTCTTGTTGCTCAGGATCGCAGAAACCTCAAAACTGCCCGATCCGGTGGGAGGGGTGTACCCCAGCAGACTGGATGCCGAGAGATCAGGCAGGGCATAGCTCGAGGTGTTTCCCAGCCAGCTTTTGCTGAGGGTAGCCGTGTAGTAGAGCTGCGCTGCTAGCTGAAGGTATAGCCGGTAGCCTTGCAGGCCACTATCGTTCCGGGAAAGGCCGCTTACGTTGGGGTGAGCCAGCTGGTTCACGCTGAGGCTACCGGGGGACCAGGAAGCGGGGTAGCTCAGGCTAGGGCTACCGGTGCTAAAGATCTGGATGCTCAGCAGCGAGGCGTTGGTAGCACTGGCCTGAACCAGAGCCGCGTAGCGATCCCCGCCGCCAAACCCGCTCACGGGCCGGTAGCTGGTGGGCGAGGCGTTTACTCCCCCACCGCCGGTGTTGCTCGAGCTCAGGTAGAAAACAAGTGCACCTGGGAAACTCGTATAACCTGTGGGAGGCGTGGGCAAGGTCAGGCTGACCGGAGCAAGCTGGTCGCTGGGGGCTAGGCTGGTGCTGGTGCTACCCCCGCTGCTCACGCTCGCGTTTTTGAGCACCTTAGCCACTTTGACGGAACCGCTGTTTTCTAAAGTTACCAGAAGGTCCTGCGTTCCAGGCTTCAGATTCAACCCGACAGGCTTTTATCATATACATCCACTAAGCCAGCGATAGAGGGGCATGGGATTGGTGGAG